>NZ_JBEOYD010000013.1:0-245203 GCF_040296885.1 Streptomyces sp. NPDC001980 | reverse complement strand
GTTGGCGGCGGCGCCGCTGTCGGTCGCGGAACGGGAAGCGGCCGGGTTGGAGACGTAGGGACCCCTGCACGGGTTACGGCAGTGCGTGCACGTGGGCGCCCACCGAGGACGACCACGCGTTCCCGGCCGCCGCGTCCCAGTTCGTCGACCAGGTCATCGCGCCCCGCAGGTCGGGGTACGCGGTCGACGGCTTGAAGGAGCCGCAGTTGGTGAGCTTGGTCAGGCAGTCGAGGGCGTTGTTGACCACGGTCGGCGAGACGTAGCCGCTGCCCGCCGCGCTGGTCGACGCCGGCAGGCCGAGGCCCACCTGGGACGGCGACAGTCCGCCCTGGAGCTGGATGCAGGCGAGCGCGGTGAGGAAGTCCACCGAGCCCTGGCTGTACACCTTGCCGTCGCAGCCCAGCATGGAACCGCTGTTGTAGTACTGCATGTTGACGACCGTGAGGATGTCCTTGACGTTCAGGGCCGTCTGGAAGTACCCGTTGGACGTCGACTGCATGTCGATCGTCTGCGGGGCCATCGTGATGATCAGCGACGAGCCCGCCTTCGACGACAGCGAGCGCAGCGCCTGGCTCATGTAGGTGGCGTTGATGCCGTTCTCCAGGTCGATGTCGACGCCGTCGAAGCCGTACGTCTGCATCAGCGAATACACGGAGTTGGCGAAGTTCGTCGCGGACGCCGAGTCGCTCACCGAGATCGTGCCGTTCTGGCCGCCGATCGAGATGATGACCTTCTTGCCGGCCGCCTTCTTGGCCTGGATGTCGGCCTTGAACTGGTCGACCGTGTACCCGCCGAGACCGGCGGAGTCGAGGGTGAAGCTGACCGCGCCCGGTGTGCTGGTCGCGTCCGCGAAGGCGACGGCGATGATGTCGTACGAGGACGGCACGTCCGAGATCTTCTGGACGGTGGCGCCGTTGTTGAAGTTCTGCCAGTAGCCCGTCACCGCGTGCTTGGGCAGCGAGCCGCCGCCGTTGCCGCCGGACGCGGTCGTGGTCGCCGTCACCGCCGACGACTTCGCCGACTCACCGGCCGAGTTGGTCGCGGTGACCTGGAACGAGTACGACGTCGAGGCCGCGAGTCCGGTGATCGTCGCCGAGGCGCCGGTGACCGCCGAGACCTTGGTGCCGTTCTGGTAGACGTTGTAGCCGGTCGCGCCCGACACCGCGCTCCAGGACAGCGACGCGGAGGACGACGTCGTACCGGAGACCGCGAGGCCGGCCGGGGTCGCCGGGACGGTCGGGGCCGGGTCGGAGCCGCCCCCGCCGTCGGGGCCGTAGACCGAGACGTCGTCGGCGTAGTAGGCGGGCTGGCCGTACCAGCCGTGCGTCCAGACCGTCACCGAGGTGGTCGAGGCGCCGGTGGTGAAGGTCGTCGACAGCTGCGTCCAGGACGTGTTCGGGGTCCAGGTCGACACGTCCGTGGTGCCGGTGCCGGTCACCCCGAGGTAGGTGTAGGAGCCCTGGACCCACGCGCTGAGCGTGTAGGTCGAGTTGGCCTTGACCGCCACCGTCTGGCTGCACTGGGCGTAGTCCTGCCCGGCCGGGGTCGCCTTCAGGGCGGCGGCGCCGGAGTGCACGGGGGAGGAGACCGTCGTCCCGCTGGCCGCGGAACAGGTCCAGTTGGACAGGCCCGACTCGAAGCCGGGGTTCTTCACGTTGTTGACGTCGGCGGCGGAGGCCGGCGCGGAGGCCAGGCCCGCCATCGCGAGTGCCGTGGCGAGGGTGGCCACGGCCGACCAGGTGCGGATGCGTCGCTGTCCGGCATGCCGGGACACGAGCCGGGGGATGAGTCTGGGCATGACAATCAAGGTGGTCCAGACCAATTCACGTGTCAATAGGTCCAGACCAAATTCAAAGGTCCGGGGAAGTCTCCGTGGGGCTGAACGAGCCTCGGTCATATGCTCAACCTGTCCCGTTTTGGCGTCACTTGTGCGGTCACGGATCCCAGACAGCTACACAAACGCTGTTCTCCGGTCACAGGCGCGTGGTTACAGTGCTGAGGAAGTCACGCAATGAAGTCGTCCCGGCTCATTGGAGTAACACCGGTGGGCCGCCGGGTGTGAAGAGCGGGGAGCTGCGCGTGCCAACTGCCATTGCCGTGACCAGTGCCGACATGGCGCTGCCGGTCCAGGACGAGCGGACCATGCCCGCGGTCGTCCTCCGGGACCTCGACCAGCGGCCCCTCGACCACACCCTCGCCGAGCTCGTGGCCCTCATCGAGCAGTACGGACACGTGGTCGTCGTGTACTCGGACGCCGTACCGGAGGCCGTGGTCCGGCGCCTGCACACCCTCCGCTCCCTCCTGGAGAGCGACCGGATCGCGCTGTTCCGCCCCGCCCTGCCGCCGCTCGGCATCGCCGTCCTGGCCCGGCAGCTGCGGCAGCTGGCCTCCTGCGACCTCAGTCCCGGCGTGCTCGCGTCGGCCGGCCGGCTGCTCACCCACTACATCCACTCCGGCGCCGTCCTCGGCTCCGTCGCCAAGCTGGACCGCGTCCCGGTCGGCCTCAAGGCGCACGCCAAGTCCTGGATGCCCGGCACCCAGTTCGGGGTCGTCGCCCACCCCGAGCCGCAACTGGTCCGGATCGCCCCGGAGACCGTGCTGAACGGCCCCGAGTTCAGCACCTGGATGCTGGTCGCCAGGGGGCAGCTGCAGTCCGACTGGATCGGCGGCCTCGCCAAGGCCTGGGGCGCGCACGGTCTGCGCGAGACCCCGCTGCCCGCCGAGTCCCCCGAGTGGTGGGGCACCGGCCGGATGATCGAGTTCACCAGCTACCTCGCCGACCTGTCGGTCCTCTACCAACTGGTCACCTCGGTACGGCAGACCAGCTGCCACTGGTGCGGCATCGACGTCATCGGCGACCGCTGCGTCTTCTGCTCCGCCACACCGCCCGACTACGACCCGCCGGCGCCCCGCGCGCTGGAACAGCGGACGCCCGCCTGACACCCCGGGCCGGTCCGTACCACCCACCGCTCGGCTCCCCCACCCTCCCCGCTTCCCCGATGAGGTCGCACGGTCCATGAACTCCCGTCAGCGCCGCGGCGTGATACTCCTGATCCTGTCGGTCGTCTGCGCGCTCGCCGCGTTCGCCGGCGTGCTCTCGGTCATCGACAACGCGAAGTCCGAGGTCGGCCCCAAGGTCACCGCGTACGAACTCCGGTCCGACGTCACGCCGTACACCACGCTGAGCGCGAGCCAGTTCAAGAAGATCTCGCTGCCCGAGCGGTGGCTGTCCGCCAACGCGGTCACCAGCCTCAGCCAGATCCAGGGCAAGATCGCGGTCACCACCCTGAAGAAGGGCTCGCTGCTCCAGACCGACATGATCGTCGACCAGCCCGAGCTGAAGCCGGGCGAGCAGGAGGTCGCCATCATGATCGACGCGGCCACCGGGGTGGCCGGCAAGATCACCCCGGGCTCGCGGGTCAACGTCTACGCCACCTTCGAGGGCAAGCAGCAGAGCGACCCCGACGAGTCGAAGATCATCGTGACCGACGCCCGGGTCCTGGACGTCGGAGCCCAGCTCAGCTACGTGGACCCGGACAACCGGAACCAGCAGCCCAGCGACGCCGTCCCCATCACCTTCGCGCTGTCCACACTCGACGCCCAGCGCCTCACCTACGCGGAGTCCTTCGCCCAGCGGGTCCGGCTCGCCCTGGTCGCGCCCGGTACGACGACCACCGTGCCGGACAAGGACCGCACCTACGAACTCGCGACGGACAAGTGAGAGGCGCCCTCCATGCCCATCAGGATCCTCCCCGCCGTCGGTGACGCGGACGCCGCCCGCTCCCTGGTCTCCCTGCTCAGCCAGCTCCCGGACGCCGAACCGCTGGCCCCCGTCGTCGACTCCACGCAACTCGTCGACACCCTCGCCCGGTCCGCCGCCGAGTCCGTCGACGAACTCCCCGAGGTCGTCGTCGTCCACGAACGCATCGGCCCCGTCCCCGCCCTCGAACTGATCCGCGAGGTCGCCCTGCGCTTCCCCGCCGTGGGCGTCGTCCTGGTCACCACCGACACCAGCCCCGGCCTGTTCGCCGCCGCGATGGACTCCGGCGCCCGCGGCCTGGTCGGGCTCCCGCTGAGCTACGAGGAGCTGGCCGGCCGCGTCCAGGCCGTCGCCCAGTGGTCCACCGGCGTACGGCGCCATCTCGGCCACGGCGCCGACGTGTTCGCCGGCGTCGGCGGCACCGTCGTCACCGTCAGCGGCGCGAAGGGCGGCACCGGCGCGACCCTCGTCGCCGTCCAGATCGCCCTCGCCGCGCAGGCCTCCGGCCACTCCACCGCCCTCCTCGACCTCGACCTCCAGACCGGGGACGTCGCCTCCTACCTGGACGTCCAGTTCCGCCGCTCGGTCGCCGACCTCGCCGCGGTCAACGACATCTCCCCGCGGGTCATGGCCGAGGCCGTCTTCCGCCACGACTCCGGGCTGGCCCTGCTCCTGGCCCCGGCCGAGGGCGAACGCGGCGAGGAGGTCACCGACCGCGCCACCCGCCAGATCCTCAGCGCCCTGCGCTCCCGCTACGAGGTGGTGATCGTCGACTGCGGCGCCCAGCTCGGCGGGGCCGGCGCGGCGGCCGTGGAGACCGCCGACCTGGCCCTCCTGGTCACCACGCCGGACGTGGTCGCCGTACGGGCGGCCAAGCGGACGGTACGGATGTGGGACCGGCTGCAGATCCGCAAGGCCGAGGAGACGACGGTGGTGGTCAACCGGCACACGAGGGGTACGGAGATCCAGCCGGCGCTGATCCAGCGCATCACCGGAACCGCACTGGCGGGCACCCCGATCCCGGCGAACTTCAAGGAGCTCCAGGGCGCGGTGGACGCGGGCCGGATGCACGAACTGGACGCGCGGAGCACGGTGAAGCAGGCGCTGTGGGCGCTGGCGGGGGAGCTGGGGCTGGTGCGGACGGGGGAGGGGGCGCCGCCACGCCGGTCCGCCGGGCGGGCACGGGGCGGGGAGCGGGCGGCGGTGGGGTTCCGGCGGCGGAAGGAGCTGCCGTGAGGCGCGGTCGGGCGGGCTCGGGGTCGTTGGTTCGTCGGTCGGGTGCGGGTGCGTGGGGCCTGAGCGCGCAGTTCCCCGCGCCCCTGCGGGGCGCTCAGCGCCCCTTCAGGGGCGCGGGGCTGCATTGGATATGCGGCTACCGCCGCGGGGGCGCGACCAGCCACGACGGCGCCGCGCCCGCCCGACGACCGCGCGACCGCGGACAGGTCTCCATAGAACTCCTCGGCATGACCCCGGTCATCATCCTCACCCTGGTGCTCATGTGGCAGGCCGTCCTCGTGGGCTACGCCTTCACCCTCGCGGGCAACGCCGCCGACGAGGGCGTACGGGCGGGCACCGCCGTCCCCCGCGGGGAACGCTTCGGCGTCTGTCAGCGCGCCGCGCTGGAGGACCTCTCCGGCGCCTGGCGGGCGGGAGCCACGGTGGACCAGTGCGGCGGCACCGGCACGGTGACCGCGGACGTCTCCCTGCGCGTCCCGGTCCTGTTCCCCGGCTCGATCGACTTCCCCGTCACCGTGCACGGCCACGCCGGCACGGTCGAGGAGGTGAAGAACTGAGATGCACCCCCATCGGCAGTACCGCGACCGCGGCCAAGTCGCCATCGAGTACATCGGCTTCCTCCCGATCCTCCTCCTCGTCGGCCTGGCCGGCATCCAGCTCGGCGCCGTCGCCTACGCCGCCGAGCAGGCCGGGACGGCGGCGCGGGCGGGGGCACGCGCGGCCTCGCTGCGGGAGGACGTCGGCGCCGCCTGCTCGTCCGCGGTCAGCGGCGGGATCGACGTGAGCTGTGCCTCCTCCGGCGGCGGCGACTCGGTCACCGTCACCGCCACGGTCCACATCCCGAAGATCGTCTGGGATCTCGGCAACGCCACCAAGTCCGCCACGATGCCCGTCGACCACTGAACGAGGAGCACGGCAACCATGAGCCTGCGGGCACGCATCAACTCCCCCGAGGAGCACGGCAGTCGGGGCGAGGACGGCCACCTGGTCTCCTCGTACCGGGCCAAGCTCCTGGAGGAGATCGACCTCGCCGAGATGAGCGCGCTGGCCGCCGCCGAGCGCCGGGCCCGTCTCGAACGCGTCCTCGGCCACATCATCAGCCGCGAGGGCCCGGTCCTGTCGACCGTCGAACGCTCCCAGCTGATCCGCCGCGTCGTCGACGAGGCCCTCGGCCTCGGCATCCTGGAACCACTCCTCGAAGACGCGTCGATCACGGAAATCATGGTGAACGGCCCGGACGCGATCTTCGTCGAACGCGGCGGCCGCGTGGAGCAGTTGCCGCTCCGCTTCGTCTCGGCCGACCAGCTGATGCAGACCATCGAACGCATCGTCTCCACGGTCAACCGCCGCGTCGACGAGTCGAACCCCATGGTCGACGCCCGCCTCCCCTCCGGCGAACGCGTCAACGTCATCATCCCGCCGCTCTCCCTGACCGGCCCCACCCTCACCATCCGCCGCTTCCCGCGCTCCTTCACCCTCCAGGAGCTGATCGGCTTCGGCTCGCTCGACGAGCACATGGTGTTCCTGCTGGCGGGCCTGGTGCAGGCGAAGTTCAACATCATCGTCTCCGGCGCCACCGGCACCGGGAAGACCACCCTCCTCAACGCCCTGTCCGGCCTGATCCCGGCCCACGAACGCATCATCACCATCGAGGACTCCGCCGAACTCCAGCTCCAGCAGACCCACGTGGTCCGCCTGGAGTCCCGTCCGGCGAACGTCGAGGGCAAGGGCCAGGTCACCATCCGCGACCTGGTCCGCAACTCCCTGCGGATGCGGCCGGACCGGATCGTGGTCGGCGAGGTCCGCGGCGGCGAGTCCCTGGACATGCTGCAGGCCATGTCCACGGGCCACGACGGCTCGCTCGCCACCGTCCACGCCAACAGCGCCGAGGACGCGCTGACCCGGCTCCAGACCCTGGCCTCCATGTCGGACGTCGAGGTCCCCTTCGTCGCCCTGCACGACCAGATCAACAGCGCGGTCGAGGTCATCGTCCAGCTGACCCGGTTCGCGGACGGCGCCCGCCGGATCACCGAGATCGCGATGCTCGACAGCCACGGCAGCGAGCCGTACCGGCTGACGACCGTGGCCCGCTTCGACGCCCAGCCCCTGACCCACGACGGGCGGGTCTACGGCACCTTCCAGTACTTCCCGCTCCCGCGCCGCACCGCCGACCGCCTCTACATGGCGAGCCAGCCGATCCCGCAGGCCTTCGGCGTGGCCCAGCACTTCGACCAGCTCACCACCCGAGAAGCCCGGTAGGCGGCCCATGTCCCTCCACGACCTCGTCACCCTCACCACCGGCATCACCCTGCTGGCCTGTCTCCTGGCCGTGGTGGGCCTGCACACCTACGCCTCCGGCCGGGCCCAGCGCGCCGCCCTGGTGGACCGTCTCTCCTACACCGGCCAGGGCCCGCTCACCGGCCGCCGGCGCCGGTTCCGCACCCTGGACCGCCGCCTGCGCGGCACGTCGGCCGGCCGCCGCCTGGAACTCCGCCTGGCGGCGACGGGCCTGGACGTGACGCCCGGCGAGTTCCTCGTCTACATGCTCGCCGCCGTCGCAGCCCTCTGGCTCATCGGCCAGGCCGCCCTCGCCCCCTTCTTCGGCCCGATCGCCGGCCTGCTCGGCGTCTTCGCCGCCGTCCAGTTCCTCAACTGGCAGCGGCAGAAGCGCATCGAGCGGTTCATCGCCCAGCTCCCCGAACTGGCCCGCATCCTGGCCAACGCCACCCACGCCGGCCTCGCCCTGCGCACCGCGATCGGCATGGCGGCGGAGGAGCTGGAGGCCCCCGCCGGCGAGGAACTCGCCAAGGTCGCCGACCAGTTGGCGATCGGCCACTCCATGGACGACGCGCTCGGCGAGCTCGCCGACCGGCTCCCGTCCCGGGAACTGGTCGTCCTCGTCACCACGCTCGTCCTCTCCAACCGGGCCGGCGGCCAGGTCGTCTCCGCCCTGCGCAACCTCACCGAGACCCTGGAGGAGCGCAAGGAGACCCGCCGGGAGATCCGCACCCAGCTCTCCCAGGTGACGATGACCTCGTACGCCGTCCCGGTCCTCGGCGTCGGCGCCCTGTTCCTGATGAACGGGGTCAAGGACGGCACCCTGGCACGCATGACGGGCACCGGGCTCGGCCAGGCGGCCGTGCTCATCGCCTTCGGGCTGTACGTCATCGGGTTCGTCCTCATCCGCCGCCTGAGCCGCATCGACGTATAGGTAAGAGGTGGTATGTCACATGGCACTCCTCCTGGCCCTCCTCATGGCCCTCGCCGTCTACGGCGTCTTCGCGGGCGTCCGCATGTACCGCGCGGACGCGAAGCTCCCCTCCGACCTGGCGATCGCCCTGGAGGTGGGCGCCACCCGCACCGGCGCCGCCAACTCCCTCATCGACCGCATGGGCATGCGCTACGCGCCCGCCGTGCTGCGCCTGATGGGCCCGCGCCAGGTGGCCAAGTACCGCCGCAGGATCGACCTGGCGGGCAACCCCGGCGGCCTGACCATCGACCGTTACGCGGCCCGCCGCGCCGTCTACGGCGCCCTGGGCGGCACCGGCTTCCTGGTCTTCCTCCTCCGCGGCCAGTGGCTGGTCGCCGTCCTGCTGCTCCTCTTCGGCGCGTTCTGGACGGAGGTCGGCATCTGGTCGGCGATCCGCCTCCGCAAGGACGTCATCGAACGCACCCTGCCGGACTTCCTCGACGTCCTCGCGGTGGTGGTCGGCGCCGGCCTCGGCTTCCGCCAGGCCCTGGACCGGGTGGCCACGCACTACGAGGGCCCCTGGGCCGACGAACTCCGCATCACCCTCCGCCAGATGGACCTCGGCATGAGCCGCCGCCAGGCCTTCGCGGAACTCCGCCGGCGCAACGACTCCGAACAGGTGGCGATGTTCGTGACGGCACTCCAGCAGGGCGAGGAACTGGGCGCGCCGATCGTCGACACCCTGGTCGCGCTGGCCAAGGACATGCGCCGCACCGACGCCCAGAACGCCCGCCGCAAGGCGGCCCGGGCGGTACCGAGGGCCACCCTCATGATCACCACGTTCATGGTCCCGGCGACGATGCTGCTGCTGGCCGCGGGCCTGCTGCTCGGCTCCGGGGTCGACTTCGGGTCGGTCACGGGGAAGTAGGCGGAGGTGACGACCGTGGCGACCAGCGAGGACGATGACGGGGGCGGGGAGAAGACCGCGCCCCGCGCCACCGGAGCGGACGGCGTGACCGGAGTGGACGGCGCCACCGTTGCGGACGGCGCGAGCGCTCCGGACAGCGCCATCGTTGCGGACGGCGCGACCGCTCCGGACAGCGCCACCGTTGCGGACGGCGAGAAGGTCGAGATCCGCGCCCTCCAGGCGATGTGCCGCCAGGTCTTCGGCCTCCGCCTGGCGATGATCGCCGTGGCGACCCCCGCCGCCCTCCTCAACGCCAGCCCCGGCCTGGGCGTCCGCCTGGTCGGCTCGGCCGTGGTCGTCACGTTCATGATCTCGTACGTCCTCTTCCGGGACTGGCAGCGCTTCGGCCCTCTCCTCCTGCGCCACCCCACCCTCCTGGCCGCCGACACCCTCTTCGGCTCCCTCCTCCTGATCTCGGCGGGCCCCGACACCACCCTCGCGTACGTCAGCGTCTGCACCCCTCTCCTCGCCGGCCTCCTCTACAGCTGGCGCGGAGCGGCGGTCTTCGCGTCCCTCCAGTCGCTGATCCTCCTCGTGGCGCAGGAGACGCTGAAGCACCACTCCGCACTGGCCGAGTCCCTTCTCCTCCCCGGCCTCTGTGTCATCACCGGAGCGATGGGCTCGACCCTGCGCAACCTGATGCTTCGCTTCGGCACCGCCACCGAGGCCCTGACCGCGACCCGGGCCCGCCTGGCCGCGACCGAGGCGGCGAGCGCGGAACGCGCCCGGCTGGCCCGCGAGATGCACGACTCGGTGACCAAGACGCTGTACGGGGTGGCGCTGGTCGCCGACGGCCTCGCGGCGTCGGCGGCCGTGTCCCCGGACCGCCTGGACCCGGCCCTGATCAGGCAGCAGGCGGAACTGCTGGCGCGGGCGGCACGCCGGGCGGCGGCGGAGTCCCGCGAACTCCTGACGGACCTGCGCGGCGGCCCGGAGGCCGACGTACTGTCCCAACTGGAGTCGCTGGCAGCGGGCTTCACCGCGCGCACGGCCCTCCCCGCGAAGTACGACGGCCCAGCCGCCCCCGTCCCGCTCCCGCCTCCCACCGCCCGCCAGCTGCTGGGCATCGCGGCGGAAGCCCTGGAGAACGCACACCGCCACGCACACGCGACGAGGGTCGACGTACGGGCGGCCACCACCCCCACCCACCTGGTGGTGACGATCCACGACGACGGCCGGGGCCTCCCTCCGGACACGTCTCTCGAAGACCTTCGCCGCACCGGCCACTTCGGCCTGCTCGGCATGACGGAACGGGCGGCGGCGGTGGGCGCCCGCATCCAACTGACCACCGTCAAGGGCACGGAGGTCCGAGTGGAGGTGCCACTGCTATGACCGGCGACATGACCGACCAGCCAAGGACACTGCGCGTCCTGGTGGCCGACGACAACCCGGTGATCCGCGCGGGCCTGACGGCCGTCCTCTCCGCGGCGGACGACCTCACGGTGGTGGCGGAGGCCGAGGACGGCCGCGCGGCCTACGAGGCGGCCCTGCACCACCGACCCGACGTCATCCTCCTGGACGTCCGCATGCCCGGCGTGGACGGCATCGCGGCCCTGCCCCACCTGGTCCGCGTCGCCCCGGTCATGATGCTGACGTACAGCGACGAGACGGACCTCGTGCAGGAGGCCGTCCGGCTGGGCGCCGGGGGCTACCTGGTCCACGGCGAGTTCACGACCCAGCAGCTGACGCAGGCGGTACGGGACGTGGGCCGGGGCCGCCCGCACTTCACACCGACGGCGACGAACGCGTTGCTGGAGCATGTCAGAGGCAACGCAACTGCACACACAAAGCCAGAACTCCGAGCTCTGCCAAAGGAATTTGCCGCCCGAAGACTTTCGCAACTGCAACCGTCTATGGGACAGTCATCCCAGTCCCGGTTTCAACTGAGCGGCAGGGAGGCGGAGATCATGGACCTCATCGCGTCCGGCATGAACAACCAGCAGATCGCCGCCGTCTGCTTCATCAGCGAGAAGACGGTCAAGAACCACATCAACCGCATCTTCGCCAAACTCCACACCACCACCCGCGCCCAGGCGACGGCCAAGTGGCTGGGGGTGGCCTGAGATGAACCGGGTGAACTGGGTCCGGATTTGGGTCCCCGGACCCTCCGCCGACGGGTATGTTCCGCCATACGCTGCCAGGATCGGAACCGAACCCGGAGGGGAGCACCATGAGCGACCTGATGCTGAGGATGCTTGTCGCAATGCAGCGCCGTGCCGACGACCGGGGTCAGACCGCGGTCGAGTATCTGGGGATCATCGCGGTGGTGGTGGCGATCGTGCTGGCGGTCACCGGTACCAGCATCGGTCAGACGATCCTCACCAAAATCACTGCGGAGATCAACAAGATCACGTGATGCCTGTTCGCCGTTACGGCGACTCGGGGCAGGCCTTCCCTATCTACATCACCGTAGTGGGAGGCCTGCTCTTTCTCGCGCTCGCGTACCTCGCGGTCGGCCAGGCCGCGGTGAACCGGAACGGTGCCCAGACGGCCGCCGACGCGGCGGCGCTCGCCGCGGCCATGAACACGCGCGACGAGCTTACGGACCAGTGGGTGCAGGACGTACTCGACCCGACCAAGTGGCAGGACGTCTTCGACGGCAACGTGAACGTCGCCGATTCCTGCTGGCGCGCCGACCAACTGGCGGCTCAGAACGACGCGACGGCACATTGCGTTGCTGAGCCGCCTCTGAGTTACAAGGTTGACGCCAAGACGAACAAGACCGTCGGCGACTCCGTCGTGCCCGGAACCGAGAACATACAGTCCACGGCACACGCCACGGCCGTCATCGACCCGCTCTGCACGTTCACGCTGTCCGGTGCGGGTGGCGTACTGCCCGAACTCACCTGCAAGGACCGGAACTGGACCCTGGATCCGGGCGATCTCACGGATCTCCCGGGCCCCGAGGACCTCTTCGACGTCCACCTGGCCGACTGACAAGCGAATCGACGAGTGAAGAAGGAAGCGGTGCGATGAGCATTCGGTTCACTGCGATGGCTCGCAGGGGGACGGTCGCGTTGCTGGTCGCGGCCGGTCTGGCCGTGGCAACCGGCTGCGGTGGTGGGGGTGACGACAAGGCGGACAAGCCCCAGGCGTCGGCTTCCGCCTCGAAGGGCAGCGGATCGAACCCGAGCGCTCAGGAAGGCCAGTCCGAGACGCCGTTGGCCGAACTCAAGGGAACAGACGGCCTGCTCCTGCAGATCACCTCTGTTCAGCGGGACTCGGGTGGCTTCGTCACCGTCAACGGGGACATCAAGAACGATGGTGCCAACTCGGTTGTCATCCCCGCTCAGGTCAGCGGTGACGAAACGGAGATCACCAAACACGGCTTCTCTCTCGGCGGGGCCACCTTGGTGGACTCCAAGGGCAAGAAGCGCTACTACGTCCTCCGAGACACGGACGGCCGGCCGCTCACCAGCACCGGCATCACGAATGTGGACTCCGGCCAGACCATCCCCGTCTTCATGCAGTTCCCCGCCCCACCGGCCGACACCACCGAAGTCACCCTCCAACTCCCCACCTTCTCCAGCGGCACCATCAAGATCTCCGGGTGAGGCCGAAGTGACCACTCCACGCCTCCCCCTGACCTTGGGCGCCGCGACGCTCCTTCTCGTCGCGAATCTCTACGGCGCGACGACCGCCCGTGCCGACGGCGGTGACCCGAGCGTCCCCCCGGGCACGGAACCCTCCGCCGGCGCCCCCGTGAAGATCGACCCCACCGACCCCGACCTGAAACTCCCCGAGGGTGCCACCCTGGCCGACCCCAAGGTGCTGGACATCAAGTCGGTCGTGGAGGACCAGAGCGGTGACGAACGGCGTGAGGACACCAACGCGGACGTGACGTTCGCCCTCCAGGCCGAGGTGCTGTTCAGCAAGGACAGCGCGAAGCTCAGCGCGGCGGCGAAGGCGCGGATCGGGGCGATCGCCGACGAGATCAGGAAGCAGAACCCCACCCAGGTCCGCGTCTTCGGCTTCACCGACAACCTGGGCACCTCGGCCCACGGAGACGTCCTCTCCCGCCAGCGCGCCAACGCCGTACAGGGCGTCCTGGACCAGGACCTGAACGACCCGAACATCACCTTCGACGTACGCGGCTACGGCGAGCAGTACCCGATCGCGGACAACTCGACGGAGGAGGGAAGGAAGAAGAACCGCCGGGTGGAGGTCACGTTCCCGCGGACGGAGAGCTGACAAGCAGGTCTCCGGACTCATCCACGCGGCGGTGGCACGTGATGACGTGCGCCTGTGGGTGCCGGGTCGACGTCGGCTTCGGCGTTGCGGCTGCCGTGCATGTCGCGCGGCCGAACCCCATGCTCCCCGACGGTCGCGCCAGAGGCCTGCGCAGGCCTGGGAGTCGGGGTCATGGACCTGAACCGCTGACGGAGGACCGAGGTTGTGGTGACAGTTCCTGGAGCGCGGGCCGGCAAGCCCTACTCCGCCTCGACCGTCACCCGCGCGCCTGTCCTCACCCCCCACTCGGCCATGGCCCCTGCCTCCGCCTCCAGCACATGCCGGGAGCGGAGCCGAGGCCGGCCGAGGCGGCCCGGCGGCATCGTCCGCACGGCGATGACGTTCAGCCGGCGGTCCAGGTAGGCGACGTCGATCGCCATCCGCATCCGGAAGGTGTGGATCCCGTTGGCGGGGGAGAGCAGGATCGCGCCGTCCAGGCCATCGCGCCCCAACAGCCCTTTGGTGCGGGCGCGATAGGACGTGGCGATCTCCAGCGGAACGGCGGCCACCCGGCCCCCATCCCCGTGCACGAGCAACGTCCCCCGCCCGTCCCGCCAGCGCCCCACACCCGACCCCTTCCATGGCTTCACCCCAGGTGCTCGCACCGACCGTATCCACAACGCGGGCGGCAGGTCCTGTCCGGAGCCCGAATACGTGTCACCCGAGCACGCGGAGATCGTTGAGTGGGTCAAGAGACCTCTAGCCCCACCTGGAGTCCCCCAGTGAACCGCCCTGCCCGGCTCCCCTCGGCCGCGCTCACCACCTCAGCGGCCCCGCTTCCGGCCGCCCCCGGCTCCTCCGACACGCGGACCCACGTGACGAGGCATGCACATGGCTGACCGGCTGAAGATCGACAGCACCGAACTGGACAGGTTCTTCAGGGATTTGAAGAAGGCGCAGGAGTCGTTCACCGGCTTGCAGAAGGCGTTGTGCGCCCCTGGCGCCGACGGCCTCGGTACGGACGACCTGGACAAGGCCTGTGACCGGTTCCAGGAGGAGTGGCGCTACGGGGCGAAGGAGATCGCCGAGCAGATCGGGGAGCTCACGGACCTCACGAAGAAGGCGAAGGACGACTTCCACGAGGTGGACGTGGCCCTGGAGAAGGCACTGGAGAAGGCGCGGAGCAGGGGCGGGGGCAAGTGACCGCCGCGAGCCCCTACCCCCATCTCGGCTTCGACCCGGCGCCCGGCAGCACCGACCTGGTGCGGGACATCCACCGCAAGCTGTCCGACTGCGCCAAGGAGATGGAGAGGGCGCACTCCAAGGTCACGAAGCTGATGAACGGCAGCTACTGGGAGGGAGACGCGGCCGTCGCCTTCCGTGCGCAACTGGAGGGCGGCCCGCTGCCGCTCAACCTGAAGAACGGCACCCACTCCGTCGACAAGGCGGCCAGGCAACTGGATCTCTGGGGTATGGAGCTGGAGGAGTTCCAGCGGCGCGCGAAGAAGCTCGACGGCGAGGCCAAGGACGCCCGCGAGGCGCTGCAACGGGCCCGGGGGCACGCGGACGAGACCGAACGGACCGCGGGCAAGGGCGACTCGGCCCTGCACAGGGCGAACAACAAGGTCACGGCGGCGCAGGGAGACCTGGACGACGTACTCAAGCGCGCCCGCTCCCTCGCCGGCGAGCACGAGGAGACCGCGCGCAGGCGGGCCCGGCACATCTGCGACGCCACGCACAGGCTGGCGCCGCACGAGCCGAACGCGTGGGACAAGTTCACCGACTGGCTGGGTGACAACCTCTCCGACATCCTCAGCGCGTGCGCCGCCGTGCTGGGCGTGATCGCACTGCTCGGCCTCACGGCCGTCGCCCCCTGGATGCTGTTCCTGGCGGCGGGCCTGCTCAGCGGAATGGCCTTCGGCCTGCGGGTCAGCGACCCCGAAGTCCTGTCATCGCTGGAGGACGGCTTCACCAAGGGCGAGCTGGACGTCGATTTCTGGGGCAACCTGCTGGGCGTCGCGGGGGACTTCCTGGGGATGCTGCCGGGGTTGGGGGCCGTGGCCAAGGGCAGTTACCTCGGACTGCGCTCGGTGGGGGAGTCGGGCGAACTGCTTTCGCTCGTGGCAACGGGTGATGAGGTGCTGACCCTCGGGCAGAGGCTGGCGAGAGCCGGAGCCAATGCCGGAACCTCCCTGAAGTCCGTCGGCTCCTCGATCAAGTCCGAGGCCGAGGCTGCGGGCGGGGCGGCCAGCTTCCTGGCCCATTCACGGGTGTTCGGAGGCAGGCTGGCGCCGATCGTGGAGAAGATCGACAAACCCGCGACGATCTTGGGGGCCGGCACAGCCGTCTATGGCGTGACAAGCAGCTTTGCCGACACCCTGGACAGCGATGCGGCCAGGACGGTCGGCAACCTCCTCGACGGACCCAGAACCCTGGGCATCGACGTCCCAGCGACCATGGGCGCCCTTCACTTCCTCTTGCGTGGCGCAGGTGAAGCCTCGTGAACGGCGCTCCCTGCGTGATCGATGCCTCGGCCAGGAACGTGGATGTCGACATCTGGTTCGCGTTGCCTCCCGGGTTCGTCCCGTTTCCCTTGCAGGATCTGACGAGCGCAGGGCGCGAACCGGCAGAGGCGGCGGAGCTGTTGGCCGGACACGGTCCGGTGCTCCGACTGGCCCAACTGCTCCTCGAAGCCGGAACGGTGCACTGCTGCCTTGGTCTGCATGCAGATGACGAGGGAGGCGGCAGTCCGCTGCTGTCGCTCTTCACGCTTGCCCGGCGGGCCACCGACTGGGCTCCGCGCAGCGTACTCGCGGCCCGCGCAGCGGCCGGCGCGGAGAATGCCGAGCACATCGAGATGCTGGACCTGCCGTGCGGCTCTGCCGCTCTCGTGCAGACACGCACGACCGTGCCACCGGAAGTGAACCGCGGTGCCCCGTGCGAACTGCTCCAGGTCACCGTCTACGTGCCATGTCCCGACGGTCGGCGTGTCGCCATTGTCTCGCTCGCAACAGCATCCGTCACACGAGCGAGGCACTACCGTGCCCTGCTCAAGGACGTCGCCAGTACGGTCAGTTTCGAGAACCCCCTCCCGGATGTAGCCGATGACGTACCCGGCAAGGACTGACATGCCGCCGCCCACCCATCCAACGGCCTGGGACGATCAGGCGACCCGCCGGGCCTGGACGAAGTTGTTGATCTGTGCCGCCCTCGGCCAGGTCCTCTGGCCCGCCGCCTGGGTGGCATTGCTGGCGTGGTACGTGAGCATGTCGATCACCTGGACTCTGTGGCTCTTCTTCGTCCCGATGGCCTACGCGTTCTACCGGACATTTCTCCAGTGGGCCCATTGGAGGGGAGCCTTTCGCGCGCGGCTCATCCTGCGTCAGTACCCCTGGCAGATGTACGAATCTCCGGAGAGTGGGATCGGCAACATCCCCGGTGTCCGCAATGGCTACGCCTGGCTGAACTTCCCCAACCCAGAGGTGCCGGACCAGCAGGTGACGATGGTGTTGCACTCGCACGTGCGCTCCATCTGGTGGGGTGGACGCCTCGGCAAGCGTGCCAAAGCCGAACGGAAGGCACAGGTACGGGAGATCTGGTTCGCGGGTGATCCCCGCTTCGCCGCAGTGCTCGCGGCACCAGGGCCTCGCCGCCTTTACGTCATCCATCAGCGCCCGAGTTACAGCCCTGGCCTCCCCGCCGACACCCATGGAGCCGGCCCCGAGGCACTGGAACTCGCCCGCCGGGCCGGGGTCCGTGTACCGGACGTCGGCTCGGTCGGCCCGTGACACCGATGCCTTGCCTCCCGGAACGCAATTCGGTTGTTACGGACTCGGTCCCCGGGTAATACCTCCCCCATGACCTCACTCGGCGCAGTCTTCCGTCCCCAGCTACCCCCCGAGCGGCTGCGGGACGTGGTTCGTGTTGCTGAGGGGGTGGGGCTTGAGGAGTTGTGGTTGTGGGAGGACTGTTTTCGGGAGGGTGGGATCTCCGCGGCGGCGGCCGCGCTCGCGTGGTCGGAGCGGGTGCGGATCGGGGTCGGGCTGTTGCCGGTGCCGTTGCGGAATGTTGCCGTCACCGCGATGGAGGTCGCCGCGCTGCACCGGATGTTCCCTGGGCGCGCGATCGTCGGTGTAGGGCACGGTGTGCAGGACTGGATGGGTCAGGTCGGCGCCCGCGCGGAGTCCCCGCTGACCCTGCTGCGCGAGCATCTCGACGCGCTGCGCGCGCTGTTGCGCGGGGAGCAGGTCACCGTCGGCGGGCGGTACGTCCGGCTCGACGGCGTCGCGCTCGACTGGCCGCCCGCCGGCCCGGTCGAGGTCCTCGCCGGCGCCGAAGGGCCCCGTACCCTCCGCCTGTCCGGTGCCGCCGCCGACGGGACCGTTCTCACCGCCGCCACCTCACCCGACGGGGTGCGCCGGGCCCTGCGGCTCATCGAGGAGGGGCGGCTGGCCGCGGGACGCGGCGCGGCGGAGCCGCACAGGGTCGTCGTGTATCTGCTGACCGCCACCGGGCCCGACGGCCCCGCCCGGCTCCGTGCCGAACTCGTCGCGGAGGGGCTGGAGTCCGTCCCCGACCTCGGTGTCGCCGGCGACGCGGGTGCCGTCGGCAAGGCCGTGCAGCGGCTCGTGGAGGCCGGCGCCGACACCGTCATCCTCCAGCCGACGGCGGACGAGCCCGACCCCGAGGGCTTCGTACGGTTCACCGCGGAGGAGGTCCGGCCGCTGGTGCCGTAGCGGGCGGCCGGGAGCCGACCGCCCGGCGTTGTCAGTGGCGGGTGCCACACTCGCCGGTATGACGACCAACGACGTTCGACTGCGGCCCGTCCGGGACGACGACCTGGAAATCTTCCTTGCCTATGAGCACGACGCGGAAGCCGTCCGGCGGTCGAGGTTCACGCCCCGGCCGCGGGAGGCCTTCCTCCGGCACTGGAGAGAGCGGGTGCTCGGGGATCCGAGCGGCCTGGTGCGGACCGTCGTCGCGGACGGGGAGGTCGCGGGGAACATCGTCGCCTGGTGGGAGGGCGAGCGCCGGTTCACCGGGTACTGGCTCGGGCGGGCCTACTGGGGGAGAGGCGTCGGCAGCCGCGCCCTCGCCCTCTTCCTCCAGGAGGAGACCGTACGGCCCCTGTTCGCCGACCCCTTCGCCGAGAACACCGCCTCCGTACGGCTGCTGGAGAAGAACGGCTTCGTGCCGTACGAGGACGCGGAGCACCCCGTGGACGAGGGATTTGTGCTGCTGGTCCTGCGCGACCACGCCACGGGGGCTCCTTGATGCCCTCGCGGCGCGCCGCCTAGGGTCCCGTCAGGCCGTGCCCGTGACGCGCGGATGGTCCCCCGTCGCCCCGTCGATCAGCTCCCGCACGATGTCCATGTGCCCGGCGTGCCGCGCCGTCTCCTCGATCATGTGGACGAGGACCCAGCGGAGCGAGACGGCGTGGTCCCGCCAGTCCGGGCGGCCCAGCGCGTCCAGCGGGCGTCCGGTGATCACCGCGTCGGCCGCGGCGCGCGCACGGCCGTAGAAGTCGACGATCTGCTGGGTGGTCTCACCGGGACCGACGGACAGGTCGTCGTCGGTGTAGGGGTCGAACCACAGCGGCTCGACCTCGGCGCCGAAGGCCGAGACGAACCAGCCGTACTCCACCGACGCCAAGTGCTTCACCAGCCCCAGCAGGCTCGTGCCCGACGGCGTCATCGGGCGCCGCATCCGTTCGTCGTCCAGGCCCTGCAGTTTCCACAGGACCGCGTCCCGGTGCCGGTCCAGGCTCGCGTGCAGGATTTCCTTCTCGCCGGCGGTGTACGTGCTGTCGGTCGTCATGGCGGGAGAAATTAGCAGCGGGCACCGACAGTCCGCTGCGATGCTGCGGCCATGGCAGAGCTGCAGCGGACGCACCGCACCTTCGAGGACCTCGTCGCCGAGGGCGCCGCCGTGCCGACCGAGGGGTGGGACTTCTCCTGGTTCGAGGGGCGGGCCACCGAGGCGCGCCCCTCCTGGGGGTATGCCCGTGCGGCCGGCGGGCGGCTGGCCCGCGCCACGGCGGCGCTCGACATCCAGACCGGCGGCGGCGAGGTGTTCGACTTCGCCCTCGGCACGGCGGCCCCGGACCGGCCCGGGCTGCTCGCCGCCACCGAGGGCTGGCCGCCGAACGTCCCGAAGGCGAGCGCGCTGCTGGGCGCCTGCGGTGTGGTGGTCGTCGCCTCGCCCGAGGACGCCCCGCTGCCGTTCGCCGACGAGACCTTCGACCTGGTGCTCAGCAGGCACCCGGTGCGGGCGCACTGGGCCCAGATCGCGCGTGTGCTGCGGCCTGGTGGCACGTACTTCGCGCAGCACGTCGGGCCCGCCAGCGTCTTCGAGCTCGTCGAGTTCTTCCTCGGCCCGCAGCCGGAGGCCGTCCGCGGCGGCCGCCACCCCGACGCCGAGCGCGCCGCGGCGGAGGCGGCCGGGCTCGAGGTGGCCGGTCTGCGGGCGGAGCGGCTGCGGATGGAGTTCCACGACATCGCGGCCGTCGTGTACTTCCTGCGGAAGGTCGTGTGGATGGTCCCGGGCTTCACGGTCGAGGCGTACGAGCCCCAACTCCGTGCCCTGCACCGGCGGATCGAGGCGGAGGGGCCCTTCGTCGCGCACAGCTCCCGGCACCTCTTCGACGCGCGCAGACCGGCCCGCCGGCCGTGATCCACCGGCCTTGGAATGCCAGGCGGCGAAGAATGGCCAAGAACCGCCGCCCCGGTTCCCGGACGGTCACGCGACCGCGCGGGAAGCGAAACGATCAAGATGGGGCATTGCGGTACGTGAGCGATCAATGCGGGCAACTCGTGAGCTAGGTCGCGCATCTACGCATAAGTGAAGGGTGGACCCTTTCGTTCATCTCCCATTTTCACAGCGTTCTCACATCGTTACCTCTTTTGCTTCGTATCACCCAATCGGCTCACGTAAGTTCAGACCAAGGCAATTCGCGTGAGCAAAGCTGCGCGGGCGGTACCGCGCAGTGGAGGGGGCTGCGCGGTGCCGTATCGCCCCGCTCGCTCCCGTCAAGCCACCGTTCGCACCCGGGGTAGCCCATCGGGGGGACGGGCGAACAACTCGCCGAGGCATCCACAAGACGGCCCAAACCCTCTTGATCTCCCCGTAAGCGGCTACTTTTCCTGGGATTCCGCTGTGAATCGGCCATCCGGGACTCCCGAATCCAGCGTTTCAGGCCCACCGGGGCGTCGCCGGGCGACTCCGGAGAGTAGTTGATGCGCGCTGATGCGCGCAGCATCACTTACGAAGGGTTATGGTGGAACCCCCCCCTCGGGCCGGTCCGTCTCCCCCCCACGGACCGGCCCGTTTTTTTCCCCCGCTTTTCAACCTGCCTCAGAGGCGCGCCCCAAAGGGGCGCTGGGGGTACCCCCGGCCGAAGGCTGGGAGGAACTGCGCGACCCGCCACGACCCACCCGCGGTCGCTCAAACAACCTCAACCCCCCACCCTCCAGGGCGTCAACCGGCTCAACCCCCGGAGGAGTAGGCTTCGGCGGGCGGACTCCCGCATCCGATTCACGAGGGGCGGACTTCAAGTGAACCTGCGCGACAAGCTGCGCGGCCTGCTCGTCAGGCTCTACGCACGCCGGGTGGAAGGCCACCTGGACCACGCTCAGGTGCCCAAGCACATCGGCGTCATCATGGATGGCAACCGACGCTGGGCGAAGGCCGCGGGATCCAGCACGGTGCACGGTCACCGCGCCGGCGCGGAGAAGATCGAGGAGTTCCTCGGCTGGTGCTCCGAGACCGACGTCGAGGTCGTCACCCTGTGGCTGCTGTCGACCGACAACTTCGACCGCGCCAAGGAAGAACTGGTCCCGCTCCTCGGCATCATCGAGGACGTGGTCCGCACCCTCGCCGCCGACGGCCGCTGGCGCGTCCACCACGTCGGCACCCCCGACCTGCTGCCCGCCCCGATGCAGACCGCGCTGAAGGAGGCCGAGGAGGCCACCGCGCACGTCGACGGAATACTGGTGAACGTCGCCATCGGCTACGGCGGCCGCCAGGAGATCGCCGACGCCGTCCGCTCGATGATCCTGGACGCCCACGACAAGGGCGTCGCGATGGAGGACCTCGCCGACTCCGTCGACGTCGACATGATCGGCCGTCACCTTTACACCGGCGCCCAGCCGTACCCGGACCTGGTGATCCGCACCAGTGGCGAGCAGCGGCTGTCCGGATTCATGCTCTGGCAGACCGCCCACTCCGAGTACTACTTCTGCGAGGTCTTCTGGCCCGCGTTCCGCAAGGTCGACTTCCTGCGCGCCATGCGCGACTACGCGGCCCGGCACCGCCGCTACGGCGGGTGACGTCATCGTGACGGCGGACGTCAACACGGCATACGACCCCCGCCACCGCCGCCACGCTGGATGACCACGTCGTCACGGTGGATGACCGCACGCCACTCATGAGGCGTAAATCACCCATATTGGGGCGCGAGTAACACGGAGTTCACCTGCGCGTCGTTGCGGACCGTGGCATGGCGGCGCATGTTCGAGGGCATAAGCCAGACAGGTCGACGCCCGAACCCCGGGCGTCGGATCTCAGCGGGCGGCTCGGGGCCGTCCGCCCGGGAGGCCCTTTGCACCAGCCCGACCGTGCGGTCACGGCACGGAAGAAGCAGCGGGGGGCCGGTTTTCGGCCCGTGCAGGGTGGCCGTCAACCGGTCGGGTTTTTCCCGCCCTCCCGGCCCAGCTCTGCCTTCGTCGCTCCCCGACCTCATCCGAGGGGGTACGTCCTTCCGTGGTGACCAGCACAACGCGCCGCAAGTCCGACCGGCGCACCTATGTTCTCGACACCAGCGTCCTGCTGGCCGACCCGAACGCCATGGCCCGCTTCGAGGAGCACGAGGTAGTGCTCCCGATCGTCGTGGTCACGGAACTGGAGGCCAAGCGGCACCATCCCGAACTCGGTTACTTCGCCCGGCAGGCGCTGCGCCTGCTCGACGACTACCGGGTCCGGCACGGCCGCCTCGATGCCCCCATCCCGATCGGGGACCTCGGCGGCACCATTCGTGTCGAGCTCAATCACTCGGACCCCAGCGTGCTGCCGAGCGGCTACCGCCTGGGGGACAACGACTCCCGCATCCTCGCGGTGGCCCGCAACCTGCAGGCCGAGGGTTACGACGTCACCGTCGTCTCGAAGGACCTGCCGCTCAGGATCAAGGCGTCGTCGGTCGGTCTCCTCGCCGAGGAGTACCGCGCCGAACTCGCCATCACGGACTCCTCCGGCTGGACCGGAATGTCCGAACTGACCCTGCCCGGCGAGCAGGTGGACATCCTCTTCGAGGAAGGGCACGTGTACGTACCGGAGGCCTCCGACCTCCCCGTGCACACCGGCCTGACCATCCAGTCGGAGCGCGGCAAGGCGCTCGGCCGGGTGACCGCGGAGGGCAACATCCGCCTGGTGCGCGGCGACCGTGAGGCGTTCGGCATCAAGGGCCGCAGCGCCGAGCAGCGCATCGCGCTGGACCTGCTGCTCGACCCGGACGTCGGGATCGTGTCGATGGGCGGCCGGGCCGGCACCGGCAAGAGCGCGCTGGCGCTGTGTGCGGGCCTGGAGGCGGTGCTGGAGCGCCGCCAGCACCAGAAGGTGATGGTCTTCCGTCCGCTGTACGCGGTCGGCGGGCAGGAGCTGGGCTATCTGCCGGGCTCCGAGGCGGAGAAGATGAGCCCCTGGGCGCAGGCGGTCTTCGACACCCTCTCGGCGGTCACCAGCCGCGAGGTCATCGAGGAGGTCACCGCCCGCGGGATGCTGGAGGTGCTGCCGCTCACCCACATCCGCGGCCGCTCCCTGCACGACGCGTTCGTGATCGTGGACGAGGCCCAGTCGCTGGAACGGAACGTCCTGCTGACCGTTCTGTCCCGGATCGGCGCGAATTCGCGGGTCGTTCTGACCCACGATGTGGCGCAAAGGGACAATCTGCGGGTGGGGCGTTACGACGGTGTGGTCGCCGTCGTGGAGAAGCTGAAGGGGCATCCGCTTTTCGCGCATGTCACCCTCACCCGGTCCGAGAGGTCCCAGATCGCCGCCCTTGTGACCGAAATGCTGGAGGACGGGCACATCTGAACCATCTGATCCCTGTGTCCAACTTGGGCTGAAGACCCACTCGTTGGCGCCGTCCGGCAAAGGCCCCGAGCCTAGCCGGGCGGCGCCTTCGTGCGTGGCGGTTTCCTGAAACCCCCTGGGAGAAACCGGATGTGAGCTTTCACACGCAACTCTGAATTGCCACCCGGCGTCGGGTTACGGCAGAGTCTCACTCCTGTCAGGCCCCGCATACGACACACCCGTACCCCCAGCGGTACGGAACAACAGAAGCACCACTGCTAATTCCATAGCGACGTCGTATGCCGCCCGAGCACCACGCGGCGCTCCCTCCGGGGAGTTGCCCACCGGGCCCGTGTCTCCCGTGACCCAGTAGTGAGGAGACCAGTGTCAGGGGCAAGATTGCGTCCGCCAGGGTCACCGAAGCGGGCGATGCTGGAAGGAAACCGTGTGAGCCGGATCTCGGTCCGGGGATTCGCAGTGGCCTCGGCCACCGCGGTCACCGCCGTCGGAAGCGTCGTAGGCGTTGCCTCGGGCAGCGTCGCCCAGCCCAACAACGACGCCGAGGCGACGGCAGCCGACACCACGCTCCTCGCCGACCTGCCCGCGGGTCAGCAGGCCCAGGTGCAGACCGCGTCCCTGACGCAGCAGGCCGACGCCGTGGCGATCCAGGCGGACGCGTCCGCCAAGAAGGACGCCGAGCAGGCCGCCCGCGTGGCCGCGGCCAAGACCGCAGAGGCCAAGAAGGCCGAGGCGGAGAAGGCGGCCAAGGAGGCCAAGGAGCGCGCCGAGGCGAAGGAAGCGGCCAGCCGGTCCTCCGTGTCCTCGTCCAGCTTCCCGGTCCAGAGCTCGTACACCGTGGCGCAGATCCAGGCGATGGCGCAGCAGATGGTGGCCAGCGGCCAGTACCAGTGCTTCAGCAACATCGTGGACCACGAGTCCAGCTGGAACTACCAGGCGGTCAACGCCTCCTCCGGCGCCTACGGTCTCTTCCAGGCCCTGCCCGGCTCCAAGATGTCCTCCGTGGGCGCCGACTGGCAGACCAACCCGGCCACGCAGATCAAGTGGGGCCTCAACTACATGAACTCCCGGTACGGCAGCCCGTGTGAGGCGTGGTCGTTCTGGCAGGCGAACCACTGGTATTAGGCGTTCCGCCGGGGTTCGCCGACAAACACCGGTTGCGGTTCGTTGTCGGCTCTCGGCCGCCTGTGGCTGGTCGCGCAGTTCCTCCCCCAGCCTTCGGCCGGGGGTACCCCCAGCGCCCCTTGCGGGGCGCTGAAGCGGGCCTCTCTCAACCTTCAACAGCCCCTCCCCGTCCTAAGGGGAGGGGCTGTTGCCCTGTACGGTCGTTGCGGACGACTCCAGGGGGGAGTGGTGGGGAGAGGGCGGATCATGTCGCGCGTGCCTGAGTGGCTCGGCCGTATCGGGGCCGGACTGACCGAGATGGGCGAGCGGTTGGACGAGCGCCGGGCCGAGGTGGAGCGGGAGCACGCCGAGCCGGAGCCGCCCGCTCCGGCCGTACCCGTTCCGGCACCCGCCCCGGCCCCGGACCCACCGGCCCCCGCGCCCGTCCGGAAGCCGGTGCCGCGTCCCGACCCGGTGACGGCCATCCCCTGGGGCGTGCGGGTCGCCGCCGAGGCCGGCTGGCGGCTGCTGGTGCTGGCCGGCGCGGTCTGGATCCTGATGCGGGTCATCAGCTCCGTGCAGCTGGTGGTGTTCGCCTTCGTCGTCGCCCTGCTCATCACCGCCCTGCTGCAGCCCACCGTCGCCCGGCTGCGCCGCTACGGCGTACCGCGCGGTCCCGCCACCGCGCTCACCGCCATCTCCGGCTTCGTCGTGATCGGCCTGATGGGCTGGTTCGTGACCTGGCAGGTCATGGAGAACATCGACACGCTCTCCGACCAGATCCAGAACGGCATCGACGATCTGCGCAACTGGCTGCTCAAGAGCCCGTTCCACGTCACCGACAAACAGATCAACCAGATCGCCAAGAACCTCCGCGAGGCGATCGGCGCCAACACCGACCAGATCACGTCGTTCGGCCTGGAAGGCGTCCAGGTCGTGGTGGAGGCCCTGACCGGTCTCCTGCTGGTCTTCTTCTCCACGCTCTTCCTGCTCTACGACGGCGACCGCATCTGGCGGTGGTTCCTCAAGCTGGTCCCCGCCGCCGCCCGCGAGGGCGTGGCCGGCGCCGGCCCGCGCGCCTGGCGCACGCTCACCGCCTACGTCCGGGGCACGGTCCTGGTCGCCCTCATCGACGCCATCTTCATCGGGATCGGCATCTACTTCCTGGATGTCCCGATGGCCGTGCCGCTGGCCGTCTTCATCTTCCTGTTCTCGTTCATCCCGCTCGTGGGCGCCGTCGCCTCCGGCGCGCTGGCGGTGATCGTGGCACTGGTCACCCAGGGCGTCTTCACGGCGGTCATGACCCTGGCCGTCGTCCTCGCGGTCCAGCAGATCGAGGGCCACATCCTGCAGCCGTTCATCCTGGGCCGGGCGGTCCGCGTCCACCCCCTCGCCGTGGTCCTCTCGGTCACGGCCGGCAGCCTGGTGGCCGGGCTGGGCGGCGCGGTGGTGGCCGTTCCGCTGGTGGCGGTGACGAACACGGTGGTCAGTTACCTGCACCAGTACTCGCGCGAGCGGTACCCGGACACCGAGCCCGAGGACGGCGATCAGCCATCCGAAGCAGCCCCTCCCGCGCCTGACGACGGCGATCAGCCACCTTCTTCAGCCCGTCTGGGGGCACCCCCTCTGGGGGCACCCCCTCTGGGGGAGTTCGAGGACGAGGCCGTCCACGCCGAAGGAGGGTCTGTGGGCGCAGCCCCCAGGAACGCGGAAGACCCCGCCCACAAGAGGTGAGCGGGGTCCACCGAGGGCGCCTACTCGAACTCGGCCAGCACGACTTCGGCTTCCAGGGCGGAGCCCACCGCCTGGACCACCGAGGCGATCTTGAACGCCTCCTGGATCACCTCGCGGCCGACCCCGGCCTTGCGCAGCACCTGCTCGTGGGAGTCCAGGCACATCCCGCAGCCGTTGACCGCGGACACCGCGAACGACCACAGCTCGAAGTCGACCTTGTCGACGCCGGGGTTGCCGATGACGTTCATCCGCAGGCCCGCGCGCAGGGTGCCGTACTCGTGGTCGGAGAGCAGGTGGCGGGTGCGGTAGAAGACGTTGTTCATCGCCATCACCGCGGCCGCGGCCTTGGCCGCCGTGTACGCCTCGGGCGTGAGGTTCGCCTTCGCCTCCGGTGCCAGCTCGCGCAGCACGATCGGGGAGCGGGCGGCGATGGCGGTCGCCAGGACCGTGCCCCACAGCTGCTGCGCGGGCAGCTCCGAGTTGCCGATGACCGAACCCAGGTTGAGCTTCAGGTCCTTGGCGTAGTCCGGGACACGGGACTTGAGGGCGTCGAGGGACACGGGGTCACTCACCCGCCAGGAGCGCGACCGGGTCGAGGGTGTCCTCGCCCTTGGTCCAGTTGCACGGGCAGAGCTCGTCGGTCTGGAGGGCGTCCAGGACCCGCAGGACCTCCTTGGGGTTACGGCCCACCGAGCCCGCGGTCACCATGGAGAACTGGATCTCGTCGTTCTGGTCGACGATGAAGACCGCGCGCTTGGCGAAGCCGTCCTCGCCCTCGATGCCGAGGTCGCGCATCAGCTCGTGCTTCGAGTCGGCCATCATCGGGAACGGCAGCTCGCGCAGGTCGTCGTGGTCCTTGCGCCAGGCGTGGTGGACGAACTCGGAGTCACCGGAGAAGCCGAGGATCTGCGCGTCGCGGTCGGCGAACTCCTCGTTCAGCTTGCCGAACGCGGCGATCTCGGTGGGGCACACGAAGGTGAAGTCCTTGGGCCACGCGAAGACCACCTTCCAACCCTGGTAGGTCTTGTGGGTGATCGTCTCGAACTCCTTGCCCTTCTCCAGCGAGACGCAGGCGGTCAGTTCGAACTCGGGGAACTTGTCACCGACAGTGAGCACACGCTCTCCTTGCAGCGCGGAGCCACCCCGGATCGCGGGGCCGGCTCCGATGGGTTGGACGCCGCCGATCGTGGCACACGGTGCATTGATTCCTGAAATAGCTACACTCGGTCGGGTTGATCGGAGGTGGCTATTAGTGGCTCTGGGTAATCCCCTGGGGAGTGGTGCCGGCGTCGGGGCCGGTATCGGTATCGGGGCCGGTACCGGTGTCGGGGGCAAGCGGCGGCAGCCCAGTCTCGCGCAGTTGCGTGCCTTCGCCGCCGTCGCCGAGCACCTGCACTTCCGGGACGCGGCCGCCGCGATAGGCATGAGTCAGCCCGCGCTGTCGGGGGCCGTCGCGGTGCTTGAGGAGACGCTCGGCGTCACGCTGCTCGAACGGACCACCCGCAAGGTGCTGCTGTCGCCCGCCGGCGCGCGGCTCGCGGTACGGGCGAAGGCGGTGCTGGACGAGGTGCAGGCGCTGCTGGCGGAGGCGGAGGCGGTGCGGGCGCCGTTCACCGGCGCGCTGCGGCTCGGGGTGATCCCCACCGTCGCGCCGTATCTGCTGCCCACGGTCCTCGGACTGGTCCACGACCGCTATCCGGACCTCGACCTCCAGGTCCACGAGGAGCAGACCGCCAGCCTCCTGGACGGGCTCGCCGCCGGCCGGCTCGACCTGCTGCTGCTCGCGGTCCCCCTGGGCATCCCCGGGGTCGTCGAACTCCCGCTGTTCGACGAGGACTTCGTGCTCGTCACGCCGCTCGGGCATCCGCTCGGCGGCCGCACCGGCATCGCCCGCGAGGCGCTCAAGGAGCTGAACCTGCTGCTCCTGGACGAGGGCCACTGCCTGCGCGACCAGGCCCTGGACATCTGCCGGGAGGCGGGGCGGGAGGACGTCGCGGTGACCACCACGGCCGCCGGGCTCGCCACCCTCGTCCAGCTGGTCGCCGGCGGGCTCGGCTGCACCCTGCTGCCGCACACCGCCGTCAAGGTCGAGACCAGCCGCAGCGAGCAGTTGCTCACCGGTTCCTTCGCGGAACCCGCGCCGAGCCGCCGGGTCGCCCTCGCGATGCGCGCCGGGGCGGCGCGCGGCGCCGAGTACCGGGAGCTGGCGGCCGCGTTGCGCGAGGCGCTGCGGCCGCTGCCCGTCCGGGTCCTCGGCGCCGGTTCCTGACGCCGGCTATTCGGTGCGCAGGCCGTCCGGGCGCATCAGCCGCAGCAGGGGCGGCAGGCTGAGCAGGGTCACCGCCAGGACGACCGCCGCGCCGAAGCCGGTCATCGCCAGCACGCCCGGCCAGTCCACGCGCACCGTGGAGCCGACCATCTTCAGCAGCACCGTGCCCAGCGTCAGCCCCACCACGCCGGCCAGCAGCAGGCCGAGTCCGACCGGGATCGCCGTCTGCCACAGCACCGACAGGCTCAGCGTGCGGCGCCGGGTGCCGAAGGCGACCAGGGCCGACAGCAGCTTCTTGCGCTCGCGCAGCTGCTCCAGCTGGCCGACCAGCAGGCTCGCGCCGATCAGCGCCAGTACGGCGGCGGCGCCGACGAACAGCCCCGTGCGGATCGAGTTGAACTGGCCGTCCCGCTCGGTCGAGGTCAGCGTCTCCGCGTGCATCAGCGGGTCGATCCGGACCGCCGTGTTGATCACATACTCGTGGGCGTTGCGCACCCCGGAGTCGATGGACAGATAGACCACGCCCTGCACCGCCGTGCTGGCGCCGGCCGGCAGCGCGCCCGGGGTGAGCAGGAAACCGCCGCGCTTGTAGCCGGTGGGGTCCTCGCGGGTCGTCGCCTGCTTCAGCCCCGCCGGTACCGTCCAGCGGCTCGGGGAGCCTTCGTCGTCGCCGGTGTAGGAGGGATTGAGGTACAGCGTCCGGCCGTGCTTCTCCCCGGCCGCCAGCAGCTTCGTGGTCTCGGAGTCGCTGTCGGACCCCTTCACCAAGAAGGCGTCGCCGTCGTGGCAGGACGGCAGGGTGGCGACCTCCCGCAGCGAGGCGCAACTGCCCACGCTCACCTGGGCGGTCTGGCCCGGGTCCTTCTTCAGGTCGCCGACCTGGCCGTCGGCGATCGAGACCACCTTCCGCACGCCCTTGGTGCCTGCCATGGCCCCGGCGACCTCGGGCACCGGGACGCCGTCCGGTACCTGGACCGACATCTGCGCGCGGTTGAGGTCGTTGGCGGTCACCTTGGTGTAGTCGGCCTCGACGCCGGCGAAGACCATCTGGAGCGCGATGGCACCGGCCACCGCCACCGCGATGCCGTTGACCAGGCGGGCCGCCGTACCGCTGCTCAACTGCAGTCGCCGGACCGCCAGTTGCCAGGCCACCGCGCCCCGGCCGAGCCGGCCGACGACCGTCTCCACGACCCACGGCAGCAGCGCCGTGATGCCGACCAGGAGCAGCAGGACGCCGCCGGTCACCAGGTACTGGTTGAAGTCGCCCTCGCCCCGGCCCTGCCCGATCATCGGGTAGAGCGCCGCCAGACCGGCCACCGGGAGCAGCAGCCGCCACCACAGCCGGCGGCGCGCGGGCTTCGCCGTACGCACCACGCCGAGCGGCTCGATGACCACCCCGCGCAGCGCGAACAGGGTCACCAGCACGGCCGCCGCCGGGACGGTGACCGCCACCAGCAGGGCCAGCACGGGGGAGGGGTTGAGGTAGCTCGGGAAGACGCTGGTGCCGAACACGTCGACGTTTCCCGCGAGCTGACGGCCGATGAGGAAGAAACCGGCGCCGAGGACGAGTCCGAGCAGTGCGCCCGCCATCGCCTCGCCGGCCGCGATCCGCCGTACCATCCGGCCGTCGGAGCCGATCAGCCGCAGCGCGGCCAGCCGCCGGTCGCGACGCTCGCCGCCGAAGCGGACCGCGGCCGCGACGAACACGGCGACCGGCATCAGCAGCACCACGAACACCAGGAGGACGAGCAGGGTGAGGACCGGGTCGGACTCCTCGTCCGGCGACCGGGGGCTGCCGAAGTGGTCGATCCGGGCCACGTCCGGCGGGTGGATGTGGGCGGCGAGGTCGTCGGAGCCCGCGTAGTAGGCGAGTTCCTGGGAGCCGGTCAGCCCGCTCTCCGCGATGGTGGCGGTGATCCGGTACGGCAGCCGGGCCCGCAGGAGGGCCCCGTCGGGGGAGTCGAGCAGCCGCTTCAGCGCGGGCGAGACGGCCATCTCGCCGGGCGCCGGGTACTCGGTGAGCCCTGGCGGCACCGGCGCCTTCGCGCCCTCCCGCTGGATCATCCGGCCGCGGATGTCGTCGCCGCGGTAGGGGGTTTCGATGTCCGCGATGACGAATGTCTTCTCGCCGGGCTTCAAGGGGTGGCCGAAGACGTACGTGTAGTCCGCCCGTGCCACGTCGCGCTGGTGGCGTACGGCCAGCGCGCTCGGGATGGCCGTGGTGAGCAGCAGCAGCGCCACCCCCAGGCCCACGCCGACCGCCGTCATCCCGGCCCGGAACCAGCCCTCGCGGCCGCCCCCGAAGGCGAACCGGACCCCCATGGCCAGATCCCTGGACCACTGCCGGACGTTCATACCGCCCGCTCCATGTCCCGGGACTTCCCGTCCCGTACGACGATCTCGCGGTCGGAGTAGGCGGCCACCCGCGCCTCGTGGGTGACGAGGACGACGGCCGCGTTGGTGGAGCGGGCGGCGTCCGTCAGCAGCTCCATCACCCGCTCGCCGTTGAGCGAGTCGAGCGCGCCGGTCGGCTCGTCCGCGAACAGCACCCGCGGCCCGGTCACCAGCGAGCGGGCCACCGCGACCCGCTGCCCCTGACCGCCGGAGACCTCACCGGGCCGCTTCTTCGCGAGGTCGTCGACCTCCAGCTTCTCCATCCAGCCCAGCGCGGCCCGTTCGGCCTCCTTGCGGGAGGTGCCGTTCAGCCGCAGCGGCAGCGCGACGTTCTCCACGCAGGTCAGCTCGGGCACCAGCTGGCCGAACTGGAAGACGAACCCGAACTCGCTGCGCCGCAGCGCGCTGCGTTCGGCGTCGTTCATGGTCGCCATCTCGCGCCCGGCGTAGACGATCGAGCCCGAGTCGGGCGGCACGATGCCGGCGAGACAGTGCAGCAGGGTCGACTTCCCGGAGCCGGACGGCCCCATCACGGCGACCACCTCGCCCGGGTGTATGGAGAACTCGGCCCCGTCGAGGGCGACGGTCGGGCCGTACGCCTTGCGGAGAGCCTCGGCCGCGAGCAGCGAACCAGCGGGGGCGTTCACTTGGTCACCTCCGCACGGAGCTTGTCGAGCCGGGCCGCGGTCAGTTCCAGCCAGCGCAGGTCCGCCTCCAGGTGGAACAGGGCGTGGTCGCAGACGAGCTGGTCCGCGAGGTCGCCGTGGCGCTTGCGGTCGGTGAGGATGCGCATGCTGCGCAGGTGCTCGGAGCGCTGGCTGTCGAGGATGTCGCCGGCGTTCCGGTGCGTCAGCAGCGCGAGCACGACCTTGGTGTACAGGGTCGACTGGAGGTACTCCGCCGGCTTCTCGGGTGTCGCCAGCCACTGCTCGACGTCGGTGACCCCGGCGTCGGTGATGGCGTACCGCTTCCGCTCGGGTCCGCCGCCGGCCTCGATGCCGTCGACTTCCACGAGCCCGTTCTTCAGCAGCCGGGACATCGTCGAATAGACCTGGCCGTAGTGGAGCGGCCGGTCGTGACCGAACTTCTCGTCGAAGGCCCGCTTCAGGTCGTAACCATGGCGCGGGCCGGACTCCAGGAGCCCCAGGAGGGTGTGACCGATGGACATGGAGAGGACTCTACACACGGTGTATACGTCGCGTGTATACGCGCCGTGTGTAGATCATGGCCCGCTGTGCGGACCCGCAGGTGGGAGCCGATTGTCACGGTTCTGCGACAGGCGATGTCACAGCGGCGGGAGCCGTCTCGTCTCCGGTCCGACAGCGGGTTTCCCGCAGCGGGCCGCAGCGGGCCGGAGCGGGCCGGATCAGGAGGGTGATGATCGTGCGGGTGTTCGTGGCAGGGGGCAGTGGGGTTCTGGGGCGGCGGCTGGTACCGCAGCTGGTGGCGCGGGGGCATCAGGTGACGGCCACCACGACCGGCGCGGCCCGGCTCGGGCTGCTGACGGAACTGGGCGCGGACGGGGTCGTGATGGACGGCCTGGACGCGCTGTCGGTCGGCGCGGCGGTGGCGGCGGCCCGCCCGGACGTGATCGTCCATCAGCTGACCGCGATCTCCATGGCGCACGCCGGCAAGCCCGACATCAAGCACCCCGACCGCTGGTTCGCCCTCACCAACCGGCTGCGCACCGAGGGCACGGACCACCTGCTCGCCGCCGCCGAGGCGACCGGCGTGCGGCATGTCGTCGCGCAGAGCCACGCCAGCTGGAACGGCATCCGCGAGGGCGGCTGGGTGAAGACGGAGGAGGACCCGCTGGACCTGATGGAGGGGACCCCTGCGCACGGCGGGATGCTGGCGCTGCGCCACCTGGAGGACGCGGTCCTGCGGGCCGGCGGCGCGGCCCTGCGCTACGGCGCCTTCTACGGCCCCGGCGCCATCGACGACCAGGTGGAGCTGGTCCGCGAACGCCAGTACCCCCTGATCGGCCGCGCCGCCGGCTACAGCAGCTGGATCCACCTCGACGACGCGGCGAGCGCGACCGTCCTCGCGGTGGAGCAGAAGGCGCGGGGCGTGTTCAACATCGTCGACGACGAACCGGCGCCGGCCGCCGAGTGGCTGCCGTACCTGGCCGCGTGCGCCGGGGCGAAGCGGCCGCTGCGGGTGCCGGTGTGGCTGGCCCGCCTCGTGGCCGGCGAACAGGCGGTCGCCATCATGACCCAGGGCCGCGGCTTCTCCAACGCCAAGGCCAAGCGGGAGCTGGGCTGGGAGCCGCGGTACCCCTCCTGGCGGCAGGGGTTCAAGGCGGAGCTCGCCTGAGCCCGGTCGTCGCCGCCCGCGCCTCCACACCGAATCGTCGGGCAGGGCTACGGGCCACTCCGGGCGGTGCGGTCCGACCTGCTCTTTTCCATCTCGGTGGTATCACTTGCCCCCGCCGGGCAACCCTCCGCCTTCTCCGCTCGTCGGTTCCGTTGGGTGGGGGTGCTGATTGTCACGTCCGAAAAAGGGCAGATCGTGCGTCCTCTGTCATAGAGAGCGGTGTTAGTTTTCTGGACTGACCTGAGCCACGTACCTGTGTGACACCCGTACACACGTGTGACAGCCGAGACGAAGCGGAGCAGACGGACTCATGGGACGAGCGGACGAGAGAAGAGCGCGACAGCGTGGCGGCCGCCGCGCCGCGCCTGGGAACCGCACGTCCCCGCAGGCCGGGCCCGAGACGCCGACGACGGCGGAGGGCGGGACCACGACGACGGTCGAGTCACCCGCCGCCCCGGCCGCTGAGGGCGCCACCCGCGCGGAACGCCGCAAGGCCGCCGCCAGGAAGCCGGGCAAGTCCGGTCCCCCCGGCAAGCCCGGTGCGCCGGGCAAGCCCGCCAAGGGCCGGATACGCAGGCTGTTCACCTGGAAGAAGATGCTCGGCGCCTTCTTCACCGTCTGCCTGCTGGGCATCGGCTCCTTCATCGCGCTGTACATGATGGTGAGCGTCCCCGAGGGCAACGCGCTCGCGCAGACGCAGAGCAACGTCTACAAGTACAGCGACGGCTCGGTCCTGGCCCGCAAGGGCACCGTCAACCGCGAGATAGTCGACCTCTCCAAGGTCCCGAAGGAGGTCCAGCACACCTTCGTCGCGGCGGAGAACAAGACCTTCTACACGGACAACGGCATCGACCTCAAGGGCATGGCCCGCGGCCTCTACAACACCGCGAGGGGCCGCGGCACCCAGGGCGGGTCGACCATCACCCAGCAGTACGTCAAGAACTACTACCTCGACCAGGACCAGACCGTCACCCGCAAGCTGAAGGAACTGGTCATCTCGCTGAAGGTGGACCGCGAGAAGACCAAGGACGAGATCCTCGCGGGCTACATCAACACCAGCTACTACGGCCGCGGCGCCTACGGCATCCAGGCCGCCGCCCAGGCCTACTACCGCGTCGACGCCGACAAGCTCACGGTCGAGCAGGGCGCCTACCTGGCCGCGCTGCTGCAGGCGCCCAGCCAGTACGACTGGGCGGTGGCCGGTCCCATCGGCAAGAAACTGGTGAAGGCACGGTGGAACTACGTCCTGGACAACATGGTCGGCCAGAAGTGGCTGGACAAGTCCGAGCGTGACGGCATGAAGTTCCCGATCCCCAAGGAGCCGAAGGCCGCGTCCGGACTGGAGGGCCAGAAGGGCTACCTGGTCGAACTGGCCAACACCCAGCTGGAGAACCAGCTGATGAAGTCGCAGGGCATCACCCGGTCCGAGGCCGAGGCCCAGGTCGTCGACCAGGGCTGGACGATCACCCTGAACATCGACCCGAAGAAGCAGGCCAAGCTGGAGGCGGCCGTCAAGGGCCAGCTCACCAGCAAGCTCGACGGCAAGAAGCGCAAGGTCGACAAGAACGTCCAGGCCGGTGCCGTCTCCGTCGACCCCAAGACCGGCAAGATCCTCGCCCTGTACGGCGGCGTGGACTACTACAAGCACTACACCGACAACGCCACCCGCGCCGACTACCAGCCGGCGTCCACCTTCAAGCCGATCATCCTCGCCTCCGCGCTCGACCGGGACGCCAAGACGCAGGACGGCAAGGACATCAACGCCAACGCGATCTACGACGGCACCAGCGGCCGCCCGGTCAAGGGCAGCGACATCGCCTTCTCGCCGCCGAACGAGGACGACGCGGACTACGGCAACATCACCGTGCAGACGGCGATGAACAAGTCCGTCAACTCGGTGTTCGCGCAGATGGGCGTGGACGTCGGCATGAAGAACGTGCTGCAGACCGCCGACGACCTCGGCCTGGACACCGAGAAACTCCAGGCGGTGCCCGCGATGACCCTGGGCACCATGGGCGCGAGCCCGCTGGAGATGGCCTCGGTGTACGCGACGCTCGACAACCACGGCCAGAAGGTCACCCCGTCGATCCTCGCGTCGGCGGAGAAGACCGGCCGCAAGGTCGACCTGCCGGACCCGATCGGCACACAGGTGATCAGCCGTGAGGCGGCCGACCAGGTGACGTCGGTCCTGACCGGTGTGGTCGACGACGGTACGGCCAAGGTGTCGGTGGCCCAGAACCCGCTGCGCAAGGGCCAGCAGGTGGCCGGCAAGACGGGTACGTCCGACTACAACAGGTCGGCCTGGTTCACCGGTTACACGCCGGACCTGGTTACCTCGGTCGGCCTGTTCGGCGAGGACGCCAAGACCCACAACCAGGTCCCGCTGACCGGTGCCACGGGCCTGATCCCCGGCACCGGCCGCATCAACGGTGGCGGTTACCCGGCGCAGATCTGGGCGGCGTACACCTTCGGCGTCACGAAGAAGGCCAAGTTCGACCTGAACACCGAGCTGGGCGCGGCCGTCAAGCCGACGGAGACGCCGAGCCCCAGCGCGACCTTGTCGGAGTCCCCGTCGGAGACCCCGAGCGAGGCCCCGACGAAGTCCGCGTCGGTGTCCCCGCCCGCGTCGAAGACGCCGAGTGCGCCGCCGACGACGACAGCACCGACCACGACACCGCCGACCACACCACCGACGACGGCGGACACCTCCCCGACGGACGGCGCCACGGACAACCCGCTGGATCCGGCGGACGGTCAGTAGCGAACGTCCGAAGGGGCGCCCGGTGCATTCCACCGGGCGCCCCTTGCGTCGGCCCTCTCGGCCGCGGTTCGGCTCAGCTCGTTCTCGAATCGCCCATCGCCAACCTCACCGACGGGCCGCACGCGGGCACACAGAAGTCGCAGGCGGCGGCCCGCAGTTCCCCGCCGCCCTCACGCCCTGCGGCGCTACCGGTTCAACTCGAACCACACGACCTTCCCGGTACTCAACCGGGTCGCCCCCCACCGTCTGGCCAGTCTGTTGACGAGGTACAGCCCCCGGCCGCCCTCGTCCGTCGCCCGGGCCTGCCGCAGCCGCGGCAGCTGGGGCACGTCGTCCCCGACCTCGCAGCGCAGCACATCCGTCCGCAGCAACCGCAACGTCACCGGCCGCGACGCGTACCGCACCGCGTTCGTGACGACCTCGCTGACCAACAGCTCGACGGAGTCGGTGAGTTCCTCAAGTCCCCAGCGGGCCAGGGCCCTGCGCGCCAGCCGCCGGGCCCGCCCCGGCGCCGCGTCCTCCGGCTCCAGGAACCAGTACGCCACATCGCTCGGCGCGATCCCGTCGAACCGGGCCGCGAGCAGCGCGATGTCGTCGTCGCGGTCACCCGGCCCGAGCATGTCGAGCACCTCGTCGCACAGCGCTTCGAGCGGCGGCGGATGGTCCGGCCCCGTCAACTGCGCGGTCGCGGCGAGCTTCTCGCGCAGCTGCTCTATGCCGGTCCACACGTCCCGCAGCCGGGACTCCACCAGCCCGTCGGTGTACAGCAGCAGCGTCGCCCCGGCCGGCGCGTCCAGTTCCACCGCCTCGAAGTCGACCCCGCCGACGCCGATCGGCGCCCCGGCCGGCACCCGCAGCACCTCGGCCCGGCCGCCCAGGTGCAGCAGCACCGGCGGCGGATGACCGGCGTTGGCGATGGTGATGCGGTGCGACACCGGGTCGTAGACGGCGTACAGGCAGGTCGCCATCCGGTCACTGCCCAGCCGCTGGGCCTGCTCGTCCAGGTGGTGCAGGACCTCCTGCGGCGGCAGATCAAGGCCCGCCAGCGTCTGCGCGGTCGTCCGCAGCTGGCCCATGATGGCCGCCGACGTCATCGAGTGGCCCATGACGTCACCCACGACCAGCGCCACCCGGCTCCCGGGCAGCGGGATCGCGTCGTACCAGTCACCGCCGACCCGGGCCGTCTCGGCCGCCGGCAGATAGCGGGACGCCAGCCGCACGCCCGTCGCGGTCGGCAGGTTCTCCGGCAGCATGGTCCGCTGCAGCTCGTCGGCGATGTAGGCCTCCCGGCCGTACAGCACCGCCTTGTCGATGCCGAGCGCGCTGTGCGTGGCCAGCTGGGCGGCGACCAGCAGGTCGTCGGCCTCGAACGCGAGCCGCTCCGGGCGGCGCAGGAACAGGGCCGCGCCGATCACCCGGCGCCGGCCGCGCAGCGGGGCGAGGATCGCGTGCTGGGCACCGGGTACGTGGGACTCGTTGCCCTCGCCGAGGAGTTCGGGGAGGGCGGCACGGGCGGCGGGTGAGTCGGCGAACACCGGTCGTACGCCCCGCAGCACCTCGTTCAGCGCACCGCCCGGCCGTACCTCGCACAGCTCCGCGGTGAGCCCGGCCAGGCCGATGTCGGCCGGATCCGGCTCCGGGACCGGCACCGGCAGGAAGCCGCCGTCGGTGTCCCGCTCCTCCGGGATCCGGTCGGTGCGGCGCAGCCGCAGCACCACCGGGCCGACGGGCCGCTCGTCGCCGACCGGCAGCGGGTCGCGCAGATAGACCAGGATCGCGTCCGAGAAGGTCGGCACGGTCGCCCGGCACAGCCCCATCACGATCTCGTCCAGGTCGATGCCCCGGGCGATCCGCCGGGTCGCGGCACCCACGAAGCGCAGCCGGTCGCCGTCCCGCCGCATCGGCATCGGCCGGCCCGGCGGCAGCCCGCGACCGGTACGGCGCTCCTGCGCGGCCACCGCCCGCTCCGGCTCGGCGCCGGGCTGCGGCGGGATGCCCTCCGGAGCGGGGCGGGGCCGGTGCGGATCGGGCTCAGCGCTGGTGGGCTGGGCGTGCTCGGGGCCGTTGACGGAGTGCTCCTCGGACGTGCTGGTACCGGGACCTGAGGGCGTCTCGCCCGCGCGGGCCTGTGCCGGTAAGGCGGTGCCGCCGCGCGGACAGGGCTGCGGTTGGCCCTGGGTCTGCAGCTGCGGCTGCGGGGTACGCAGGAGCGCCCCGCGGGCCTCCGCGGGGTCGGCGCCCGGCTGTGGGCGCTCGTAGGAGGTGGGGTGCTCCGTCACGCGTGTCGAATCCGTCCGTCCGGGGCTGCGCGCCGGGCGCGCAGGTGGTCCCGCCGAAGTGCCGATACCCGGATTACGTGTCCCAGGAACGGAATTTCGGCGTGGCTGGAGGCTGTTCCTGTGCCACCGGCGAACGATCTGCGGTCCGCGCACCGCTCGCCGGTGTTGCCCTCGTACCCCTCGCTCACGTCCTGCCGCCCCTCGGTGACGTTCGGTCAAGCCCGGCGCATGGTCCGGGAGTTGTGCTCACGCTTCCTTGCGGAGGACGATCCTACGGTTGTGGACCGGGGGCGCATCAAGAGTCTCATGAGGACACGTGCGCGGGCGTACGGTCCCAGTCCTCCGGCAGTGAAGGTACCGCCCAGGACGGGTCCGGGCGCCAGTGCTGCCAGCCGGCCGAGAACGGCGCCTCCCAGGCCTCGACGGCGGCCACCGCGGCCAGGCCCGCCGTCCGCACCGCCGCGGCCGTCTCCGCGTCCATCAGCCCGTCCCGCTGGGCCTGCGCGAACTCGTCCTCGTCGAGCCACCGCCAACTGCGGTCCGGGTGCACGGAGATGTCCAGAAAGTAGTCCTCCGAGTCCACTCCGCCGCCCCAGCGGACCAGTGGCTGCTCAAGGTTGACGTACCAGTTCTTGAACTGCCAGCCCGGCTCCCAGAACAGCCATACCGACCAGGGCTGACCGGGCCGGGCCAGCTTCAGGACGCCGGTGCCGCGCCAGTGGCCGTGCCTGACGGACCGGGGTTTGGTGTAGCGGGACTCCAGCGGTTCTTCACCGAGCGACGAGCCGTCGGCGAGCACGGGCCTGACGCACTCGGTGCCGGGGGCCAGCCAGACGGCGAGGAACTCCTCGTCGTCCCGGACGACGGTGACGGGGCGCGCGATGTGGAAGCCGTGCCCGGCGTTCTCCCGGTACCGCCACAGGATCTGGCTCCCGGGTGTCCAGAAACCGGTCCCGTCGCCGGTCGCACCGCCCGTTTCCCCGCGCATCACGCGTCTCACCGCTCCACCGTCTGCCATGCACAGATATTAGGTGCCGTAGGCATACGACGCTGCGGCGGACGTCACGGTTCTGGCCGGGCGGCGCGAAACGTTCGCACGTGGTTACGGCCGTGTCATCCGCAGGACATCCAGCGCCTCGTCCAGCTGCCCGACGGTCAGGTCGCCCCGCTCGACGTACCCGCCCTCGATGACCACCTGGCGGATCGTCTTACGTTCCGCGAGCGCCTTCTTGGCCACCTTGGCGGCCTCCTCGTACCCGATGTACTTGTTGAGCGGAGTGACCACGGACGGCGACGACTCGGCGTACTCCCGCGCCCGCTCCCGGTTCGCCGTGATCCCGTCCACGGTCCGGTCGGCCAGCAGCCGCGACACGTTGGCGAGCAGCCGGACGGACTCCAGCACGTTCTTGCCGATGACCGGCAGCATCACATTGAGCTCGAAGTTCCCGGCGGCGCCGGCCACGGCGATGGTCTGGTCGTTCCCGATGACCTGCGCGGCCACCATCAACACGGCCTCGGGAATGACCGGGTTGACCTTCCCGGGCATGATCGAGGACCCCGGCTGCAGGTCCGGCAGCGAGATCTCGGCGAGCCCGGTCCGCGGCCCCGAGGACATCCACCGCAGGTCGTTGGCGATCTTCGTCAGCCCGACCGCGACGGTCCGCAGCTGCCCGCTGGTCTCCACGATCCCGTCCCGGGCGCCCTGCGCCTCGAAGTGGTTGCGGGCCTCCGTGAACGGCAGCCCGGTGACCCGGGCGACCTCCTCGATCACGGCGCCGGAGAACCCGGGCGGCGTGTTGATCCCGGTCCCGACGGCGGTCCCGCCGAGCGGCAGCTCCGCGAGCCGGGGCAGCGACGCCCGCAGCCGCTCGACGCCGTACCGCACCTGGGCCGCGTACCCCCCGAACTCCTGCCCCAGCGTGACCGGCGTCGCGTCCATCAGATGCGTCCGCCCGGACTTCACGACGTCGGCGAACTCCTCGGACTTGCGGGTGAGGGAGTCGGCGAGATGGTCGAGGGCCGGGATCAGGTCATGGGTGACGGCGGCGGTGGCGGCGATGTGGATGGACGACGGGAACACGTCGTTGGAGGACTGCGAGGCGTTCACGTGGTCGTTGGGATGGACGTCCCGCCCGAGCCGCTCGGTCGCCAGCGTCGCGAGGACCTCGTTGGTGTTCATGTTCGACGAGGTGCCGGACCCGGTCTGGAACACGTCGACGGGAAAGTGCTCGTCCCACTTCCCCTCGGCGACCTCCTCGGCCGCCTCCTGGATCGCCCGCGCGATGTCCTTGTCGACCACCCCCAGCTCGGCGTTCACCTTGGCCGCCGCGCCCTTGATCCGGGCCAGCGCCTCGATGTGCGCGCGCTCGATCCGCTGCCCGGAGACGGGGAAGTTCTCGACGGCCCGTTGTGTCTGGGCCCGCCACTTGGCGTGCGCGGGCACCCGGACCTCGCCCATGGAGTCGTGTTCGATGCGGTAGTCGCTCATGCCCTTGTCAGCGAACGGGACGCGGTGGTTGTTCCGGACGCCTGCTGCATTGGCACCACCGAAGTCACCGGGTCGGGGGACTGCGTCCCCGCCCGCCGGGCGGGACATCACGAACAAATGTGACGATCACCCCAAGGTGACAGGGCGACTCCCCGCCGTCACCACGGCTGGCAGGAGGACCACTCGATGAACTTCACTCCCAAGGGTCTGCTCGGCGCCCTCGCGGCGGTGTCCATAGGCGCGGCGACCCTCCTGGGCGCGGGAGCCGGCACCGCCGGTGCCGCCGGCGGTGCCCACCGGGCCCACTGCGACCGCGTGGAACGACCCGTCTGGGGCGGCGACCCCAGCCGCAACATGACCGGCCACGGCTGCACCCTGCCGTCCAGTGAGCGCCCCTGGTACCGCGTCGCGATCGACGACCTGGCGCAGCCCCACCACACGACGGACTACGCGAACGGCCCGGTCGACCACACCGAGAAGCTGCACGACGAAACCGTCCGGTGCATGGGCTACACCAAGGACGGCGACACGGTGAACTGGTTCGGCTGCATCCCCGACTGACACCCAAGGGGGAGTCCGAGGACGACAACCGGCCGGCACCACATCTCAGCCCGTCCGGCGTCCGGGGACGAGAGCCGGTCCACACTCCCGCTCTCCAGCCCGTCCGGCGTCCGAGGGTGAGGGCCGGTCCGTACCCCCACTCGCCAGCCCGTCTGGGGGTACCCCCTCTGGGGGAGTTTGAGGACGAGGCCGTTCAGGCCGAAGCGGGGGTCCGGGGGGCGGCAGCCCCCGAAGTGGGCGGTCGAAGGGGGCCCACCCCCTGGAGGACGGGACGGGTAGGGGCGGCGGGGGCGACATCCGTCCCCCGCCGCACCGGACGCACTACGCCAGCCCGGGGCCCCGGACCGGGATCGAGGTGAACGTCGGAGCCGGGGCAGGGTCCTGGAAGAAGTCGTTGCCCTTGTCGTCCACGACGACGAACGCCGGGAAGTCCTCGACCTCGATCTTCCAGACCGCCTCCATGCCGAGCTCCTCGTACTCGACGACCTCGACCTTCTTGATGCAGTCCTGGGCGAGCCGGGCGGCTGGCCCGCCGATGGAGCCGAGGTAGAAGCCGCCGTGCGCGGCGCACGCGTCGGTGACCTGCTTGCTGCGGTTGCCCTTGGCGAGCATCACCTTGGAGCCCCCGGCGGCCTGGAACTGCTCGACGTAGGAGTCCATGCGCCCGGCGGTCGTGGGCCCGAAGGACCCGGAGGCGTAGCCCTCGGGCGTCTTCGCGGGGCCCGCGTAGTACACCGGGTGGTCCTTCAGGTACTGCGGCATCTCCTCGCCCGCGTCGAGCCGCTCCTTGATCTTGGCGTGCGCGATGTCACGCGCCACGACCAGCGGGCCGTTGAGCGAGAGCCGGGTCTTGACCGGGTACTTCGTCAGCTCGGCGAGGATCGTGTCCATCGGCTGGTTCAGGTCGATCTTGACGACGTCCGACGACTCGTCCAGGTGCTCGTCCGTCGTCTCCGGCAGGAACCGCGCCGGGTCCGTCTCCAGCTGCTCCAGGAAGACGCCCTCGGCGGTGATCTTCGCGACCGCCTGGCGGTCCGCGGAGCAGGACACGGCGATGGCGACCGGGCAGGACGCGCCGTGCCGCGGCAGCCGCACCACGCGCACGTCGTGGCAGAAGTACTTGCCGCCGAACTGCGCGCCGATGCCGATCTTCTGTGTCAGTTCGAAGACCTTCTGCTCCAGGTCCTTGTCCCGGAAGCCGTGCCCGAGCTCCGAGCCCTCGGCCGGGATCTCGTCCAGGTAGTGCGCGGAGGCGTACTTGGCGGTCTTGAGCGCGTACTCGGCGCTCGTGCCGCCCACCACGATCGCCAGGTGGTACGGCGGGCACGCGGCCGTGCCGAGCGAACGGATCTTCTCCTCCAGGAACTTCATCATGGAGGCCTCGTTGAGGACCGCCTTCGTCTCCTGGTAGAGGAACGACTTGTTGGCCGAGCCGCCGCCCTTCGCCATGAAGAGGAACTTGTAGGCGCCGCCGTCGGTGGCGTACAGCTCGACCTGGGCCGGCAGGTTCGACCCGGTGTTCTTCTCGTCCCACATGGTGAGCGGAGCCATCTGGGAGTAGCGGAGGTTGAGGTTCAGATAGGCGTCGTAGATGCCGCGGCTCAGCGCCGCCTCGTCGCCGCCCTCGGTCAGCACGTTCTGCCCGCGCTTGCCCATGACGATCGCCGTGCCGGTGTCCTGGCACATGGGCAGCACGCCGGCCGCCGCGATGTTCGCGTTCTTCAGCAGGTCGAGGGCGACGAACTTGTCGTTGCCGGACGCCTCCGGGTCGTCGATGATCCGGCGCAGCTGGGCGAGGTGGGCCGGGCGCAGGTAGTGCTGGATGTCGTGGATCGCCTCCTCGGCGAGCTTGCGCAGCGCCTCCGGCTCCACCTTGAGGAACGTCCGCCCGTCCGGCCCCTCGACGGTGGACACACCCTCCGAGGTCACCAGCCGGTACGGGGTGGTGTCCTCGCCCTGGGGGAGCAGATCGGTATACGCGAACTCAGGCATCTCAGCCCATTCCTCACTCTGACGGACGGCCGCCCGCCGACGCTGGCGGGCGCTGTCCAGCGTAGAACCTGCCGTTGACCGGGATCCTGTGAGGTAAGGCTCAGTTCGGGAACCGTACGGGTTTTCCACAGGTCGCGACGAGGGGTAGTCGCGATCTATCGCGTTTCGGTACGCTGCTGCCGTGGACCTTCAGAAGCAGACCCCTCAGGAGCGTGCCGGAGCGCCGGTGGCCGAGCTGCGCGCCTCGGACGCCGACCGCGACCGCATCGCCGACATCCTGCGGGAGGCCCTCGCCGAGGGGCGCCTGACCGCCGACGAGCACGCCGAGCGCGTGGAGGGGGTGCTGAACGCCAAGACGGTGGGCGAGTTGGAGGTCTTCATACGGGACCTGCCCGCGGCCCACGCCCGCCCGGCCGCCCCGGCCTACACGCCGGTGCCGCCGCGGCCCACGCCCGGTGCGATCCCCGTCGAGGCGGACGGCAACGTGGTCGCCGTGTTCAGCAGCGCCCGCCGCCGCGGCCGCTGGCGGGCCGGCCGCCGGCTGCACGCCTACGCGGTCTTCGGCTCCATCGAGCTGGACCTCACCGAGGCGATCTTCGAGTACCAGCAGGTCGTCATCAAGGCGATCTCGGTCTTCGGCGACATCCAGATCCGCGTCCCGGAGAACGTGTCGCTGCGCGGCACCGGCGGCGGCGTGCTCGGCAACTTCGAGGCGGACACGCTGGATTCGGTCGACTCCGACGCGCCGGTCGTCTACGTCGACGGCTGGGCCGTCCTCGGCAACGTGGAGGCGCGGCCGAAGCGCGGAAAGCTCATCGCGGACATCCTGGACCGCGTTCAGGACAAGGTCGACAGGAAGTTGCGCAAACACCTCGACCGTTGACGGTCGCGAATCACTCCTTGCCCAGCGGCCTCAGGGGTCGTGAACAAGCCGCCGGGGTACGGCTGTTGAGGACGCTGTGCATAGGCCCGCGCACAGCGGGTAGGCCTTGCTGCATCGTCTCTCGCTCGCGAAGCCGTCGTCAGGAGTAGACCCGTGCTGCAACCGCCGCATTCGTCCCTGCAGGTAGCTGCCGTTCCGGCCCAGCGGGTGCCAGTGCGGGACAGGGACCAAGACGCACCCTGGCACACCGAGGCGGTGTGCCGGCGCGACGAGGCAGGCCTGTTCTTCGCACCCTCCAAGGAACCCACCGCCGCCCGGCTCTCCCGGGAGGAGGCGGCCAAGCGGGTCTGTGCCCGCTGCCCGGTGATGGTCGAGTGCCGCGAACACGCGCTGCTCCAGCCCGAGCCCTACGGCGTCTGGGGCGGCCTCACCGCAGCGGAACGCCGCGTGGTCCTGGCCCGCCGCAGGCGCCGCGACATGGAACTGAAGAAGGCGGCGAGGGCGGCAGCGGGGAACCGCATAGCGCAGGCAGGCTGACAAAAGGCGCCCTCTCCGCACAGAGGGCGCCTTTCTGATCGGCCTACGGGACAGCGCGCCCCAAGGGGCGCGGGGAACTGCGCGACCAGCCACAACGCACGTGTAGAAGCGTACGGTCGGCAGCCCCCGACCGCGTTACTTCGGCCTGTCGAAATCCACCGTGCTGTACGCCCGCAGCTTGCGCAGCCGGTGCTCGGAGTCGATCCGCCGCACCGTCCCCGACTTCGACCGCATCACGATGGACTCGGTCAGCGCGGTCTGCGACCGGTACCGCACCCCCCGCAGCAACTCGCCGTCGGTGATGCCGGTCGCGACGAAGAACACGTTCTCCCCGGTCACCAGGTCCTCGGTCGTCAGTACCCGGTCCAGGTCGTGCCCGGCGTCGATCGCCCGCTGCCGCTCCTCGTCGTCCTTGGGCCACAGCTTGCCCTGGATGGTGCCGCCCAGGCACTTCACCGCGCACGCCGAGATGATGCCCTCGGGCGTGCCGCCGATCCCGAGCAGCATGTCGACGCCCGTGCCCTCGCGCAGCGCGTAGATCGAGCCCGCGACGTCACCGTCGGAGATCAGCTTGATGCGCGCGCCGGCCTCCCGGATCTCCTTGATGATCCCTTCGTGCCGCGGCCGGTCGAGGATGACGACGGTCACGTCCTCCGGAGTGGCCCGCTTCGCCTTGGCGACCCGCCGGATGTTGACGGAGACGGGCGCGTCGATGTCGACGAAGTCCGCCGCCTCCGGGCCCGTGACCAGCTTGTCCATGTAGAAGACGGCGGACGGGTCGAACATGGCCCCGCGCTCGGCCGCGGCCAGTACGGCGATCGCGTTGGGCATGCCCTTCGCGGTCAGCGTCGTCCCGTCGATGGGGTCGACGGCGATGTCGACCTCGGGCCCGGTGCCGTCACCGATGCGCTCCCCGTTGAAGAGCATCGGGGCCTCGTCCTTCTCGCCCTCGCCGATGACGACCACGCCGTTCATCGACACGGTGGAGACGAGGGTCCGCATCGCGCGCACCGCGGCGCCGTCGGCGCCGTTCTTGTCGCCGCGGCCGACCCAGCGTCCCGCGGCCATCGCGGCGGCCTCGGTCACCCGGACGAGCTCCAGGGCGAGGTTGCGGTCGGGGGCCTCGGAGGGAACATCGAGTTCGGACGGCAGATGATGATGATTCTCGGTCATCGGTACGCACCTTTCTGATACGACGACGGCCGGATGAGGGTTTCGCCTCGACTCTATCGTCAGGCTGACAAAATGAGCAGGGGACCCCACGGATGAGCGCAGCGGGCACCTGCGACGATAGGGGACGTGGCAGGCACGAACGGCAAGCAGAAGACGGTCCGGGACATGATTCTCTCCCTGGCCCTGATCGGCCTCGCGGCGGGCTTCATCTACCTGCTCGTCCCGCACGACGATCACGCTCCCGACATCCAGCGGGTCGACTACCGGGTCGAGCTGCTGACGGCACGGCGCGCGGCGAGCTACCCGGTGGCGGCGCCGCAGGGCCTGCCCAGCACCTGGAAGGCCACCTCGGTCCGCTTCCAGGGCGAGGCCGGGGACCGCTGGCATCTCGGCTACCAGACCCCCGACGGTCAGTACGTCCAGATCGAGCAGTCGACTCAGAAGCGCGCGGACTTCATCGACGACGCCAGCCAGGGCGCGTCGGCCACGAAGACGACCGAGAAGATCGGCGACCGCACCTGGACGCACTACACCGGCGGCCGCTACGACGCGCTGGTGCTGGACGGCACCACCGGCTCCACGACGGTCGTGGCCGGCACGGCCTCCTTCACCGAGCTGGCGAAGATGGCGGCGGCCCTGAACGTGTCCTGACGCGGGCGTCACGACGCGCACGCGAGAGGCCCCCGGCGCCGTTGCCGGGGGCCTCTGTCACGTCTGCGGAGTGACTGTCCGCGGAGTGACTGTCCGCGGGGTGGCTCAGACGGACGTGACGACGTCGTCGTAGGCCAGGCGCGGGGAGCGCGGGAACCAGGCGTCCGGACCGGGCCTGCCGATGTTGACGACCACGAACGGGGTGTGGTCGTCGTCCAGGAACTCCTTCTGGATGCCCGCGAAGTCGACGCCGGTCATCGGGCCGGCCGAGAGGCCGGCGGCACGGATGCCGATGATGAAGTAGGCGGCCTGGAGGGCGGCGTTCAGGGCCGCGCTGCCCTCACGCACCGCGCGGTCGGCGAAGACGGCGTCCTTGGCCTGCGGGAAGTGCGGGAAGAGCTCCGGCAGCTCCTCGTGGAACTCGTTGTCCGCGGCGAGGATCGCGACCAGCGGGGCGGTGGCGGTCTTCTTCTGGTTGCCCTCGGCCATGTGCTGCACGAGGCGCTCGCGGGCCTCGGGGGAGCGGACCAGGACCACGCGCAGCGGCGACTGGTTCATCGAGGTCGGGCCGTACTTGACCAGGTCGTAGATCGCCTGCACCTGCTCGTCGGTCACCGGCTCGTCGGTGAAGGTGTTGGCGGTGCGGGCCTCGCGGAACAGCAGGTCCTGAGCGGTGGGGTCGAGAACGAGAGACATGTGAACTTCCTGGGGGGTCGCATCGCGTTCATATCCGGACCGCGGTCCGGATAGGCTGACGGCACGACCATACGCGAGGGAAGATTCAAGGTTCAACAAAAACCGGACCGTGGTGATCCGCCTCACACCGACAACGCCGACAGCCCCCCGCTCAGTCCTCCTCCTCGGCCCCTTCCCCCTCGTCCTTCTCCTCGGCGAGCGCCGCGTCCAGCCGGGCCCGCGCCCCCTCCAGCCACCGCCGGCACACCTTGGCCAGCTCCTCGCCCCGCTCCCAGAGCGCCAGCGACTCCTCAAGGCTCGTCCCGCCGGCCTCCAGCCGTCGCACGGTCTCGATCAGCTCGTCCCGCGCCTGCTCGTACGAGAGGGCGGCCTCTTCCGTCTTGCTGCTCATGCACTGACCTTTCTCATCGACTCGTACGACACGGGTGACGTCAGCCGTCCGCCCGCACCGTGAACTCCCCCTCGGCGACCCGCGCCCGCAACGCCTCGCCCGGCTCGACGTCCCCCGGATCCCGCACCACCTGGCCGTCGTCCTTCTGCAGCACGGCGTAACCGCGCTTCAGCGTGGCGGCGGGCGAGAGGGCCACCACGCGCGCGTGCGTGTGCGTCAGCTCGGAGTCGGCGCGGTCGAGCAGATGCCCGAGGGTGCGCCGCGAACGGTCCACCAGCGAGGCGACGTGATCGGCCCGTTCGTCGACCATCCGGTGCGGATCCTCCATGGCCGGCCGCGCGAGCGCGTGCGCGAGCCCCCGCTCCTCCCGCGCCACCAGCGCGTCGACGCACCGCCGCCCCCGGTCCCGCAGCATCCGCACCCGCTCCGCCTCTTCCCCCACGTCCGGGACGACCCTCTTGGCGGCGTCGGTCGGGGTGGAGGCACGCAGGTCGGCGACAAAGTCGAGCAACGGATTGTCGGGCTCGTGCCCGATGGCGGAGACGACCGGCGTACGGCACTCGGCGACGGCCCGCACCAGCTGCTCGTCGGAGAACGGCAGCAGATCCTCCACGCTGCCGCCCCCGCGCGCGACGATGATCACATCCACCTCCTCGATCGCGTCGAGCTCCTTCACGGCCTGCACGACCTGCGGCACGGCGTGCACGCCCTGCACCGGCACGTTCCGCACCTCGAACCGCACCGCGGGCCACCGGTGCCGGGCGTTCTCCAGCACGTCCCGCTCGGCGGCCGAGGCCCGCCCGCACACCAGCCCGATCAGCTGCGGCAGAAACGGCAACGGCTTCTTCCGCCCGGCGGCGAACAGCCCCTCCGCGGCCAGCGCCTTCTTGAGCATCTCCAGCCGCGCCAGCAGCTCCCCGACCCCGACCGGCCTTATCTCGGCAGCCCGCAGGGACAGCTGCCCACGCGGCGCGTACCACTCGGGCTTCGCGTGCACGACGACCCGGGCCCCCTCGCCGACCACGTCGGCCACCGCGTCGAACACCTGCCGAAAACAGGTCACGCCGATCGAGATGTCGTACGACGGATCCCGCAACGTCAGAAACACGACCCCCGCCCCCGGCCGCCGCGACAGCTGGGTGATCTGCCCCTCGACCCAGACGGCCCCGAGCCGGTCGATCCACCCCCCGATGAGCCGGGAGATCTCACCGACGGGCACGGGAGCTTCAGCGGACGTGTTCAAAGCCATGCGCCGAGAGTAACGGCGCGCACCGACAGCTCCCGTCGTGCGCGAGGACGACGACCGCCGACACCATGAACACCAGCAGGACCACGATCTCCATGGCGAGCACGAGAAAGCCGACGACGGCGGTCGCCCGCACCCGCTCCCGCGGCCGCATGTCTCGCCGTATGGCCCGCACCCCCGGTCTTCCGTCAGTCTCCCCGGGATCGTCACCCGGACGCGATCTTCGACCCCCCGAACGCGGCCTTACGATGGGTGCCATGACTGCTTCGCCTGGCCGCCGTGTCCTGCTCGCCGCCCCCCGTGGCTACTGCGCGGGTGTGGACCGCGCCGTGATCGCCGTCGAGAAGGCCCTGGAGCAGTACGGGGCCCCGATCTATGTCCGGCACGAGATCGTCCACAACAAGTACGTCGTGCAGACCCTGGAGAAGAAGGGCGCGATCTTCGTCGAGCGGACCGAGGAGGTCCCGCCGGGGAACATCGTGATGTTCTCCGCGCACGGCGTCGCCCCCGTCGTCCACGAGGAGGCCGAGCGCGGCCGCCTCGCCACCATCGACGCGACCTGCCCGCTGGTCACCAAGGTCCACAAGGAAGCCGTCCGCTTCGCCAACGAGGACTACGACATCCTCCTGATCGGCCACGAGGGCCACGAGGAGGTCATCGGCACCTCCGGCGAGGCCCCCGACCACATCCAGCTGGTCGACGGTCCGGCGGACGTCGCCAAGGTCGAGGTCCGCGACGAGTCCAAGGTCGTCTGGCTCTCCCAGACCACCCTCTCCGTGGACGAGACGATGGAGACCGTCGACGCCCTCAAGGAGAAGTTCCCGCAGCTGATCTCGCCGCCCAGCGACGACATCTGCTACGCCACGCAGAACCGCCAGCTCGCCGTGAAGCAGATGGGCGCCGAGGCCGAACTGGTCATCGTGGTCGGCTCCCGCAACTCCTCCAACTCCAAGCGGCTGGTCGAGGTCGCCAAGCTGGCCGGCTCCCGCGCGGCCTACCTGGTCGACTTCGCCAGTGAGATCGACGAGGCCTGGCTGGAGGGCGTGACGACCGTCGGCGTCACCTCGGGCGCCTCCGTGCCCGAGGTGCTGGTCGAGCAGGTCCTGGAGTGGCTCGCCGAGCGCGGCTACGGCGACGTCGAGATCGTCAAGGCGGCCGAGGAGTCCATCACCTTCTCGCTCCCCAAGGAACTCCGCCGTGACCTGCGCGAAGAGGCGGCCACCCTGGTCGCCGAGCGCGGCGGCACCGGCGCCGGCGCGTGACCACCGTCCGTACAACTGTGTGACCGCGGGGTCGTCCGACGTCGTGACTGTCAGTCGTACGACGTAACGTGAAGCCATGCAGATCTTCGGCGTGGACATCGGTGGTTCCGGGATCAAGGGCGCTCCCGTGGACCTGGACAAGGGCGACCTGGCCCAGGAGCGGTGCAAGGTGCTCACCCCGCACCCGGCGACGCCGGACGGCGTCGCCGACGGGGTCAAGCAGGTCGTCGACCATTTCGGGTGGAGCGGCCCGGTCGGGCTCACCTTCCCCGGGGTGATCACCGACGGCACTCACATCCGTACGGCGGCGAACGTCGACAAGAGCTGGATCGACACCGACGCGCGCACGCTGTTCAGCGAGCGGCTCGGCGGTCTCCCGGTGACCGTGGTCAACGACGCGGACGCGGCGGGCGTGGCCGAGATGGAGTTCGGCGCGGGCCGCGACCGCAAGGGTGTCGTCCTCCTGCTCACCTTCGGCACCGGCATCGGCAGCGCCCTGTTCGTCGACGGCGAGCTGGTCCCCAACACCGAGCTGGGCCACCTGGAGCTGGGCGGGCACGACGCGGAGAAGAAGGCCTCCAGCAAGGCCAAGGAGGACGAGGAGCTGAGCTGGGAGCACTGGGCGCACCGGGTCAACAAGTACCTGGCGCACGTCGAGATGCTCTTCACCCCCAGCCTGTTCATCATCGGCGGCGGGGTGAGCCGCAAGGCCGACAAGTTCCTGCCGTACATCGAGGGCATCAAGGCCGAGATCGTCCCGGCCCAGTTGCAGAACAACGCGGGGATCGTGGGCGCGGCGATGCGCGCCGCGCACCACGCCAAATAGGCGGCACCCCGGCACCCCGGCACCCCGCGACCCCGGCCCGTCGGCCGGGGTCAGGTTCGTCGGCCGGGGTCAGGTTCGGCGGCGCCGGACCGTCCGGACCATCCGGATCATCCGGATCCGGCGGACGATGACGATCACCCCGGCGATCAGCGTCCCGCCGTAGAGCCAGCCGGCCTGCGTGGACAGGGCCGTCACCAGGCTCATCACCCCGCCCAGGAAACCGCCGCCGCCGTCGTCGGCCACGGCCAGCAGGCCGACGGCGAAGGCGATCGGGATGACCACGGGGGCGGTCAGCAGATCGCCCCCGCGCACCCACAGCGCGGTCAGCGCGGACACCGGCAGGGACAGCACGCCGTACACGGTCAGGGACGCCCCGAGGAGCAGGTCGTCCAGGAAGCCGAGAAGGAGCATCGCGGCCATGCAGAAGAGGCCGCAGCCGAGCCCCGTGAGCCGTGGATTCGGCAGCCGCGCGGGCTGCGCCACCGGTGCCGGACGCGACCTTCCCGGAGCGGGCCGGCGCCCGGCCGTCCCCGGCCGCGGTCTCGCCTGCGGGGGCAGCTGCGCACGGGGGCCGCCTCGACGCGGTCCGGGCTGTCGGGGTCGGCTCCTGTGATGCTCCACCGGACCAACCTAGGTCGGTTTATGTGCCTGATCGCAGCCCAGACACGCCGAAACCAAGCCGAAGAGCGGACCTTGGCCAGGTGTTCGACACGGCCGCCGACGGGGTGCCCCGAACCCCGTAAACTGGTGGATCGGCCGGCCCGCCGGCACTGGCAGCCCCCCCGGCTCACTCACCCACTCACTACGGGAAGTCGCAACGTGTCGCTCACGATCGGAATCGTCGGCCTGCCGAATGTCGGCAAGTCGACCCTGTTCAACGCCCTGACCAAGAACGACGTGCTCGCGGCCAACTACCCGTTCGCCACGATCGAGCCCAACGTGGGTGTCGTCGGCGTCCCCGACGCCCGCCTGGCCAAGCTGTCCGAGATCTTCTCCTCGCAGCGGATCCTCCCGGCCACGGTCGACTTCGTCGACATCGCGGGCATCGTGCGGGGCGCCTCCGAGGGCGAGGGCCTGGGCAACAAGTTCCTCGCGAACATCCGTGAGTCCGACGCGATCTGCCAGGTCATCCGGGCCTTCAAGGACGAGAACGTCGTGCACGTCGACGGCAAGGTCTCGCCGAAGGACGACATCGAGACGATCAACACCGAGCTGATCCTCGCCGACCTCCAGACCATCGAGAAGGTCCTGCCGCGTCTCCAGAAGGAGTCGCGGATCAAGAAGGACGTGGCGCCGAAGGTCAAGGCCGTCGAGGAGGCCAAGGAGATCCTGGAGAAGGGCGACACCCTGTTCTCCCAGGGCATCCTCCAGGGTTCGGACCGCGCCGAACTCCTCCACGACCTCCATCTCCTCACCACCAAGCCGTTCCTCTACGTCTTCAACGTCGACGAGGACGAACTGACCGACGACACCTTCAAGACCGAGCAGCGCGCCCTGGTCGCCCCCGCCGAGGCGATCTTCCTCAACGCCAAGCTGGAGCAGGACCTCGCCGAGCTCGACGAGGAGGACGCCCTGGAGCTGCTGGAGTCGGTCGGCGCCGAGGAGCCCGGCCTCGCCACCCTGGCCCGCGTCGGCTTCAACACCCTCGGCCTGCAGACCTACCTCACGGCCGGTCCCAAGGAGTCCCGCGCCTGGACGATCAAGAAGGGCGCGACGGCCCCCGAGGCGGCCGGCGTGATCCACACCGACTTCCAGAAGGGCTTCATCAAGGCCGAGGTCATCTCCTTCGCCGACCTGGTCGAAACCGGCTCGGTGGCGGAGGCCCGCGCCAAGGGCAAGGCCCGCATGGAGGGCAAGGACTACGTGATGCAGGACGGGGACGTGGTGGAGTTCCGGTTCAATGTGTAGCGGGTGATGTTCCACCACGTGGCTGATCTGGCAAACGCCCAGTTCAGAAGGGGTCCGACTCTCCGGGGTCGGGCCCCTGGTTTTTTCCCGTGCTGGGATGGCGCTGGGAAAGCTGACCCCCCGTCACCCATCATCACCCCTACCGCGCTGGGATAGTGCTGGGATGACAGTGAGGCTTCCGTGCTGATTCGTGGGCTGCGGCGCCGGGGGCAGTTGAGCAGCCTGCGCTCACCCGCTTGCAGGCTCCGCACCACACGGTGCACGAACACCGTGTACTCGTCCATGTCCGGCTTCAGGCCCACCGCCGCCGGCAACAGGAACAGCCGATCCGAAACCCCTACGTCCTCCTCGCGGTGGAACGTCCCTCCTCCCTGGCCGTGTCCGTCCCACAGTGGCCCCCCGACGGCCGCTTCGCTCCGCGCGCCTACGGGCGGGACGAGCAGGTGACGGAAGAGCTCGGGCACCTCCTCGTCGTTGGCCGCCGCCGCGATCTGGGCGAGCGGGCCGATCATGTCGACCGCCTTCTCGATTTCGTTCTCGTGACGGGCCGGCCACCACACCACCGAAGGCGGTGGGCGGCGGCTGATCGACGAATTGGTCGGCCGCGCCCAGGTCTACGGCCTCCGACTGACTGGCGAGGCTACCTACTAATGTCTATGTTGGTAACGTTCTTGTTAGTATCATGCGTGGAGGTCGGCGGACATGGTGGCCTTTGTAGGCCGTCGGCAGGAGCTGGCGACGCTGGAGCGAGAGCTGCAGAAGGTGGCGGCAGGGGTTGGCGGGGAGCGGCCCGGTCGGTGCGTGATGCTGCGTGGGCGGCGCCGGGTGGGCAAGTCGCGACTGGTCGAGCGGTTTGCGGAGCGCTCCGGAGCCCCGTTCCTGTTCTACGCGGCGACTGGCGCGTCCCCCAGGGATGATCTGGCACGGCTGGCCCGGGACGCCCAAGCATCGACGCTGCCGCTGGCGGGGCTGGTGGCCGCCGCGCGGCCGGAGAGCTGGGATGCCGCGTTCGACGTGCTGGCTGCGGCGCTGCCCGCTGACCGGGCGAGCGTGCTGGTCATCGATGAAGTGCCGTACCTGATGGATACCGCCGGCGCCTTCGAGGGGATGCTGCAGCGGGCCTGGGACCGGGTTCTGGAAACCAAGCCAGTGCTGCTGGTCCTCATCGGCTCCGATCTGTCAATGATGGAGGCACTGAACAGCTACGGACGACCCTTCCATCAGCGGGGCCGGGAGATGGTGCTGGGACCGCTCAACCCCGCCGAGGTGGGGCAGATGCTTGGGCTGGATCCGGCGGAAGCCTTCGACGCTGCACTGGTCACCGGCGGGCTGCCGCTGATCTGCGCGGAGTGGCCGCGCGGCGCAGGGCTGTGGGACTTCCTTGGTGAGGCGCTGAGTGATCCGGTCTCGGCCCTGCTGGTATCGGCTGAGCGCTCGCTGGCTGCCGAATTCCCCCCGCAGGCCCAGGCGCGTACGGTGCTGGCGGCGATCGGCAGCGGCGAGCGGACCTTCACCAACATCGCCCGCGCGGCCGGCGGGATCGGGGCCACGCCGCTGCAGCGAGCTCTGGAGCTGCTGACGGACAAACGGATCGTCGCTGGGGAGCTGCCTGTATCACTGCGTCCGTCGAAGGATCGCCGCTACCGGGTGGCAGATCCCTACCTGCGGTTTTGGCTGCACCTGCTGGGTCCGTCCATGGAAGAGATCGAGCGAGGGCGGGGCGATCTGACCTTGGCGCGCATCCGGGAGAACTGGACCAGCTGGCGCGGCCGGGCGATCGAGCCGCTCATCCGCGAGGCGCTTGCCCGGATGCTGCCCGACGACCAGCTCCCCGCAGCCCCCGCGGTGGGCGGCTACTGGACCCGCACCAACGACGTCGAAATCGACATCGTCGGGGCGGACCGTGCCCCCATTGCCAAGGAGTTGATCTTCGTCGGCTCCATCAAGTGGCTGGAGCAGTCGCCCTTCGACCGGCACGACCTGGCAGCACTTCATCGACACCGGGCCGCTCTCACCGACCAACCCGTTCCAGTCGTGGCGGTCTCGCGGAGCGGCGTCGACTCTCCGGGCCTCGATGCCACCTACGGCCCGGGCGATTTGCTCACCGCCTGGCCGCTGTGAGTGGCGGATTGCGGGCGAGGCGCGGGAGTTGGTGGGCACGATCAGGCCGCAGACGTTGCGGAGAAGTCCCTCAACCTCGGCCCCTCTCCGGCGCTGTTGTGTAGCGTGGGCGACCCTGAGTCCCTGTCGTACTTGTCGCGGATCCCGTGCTGGATCGGCGCCGCATTTTCTGACGCTCAGTCAGCCCTGCTCGGCGCTGCCGACGGAACCGTTGTGACGACCTGATCGGTCGAGCCCGACACCGGACTTGAGCCTCACCGTCGTGCTCCGGCAGGCCGACGCCCCGGCCCCGCCCGTGATGTCGGTGCGGGGTGGGAAGATGCCGGTACGGCCGGTGAGGAGTGAGGGGCGGGGCGGGTGGGGCGGGAAGAGCGAGGCGTGGTCGCGCGGGGAGCGCGGCTGGCCGAGGCGGCCCGGAACGTGGCCGGTGATCACGGCAGGGCCGTCGAGGCCGTACGGGCGGCACTCACGCCGATCCAGGACGCGGCGGTACGGCGGGAGCTCGACGCCATCCCGGTCGCGCGGCTCCAGGACGTGACCGAGGGCCGGCTGCGGCTGGGCGGCGTCGAGCAGAGCGGGCTGCGGACGGTGGGCGCCGTGCTCGAGGCGGGCCCGTACCGGCTGCTGCAGATACCCGGTGTCGGGCGGCGCACCGTCGACCAGATGATCGCCGCGGCCCGCCGGCTCTCCGAGGCCGTGCGCGAGACCGTGGCCGTCCATATCGACGTGGACCGGCCGGAGCCGAGCACCACCGCGCTCGTCGTGGCCTTGCAGGTGCTGGTGGAGGCGGGGCCGGAGGCGCGGCGCGCCGTCGACCGGGCCGGCGCCCTGACGCGACGGCTGGAGCCGCTGCTGGCCGACGCCAGGCCCGCCGCCGGGCGGTTCCGGATGCTCCTCGCCGGCCGGGAGAAGAAGGCCCGCGCGCTGGCGGCGGTGACCGAGCTCCGTCCGCTGGTGGACGAGGCGGACCAAGAGCGGCTGCCCGAGCTGTTCGCCCAGGCCTCGGTGGACCTGCTCCGGGGGCCGTCGTCCGACCTCGCCGCCTGGGCGGACTTCGAACTGCGCTCCGCCGAGTACTACGGCCTGCTCGCCGAGATCTCCGGGGCGGCGCCCGACGCGGCCGCCGCCGAGGGCTTCCTGCCCGACGAGATCGCCGAGCGGGTCCGGGCCCAGCACCTCGACGACTCGCACCGGCGGGTCTCCCTGCGTGGCTACCAGGCGTTCGGCGCGCGGTTCGCCCTCGCGCAGCGCAACGTGATCCTCGGTGACGAGATGGGCCTCGGGAAGACCATCCAGGCGATCGCCGTGCTGGCCCACCTGGCCGCCGAGGGGCAGAGCCACTTCATGGTGGTGTGCCCGGCGAGCGTCCTCGTGAACTGGACGCGGGAGATCGAGGCCCGCAGCGCCCTGCGCGTGCTGCTGCTGCACGGCCCCGACCGGCGCGACGCGTTCGCCGACTGGAAGGGGCGGGGTGGGGTCGGGGTGACCACGTTCGACGCCCTGCGCGGCTTTCCCGCACCGGGTGGCGGCGAGGTCGGCCTGTTCGTGGTCGACGAGGCGCACTCGGTGAAGAACCCGAAGGCCAAGCGGTCCCAGGCGGTCGCCCAGTGGGCGGAGCGCTGCGAGCGCACCCTCTTCATGACCGGCACCCCGATGGAGAACCGGGTCGCGGAGTTCCGCAACCTGGTCGGGATGCTCGACCGCGGCGTCGCGGAGTCCCTGGAAGACGGCGACGCCCTGGCCGGATCGGTCGCCTTCCGCAAGGCCGTCGCCCCCGTCTACCTGCGGCGCAACCAGCAGGACGTGCTGACCGAACTCCCCAGCCTCCAGCACACCGACGAGTGGGAGGAGCTGAGCGCGTCGGACGAGGAGGCGTACCGCGACGCCGTACGCGCCGGCAATTTCATGGCGATGCGCAGGGCCGCCTACCTGCGCCCCGAGAAGTCGGCCAAGCTGGAGCGGCTCCGGGAGATCGTCGAGGAGGCCGGCGAGAACGGGCAGAAGACGGTGGTCTTCTCCTACTTCAAGGACGTCCTGCGCGTGGTCGGGGAGGCCCTCGCCGACGGCGCCACGGTCTTCGGCCCGCTCACCGGCGGTGTCCCGGCCGCACGCCGGCAGCAGGTCGTCGACGACTTCGCCGCCGCCCCGGGCGCCGCGGTGCTCCTGGCGCAGATCCAGGCGGCGGGCGTCGGCCTCAACATGCAGGCCGCCTCCGTCGTCGTCATCTGCGAACCCCAGATCAAGCCGACCATCGAACACCAGGCGGTGGCCCGGGCCCACCGCATGGGCCAGGTCAGGCCGGTCCGGGTGCACCGCCTGCTCGCCACCGGGGGAGTGGACGAGCGCCTGGTGAAGATGCTGGAGCGGAAGACCCGCCTGTTCGACGCCTACGCCCGCCGCAGCGCCGTGGCCGAAGCCACCCCGGACGCGGTCGACGTGTCGGACACCGAACTGGCCCGCCGGATCGTCGAGGAGGAACAGGCGCGGCTGGGCATGACGGACGGGAACCACGTCGAGAGAGCGGATGCCTGATGTATGGACGGGATGGACGGGAGAACGCGCTGCCCCGGCTCCGTCGAGCCCGGCGAGCAGCGGGCCGCTAGCCCGACTCCCGCACCCGCAGCTCCGCCCCCACCTTCAGCTGGTCGGCGGGCAGGGGTCCGCTGCCGGTCAGCAGCCGGGCCGCCTGTTCGACGGCGAGCGCGCCGAGGCGGCGGGTGTCCAGGGCCACCGTGGTCAGCGGGGGGTCGACGAGCGTGCCCAGCTGCAGACCGTCGAAGCCGACCACGGCCAGGTCCCGGGGGACCTGCCGGCCGGTCCGGCGCGCGGCGCGCAGGGCCCCTATGGCGATGATGTCGTTGAAGGTGAACACGGCGGTCAGGTCCGGGTGCCCGGCGAGGAGCTCCTGGAGCGCGCTCTCCCCGCCCTCGACGCTCTGGTCGGCGCGGGCCACGAAGCTCGCGTCCAGTCCGCACGCGGACATCGCGGCGTCGAACCACCGGTGCCGGATGCTCGGTTCGGACCGTTCGGCGTGGTCGAGCATGCCGATGTGCCGGTGTCCCGCCGCGGTCAGATGCCTGATCGCCGCGTGCACGCCGCTCTCGCCGTCGATCCGGATCGAGCTGAACCGCTGGGTGCGGTGCTCGCGGTCGATGAGCACCACGGGGAGTCCCCGGGTCAGCTTGTCGATCTCGTCCTCGGGCAGGCTGAGATAGCCCACGACGGCGTCGACCTGGGCGGCGATCACCTCCAGCGTGCCCCGCTCCTCCTCGGTCCGGTCGCCGGTGTCGTACACGACGACGTGCCAGCCCCGGTCCCGGGCCGCCTCCAGCGCGGCCGCGGCGACCTCGGTGAAGAACGGGTTGAGCAGGTCGGGGATCACGAGGCCGACACTTATGGTGTCCTGCCGGACGAGTCCCCGGGCGAACCGGCTCGGGCGGTAGCCGAGCGCCAGGGCGGTGTCGAGAACACGCTGCTTGGTGGAGACGCCGATCTCGCCCTTGTCGTTGAGCGCCCGTGACACGGTCTGCCGGGACACGCCCGCAGCCTGCGCCACATCGTCGATCGTGACCCTACGGGGTCCGGTCCCCGACGACGCCATCACTCACCTCCGCGTAATTGCCGACGCGCCAGCGTCGCAGGGACACCGAGTATGCCCCGGTGCGTAGAAACCTTGACACTCTGGCGTTCGGAAGCCCACACTCCCAATCACTTCCCGTTACCGCTCCCGTGAGCGCTCACGTTACCGCTCACGGAACTACATTCCAACCAGAAGGCATCCGCCTCCAGGTGTCAACGTCGACCCGCCTGGGCGTCCCGTCGCCAGGCGTTCTCTGGAACGGAAGATATGAGAAGCACAGCCACGCGCACCCGCCTCGCCGCAGCAGCCGCGACCGCAGGCATCGTCGTACTCGCCGGGTGTTCCTCGTCCGGTTCGTCGGACAAGGCGTCCGCGTCCTCCTGCGAGCCCGCGAAGGGCAAGGTCACCCTCCAGTACTGGAACACCGTTCCGGGCATGGACAAGGTCGTCGACCTGTGGAACAAGCAGCATCCGAACATCCAGGTCGAGACGAAGAACATCTCCAACGACCAGTACGGCACCCTCGGCAACGCCCTCAAGGCGAACAAGGCGCCGGACCTCGCCCAGGTCGGCTACGACGAACTGCCCAACCTGCGTACCCAGAGCGCCTTCGTCGACGCCTCCGCCTGCAAGGCGGCCACCGCGGCGAAGTCGAAGTTCGTGCCGTGGACCTGGTCGCAGACCAGCTTCGGTGACACCGGTGTCTTCGCGATCCCGCAGGACACCGGCCCGATGGCGCTCTACGTCCGCAGCGACCTCTTCAAGAAGTACAACGTCGCCGTTCCCACGACCTGGGACGAGTACGCGACGGCCGCGGAGAAGCTGCACAAGGCGGACCCGAACCTCGACATCACGTTCTTCGACCCGAACAACGCCGAGTGGTTCAACGGGCTCCTCTGGCAGAACAACGCCAAGATGTACGGCTACTCCGGCGACAAGTGGCAGGTCAGCGTCGACTCGGCACAGAGCAAGCAGGTCGCCGACTACTGGCAGAAGCTGATCTCCGAGAAGGTCGTGCGCACCGACCTCGCCCACGGCTCGACCCAGATGTACGCGGCGTACCAGAAGGACCAGATCGCCACCTACGTCGGCGCCGCCTGGGGCTACAGCATGTTCCGCGACAACCTGCCCAAGCAGGCCGGGAAGTGGTCGATCGTCCCGATGCCGTCGTGGGGTTCGAGCGGCTCCTCCGGTGACTGGGGCGGCTCGACCGTCGCGTTCATGAAGGGCAGCAAGCACCTCTACGAGTCGGTCGAGTTCAACACCTGGCTGAACACCGACCCGGATGCCCTGGCGATGGAGAACAAGCTCGGCGGGCTCTACCCGGCCGCCACCGCCGGTCTTGACCTGCCCGCGCTGAAGCAGGGCGTGCCGTACTACAACAACGAGAAGATCTTCGACGTCTTCGCCGACGCCTCCAAGAAGATCGACACCAGCTTCGCCTGGGGCCCCACGCAGAAGACCGTGAACCTGGCCCTCCAGGACGCGATGGCCAAGGCCGCGGCCGGCAGCGGCACCCTCAGCGACGCGCTCGCGACCGCCCAGGCGGCCGCGCTGAAGTCGATGAAGGACCAGGCGATCCCGGCGACGGCGGGCAAGTGACCACGGTATGACCGACCTCGCAACCCGCTCGGCCGGCGTGCGAACCACGCCCGGAGGCCGCCGTCGCCCGAACGGCGGCGGCCCCCGGGCGGCCACCGTCGCCGCCTTCGTGACCCCGTTCTTCCTGCCGTTCCTGCTGTTCTACCTGGTGCCGGTCGGCTACGCCCTCTGGCAGAGCTTCCGCGTCGTGCGCCGCTCCGGCGGCCAGTACGGGACGTCGTACACGACCTTCGGCGGCTTCGAGCAGTACGGGCAGGTGCTCCAGAACCACGAGTTCTGGTCCAGCATCGGCCGCATAGGGCTGTTCGGCATCGTGCAGGTGCCGGTCATGCTGTTCGTGGCCCTGATCATCGCGCTGCTCCTCGACACGCCCCTGCTACGGGCCAAGGGGTTCTTCCGCATCGTCGCGTTCATGCCGTACGCGGTGCCCGGCGTGATCGCCGCGATCATGTGGTCGTACCTCTACTCGCCCCAGCTCAGCCCGGTCGTCGACCTGCTGAACGGCATCGGGCTGCACCCCGACTTCCTCGGCCCGGGCGCCGTGCTCTGGTCGGCCGCGAACGTCTCCACCTGGCTGTGGACCGGCTACAACATGCTGATCATGTTCTCGGCGCTGCAGTCGATCCCGCAGGAGCTCTACGAGGCCGCGAAGCTCGACGGTGCCAGCAACTGGACGATCGCGTGGCGGGTCAAAGTGCCCATCATCGCCCCGTCGATCGTGCTGACCACCGTCTTCTCGATCATCGGCACGCTTCAGCTGTACGCCGAGCCGGCCGTGCTGCGGCAGATCTCCTCGAACATCTCCAGCACGTTCACGCCGAACATGCTCGCCTACACGGTGGCCTCCGGGAACAACTACCAGCAGGCCGCGGCCATCTCGGTGGTCATCGCCGTCATCACCTTCGTCTTGAGCTTCGGGTTCATGCGACTGACCTCGAAGAAGGCCGGACTGTGAGCACCTCGACCATGCATCGCGAGAGCCGGGTCAGCCGTACGGCCGCCATGGGGCTGATGCTGCTCCTGGCCGTCTACTTCCTGCTGCCGGTGTACTTCCTCGTCGTCGCGTCGACCAAGCCGCAGGGCGACCTCGCCGCCACCAACGGGCTGGCGTTCTCGCACTTCAACCTGTTCGACAACCTGCACACCCTGTTCACCCGCAGCGACGGCATCTTCGGCCGCTGGGCCCTCAACACCGTCCTCTACGCGGTGCTGGGCGCGGCCGTGGGCACCCTGATCTCCGCGCTGTGCGGCTACGCCCTCGCCAAGTTCGACTTCCGCGGCCGGGAGTTCCTGTTCTCCGTCATCCTCGGCGGCGTCCTGGTGCCCACCACCGCGCTCGCCCTGCCGCTGTTCCTGCTGTTCTCGGCGACCGGGCTCGTCAACACCTACTTCGCGGTGTTCCTGCCCAGCATCGTCAGCCCGTTCGGCGTCTACCTCGCGCGGATCTTCGCCAACGCCTCGGTGCCGCAGGAGCTGATCGAGTCGGCGCGGCTGGACGGGGCGGGCGAGTTCCGGATCTTCTTCTCGGTGGGCTTCCGGCTGATGACACCGGCCCTGGTGACCATCTTCCTGTTCCAGTTCGTGGCCATCTGGAACAACTTCTTCCTGCCGATGGTGATGCTGCAGAAGGAGTCCCTCTTCCCGATCACCCTCGGCCTGTACGAGTGGAACGGCCAGACGGCCCGCGCCCCGCTGCTCCAGGAGTCCATCATCACCGGCTCACTGGTGTCGATCCTGCCGGTGATCGTCGTCTTCATCCTCCTCCAGCGGTTCTGGCGCACCGGCCTCGCCGCCGGCTCGCTCAAGTGACCCCCCACGCACAGAAGGTGTTCCCCACCATGCCCAACCCGGCTGTCTTCGTGCCCCACTTCCACTGGGACCGCGAGTGGTACGAGCCGTTCCAGGTGTTCCGGCACCGGCTCGTCACCGCCCTCGACACCGTGCTGGAGACGGCCGAGGCCGACCCGGACTTCCGGTTCACCGTCGACGGGCAGATGGCCGCCGTCGAGGACTACCTGGAGATGCGGCCCGAGAACCGCGACCGGGTCGCCGCCCTGGTCCGCGAGGGCCGGCTGGCCGTCGGGCCGTGGCTGATCCTGCTCGACGAGTTCCTCTGCTCCGGCGAGACCGTCGTCCGCAACCTCCAGATGGGATGGGCGGCCGCCGAACGGCTCGGCGGCGCGATGCCGATCGGCTACCTGCCGGACATGTTCGGCCACATCGCGCAGATGCCGCAGATCCTGGCCCGCGCCGGCATCGAGCACGCGGCGCTGTGGCGCGGGGTGCCCGGCACGGTCGACGGGCACGCCTTCCGCTGGCGCGCGCCCGACGGCTCCGAGGTGCGCACCGAGTTCCTCTTCGACGGGTACGACAACGGCCTCGACGTGCTGCTGGTACCGGACCGGATCCGGCACGCGCTCGGCGAGTACGCCGAGATGACGGCGGACCGGTGGGGCGGCGACCCGGTGCTCGCCATGGCCGGCACCGACCACAACGCCCCGGACCCGCGACTGGCGGACTGGCTGCGCAAGGCCTCCGGGGAGGAGCGGCCGATCACCGTAGCCACCCTCGACGAGTACATCCGCAAGCACGCGCGGGACGAGGTGATCGCCGTCGTCTCCGGTGAGCTGCGCAGTCACGTACGGGGCAACATCCTGCCGGGCGTGCTGTCCGTGCGGCTCGGGCTCAAGCAGCGGATGGCCGCCGCCGAGCGGACGGTCGACCACGCCGAGCGGATGAACGCCCTGTGGTCCGGCCGCGACGACGCCAACTTCCTCGCCCTCGCCTGGCACAAGATCATCGAGTCGACGGCGCACGACTCGGTGGTCGGCTCCGGCACCGACGAGACCTGCGACCAGGTCGCGGCCCGCCTCGCGGAGGCCGCGCAGACCGCCCGCGCCGTCCGGGACGCGGCCCTCGCCGAGCCCGCCGCCGGGGTGCCCAGCGACGCCTACCTGGTCGCCAACCCGCTGCCGGCGCCGCGGACCGCACTGGTCGAGGTGGACGTCGTCGCCGCACCGGAGGGGAGCACGCTGGTCGCGACCACCGCCGACGGCTCCGCGCACCCCGTACAGCTGGTCTCCCAGGCCCCCACCGTCCTCAGCGACGAGCGACTCGACGCCTCCCAGCTCGAACGGGTCCTGCGCCGCATCCACCGCCGCGAGCTGTTCGGCCTGCTGATCAACGGCTACGAACTCACCCCGAACTCCCTGGTCTTCCACCTCGCCGAGGTCCCGGAAGGCCCCTTCGACCTGATGACCCTGCGCGGCGAGGTCGCCGCCGCGGCCGCCGCCCATCCGGGGGAGTGGCGGGTGCGGACCCTGGCCCAGGCCCGGGCCACCGCGCTGGTGGCCGTGCCCGTCCCCGCCGCCGGACTCGCCGCCTTCCGGGTCGGGTCGGGCGACGACCGGCCCACCGCCCCGGCGCCGCGACCCGCGACGGCGACGGCCGACACCCTCTCCAACGGCCTGGTCGAGGTCGCCGTGGCCGTCGACGGCACCCTGGACGTGACCGGGGTCGACGGCACCGCCCTGTCGGGCGTCGGCCGCCTGGTGGACGGCGGCGACCGCGGCGACAGCTACAACTACGCCCCGCCCGCCCACGACGTCCTGGTGTCCGAACCGGTCCGGGTCGGCGTCGAACTCCTCGAAAGCGGCCCGCTGCGGGCCCGGTTGCGCGTCACCCGCGTCTACGAGTGGCCGGAGGCGCTCGCCGACGGCGACCGCGACCGGCGCGGCGGCCGTACCGTCCCGACCCCCGTGGACATGCTGGTGGAAGTCCGCGCGGGTGAGCCCGTCGTCCGGATCTCCACGTCGTTCCTGAACCGGTCCGCCGACCACCGGCTGCGCCTGCACGTCCCGCTGCCGCTGCCCGTCACCACGTCGGCGTCGGCCGGGCAGTTCGCCGTCACCGAGCGCGGCCTGACCGCCGAGGGCGGCTGGGGCGAGTACCCCCTCCCGACCTTCCCCGCGAGCACCTTCGTGTCGGCGGGCCCGGCCACCGTCCTGCTCGACCACTCCGCCGAGTACGAACTCGTCGACGACGGCTCCGCGCTCGCCCTCACCCTGCTGCGCGCCATCGGCTCCATCAGCGTCAACATCCACCCCCTGCGCGACGAACCCGCCGCGAGCGAGATCCCGGCACCCGGCGCCCAGGACCTGGGCATGCGCATCGAGAACCGGTTCGCCGTGCTGCCCTGGGCATCCGGCTGGCAGGGCGCCAACGCGGTCGCCCTCGCCGAGGAGTTCCGCAACGACTCGCTCGTCACCCGCGGCACCGCGCCCGGCGGCGCCCCGCTGCCCCCGGACACGGCCGGCGTGCAGGTCGACGGCCGGGACGTGCACGTGTCGAGCATCCGCCGGATCACCGACCCCGCGCACGGACCCGGTACCGAACTCCGGCTGGCCGCGATGCGGGACACCGCGACGACCGTCCGCGTGACCGGCGCCTTCACCGAGGCCACCACCGTCGACCTGCTCGGCCGGCCGCTCGCCCCCGAACCGGTCCGGGACGGGCTCGAACTCGACCTCGGCCCCTGGGAGATCCGCACGGTCGTCCTCCGTTAGCCGGGCCGCGCCCCCGGCACCGAGAAAGCCAACTCCCCCAGCACCGAGAAAGATGTGACGTCTTGTCCTCCGAGCTCCCCGCGTACGTATCGGACCCCGCCCCCTGGCACGGCGCCCTGCGCCCGGCCCGCTCCTGGCTGCACTCCGACGCCCCCGCCCTCTCGCTGAACGGCCCCTGGCGTTTCCGGCTGTCGGCCACGGCGGCCGTGGCCGCGGAGTTCACGGCCGGGGACTTCGACGACCGGGACTGGGACAGCATCCCGGTGCCCGCCCACTGGGTGCTGGAGGGCGACGGCGCCCATGGCCGGCCGATCTACACGAACATCCAGTTCCCGTTCCCGATCGACCCGCCGCACGTCCCCGACGAGAACCCCACCGGCGACTACCGCCGCCACTTCGACCTGCCCGCCGGCTGGCCTGACGCCGAGCGCGTCCTGCTGCGGTTCGACGGCGTCGAGTCGCTGTTCAAGGTGTGGGTCAACGGCGTCGAGATCGGCAGCGCGAGCGGCAGCCGGCTGGCCCACGAGTTCGACGTGACCTCCGCCGTGCGCCCCGGAGACAACGTCGTCGCCGTCCGCGTGCACCAGTGGTCGGCGGCCAGCTACCTGGAGGACCAGGACCAGTGGTGGCTGCCGGGCATCTTCCGGGACGTCACCCTGCTCGCCCGCCCGGCCGGGGGCATCGAGGACGTCTGGCTGCGCACCGGGTACGACAACGGGCGCGGGCGCGTCGAGACGGAGGTCACCGCCGACCCGGCCGCCTTCCCGGTCACCCTGCGCATCCCCGAACTGGGCGTGGAGCAGGTCTGGCAGACGGCGGCCGACGTGGCGCCCGTCGACGTCCCGGAGGTCGAGCCGTGGTCGGCCGACCTGCCCCGGCTGTACGACGTGACCGTGTCCTCGGCCGCCGAGAGCATCGCCCTGCGGGCCGGTTTCCGCACGGTCGAGATCCGCGGCGACCAGTTCCTGGTCAACGGCCGCAAGGTCGTCTTCCACGGCATGAACCGGCACGAGGCCCACCCCGAGCGCGGCCGGGTCTTCGACGAGGCGCACGCCCGCGCCGACCTGGCCCGGATGAAGCGGTTCAACGTGAACGCCATCCGCACCAGCCACTACCCGCCGCACCCCCGGCTGCTCGACCTCGCCGACGAGCTCGGCTTCTGGGTCGTCCTCGAATGCGACCTGGAGACCCACGGCTTCGACAAGGTCGGTTGGGCCGGCAACCCGACCGACGACCCGGCCTGGCGCGCGGCCTGCCTGGACCGTATCGAGCGCACCGTCGAGCGGGACAAGAACCACCCCGGCGTCGTGATGTGGTCGCTCGGCAACGAGGCCGGCACCGGAGCCAACCTCGCCGCCATGTCCGCCTGGGTGCACGCCCGCGACCCCGAGCGCCCCGTCCACTACGAGGGCGACTACACCGGCGACTACACCGACGTCTATTCCCGGATGTACGCGACGGTGCCGGAGACCGAGCAGATCGGCACCGACGGCTCCCGGACGCCGCTGCTCGGCTGCACCCCCGCCCAGGGCGCCCGGCAGCGCACCAAGCCGTTCCTGCTCTGCGAGTACGCCCACGCCATGGGCAACGGTCCGGGCGCCCTCGACCAGTACGAGGAACTGGTCCACCGCCACCCGCGGCTGCACGGCGGCTTCGTCTGGGAGTGGCGCGACCACGGCATCCTGGCCACCGCCCCCGACGGGACGCCGTACTACGCCTACGGCGGCGACTTCGGGGAGGTCGTGCACGACGGCAACTTCGTGATGGACGGCATGGTGCTCAGCGACGACGTGCCGACGCCCGGCCTCCACGAGTTCAAGGCGGTCGTCCAGCCGATCCGGTTCGCCTTCGACGGCGACAAGCTCGCCATCACCAACCTGCGGCACTCGGCCGACACCGCCGACCTGCGCTTCCGCTGGCGCGTCGAGTTCGACGGCATCCCCGTGGAAGCGGGGGAGCTGGAGGCGCCCCTGCTCGCGGCCGGCGAGTCGGGACGGGTGCCGCTGCCCGCGCTCGCGGTGGCCGCGGACGCCGAGACCTGGCTGACGGTCGAGGCGGTACTGGCGACGGACACGGCCTGGGCCCCCGCGGGGCACCAGGTCGCCACCGCCCAGCTGGACTGCTCGGTACGGCGGCCGGTGCCCGCCGTCCGGCCCCGGTCCGGCTGGCGGCCGGGCGAGGGGACCCGCACGCTCGGCATCGCCGAGTTCACCGGCGGATCCCTCACCCGCCTCGCCGGACGCCCCGTCACCGGGCCGCGGCTTGAGCTGTTCCGCGCGCCGACCGACAACGACGAGGGCACCGCCGACCGGCTGGAGGGCAGCGACGCCAGTGCCGCCGGGGTGTCCAGCGCCGAACTGTGGCGCCGGGACGGACTCGACCGCCTCACCACCCGGCGGATCAGCGTGGAGCACGCCACGGACGCCCTGCGCACCGTCGACCGGGTCTCCGCCGCGGACTCCGCGCTCTCCGTGACGGTCGAGTCGGTCTGGTCGGTCGAGGACGGCGAGCTGGAACTGCGCGTCGAGATCGAGCCCTCGCGCGGCTGGGCCACGGTGTGGCCGCGGATCGGGGTCCGCTTCGAACTGCCCGACGGCACGGCACCCGTGGACGGCGCCGAGTGGTTCGGCCTCGGCCCGCTGGAGTCCTACCCCGACAGCCTCCGCGCGGCCCGCACCGGCCGCTTCTCGGCCACCGTCCGGGACCTGTCGGTCGACTACGCGCGCCCCCAGGAGACCGGCCACCGCTCGCAGCTGCGCGCGCTCACGCTGACCAGCGGCGACACCCAGGTACTGCGCGTGACGGCCCTCCCCGACACCCGCGGGCGGCGCCCCGGCTTCACCCTCTCCCGCCACACCCCGCAGCAGCTCGACCGGGCCGCCCACCCCTTCGAACTCCCGGAGTCCGCCACCAGCCACCTCATCATCGACGCGGCCCAGCACGGCCTCGGCTCCCGCGCCTGCGGACCGGACGTGTGGCCGGAGTTCGCGCTGCGCCCCGAAGCCCGCACCCTCAGGCTCCGCCTCACGGCAGGCACCTGAGCCACCGGACCCGACAGGTCTTTCACAGTCCGTTCCCACGCGGTCCACGGCCGGGAGGTGGACGGTCACCGGCCATGAAGTTATCCACCGGTACCCCACGGATCCTGGTCGTGGACGACGAGAAGGACCTGACCGACCTGCTGGTGACGGTGCTGCGGGCCGAGGGCTGGCGGACCGAGCCGGCGCCGGACGGCACGACGGCGCTGCGGGCGGCCCGCGGCTTCCGGCCCGACGCGGTCGTCCTGGACCGCGGGCTGCCCGACCTGGAGGGCCTGGAGGTGCTGCGGCGGCTCCGGGCCTGGCGGCCGGACCTCCCCGTGCTGTTCCTCACCGCCCGGGAGAGCGTCGAGGACCGGGTCGCCGGCCTGTGCGCGGGCGCCGACGACTACGTGCCCAAGCCGTTCGACCTCGACGAGGTCGTGGTCCGGCTGCGCGCCCTGCTGCGCCGCTGCGACGCGGGCGGGCCGGGCGGCTCGCTGCTCGTCGTCGACGACCTGACCCTCGACGAGGAGACCCGGCAGGTGCACCGGGCGGGCACCCCGGTCCGGCTCACCGCCCGGGAGTTCGAGCTGCTGCGCTACCTGATGCGGCACCCGGGCCGGGTCCTCGGCCGGGCGGAACTCCTCGACAACGTCTGGGCGGAGGACGCCGACCGGCATCTGAGCATCGTCGAGAGCTACGTCAGCTACCTGCGCCGCAAGATCGAACGCGACCGCCCCGTCCTCATCCACACCGTGCGCGGCGTCGGCTACCTGATGAAGCCCGCCGCGGCGAAGCGATGAGAGGCCGCCCGCGCCGCCCGCACCGGCCGCGCAGCCTGCGCTCCCGGATGATCCTCTCCAGCAGCCTGCTGCTGGCCGCCCTCTCCGTCGTGATCATCGCGATCTCCGGGCTGGCCATGCGCACCTACCTGATGGCCGGCCTGGACCAGCGCCTCGACGCCCTCGCCGAACACTCCTCGGCCGCCCGCGGCCAGATCGGCGCCCCGACCGCCGGCCTGCCCTACCTCAGGGCGTTCGGGGTCCCGGCGGGCACCATCGGCGTCTCCGTGTCCGGCCGGTCCGGCACGGGCACGGTCCGGCACGCGGCGGTCGTGACCGACTCCGGGAAGCTGACCGCCCCGACCGCCGGGCAGCGCCGGATCCTCGCCACGGTCGAGGCCGACGGCCACCGCCACACCCTCGACCTGCCCGGCCGCGGCACCTACCGGGTCAAGGCCGTGCGCGCCGACTCCCGGGACGACGAGATCACCATCGTCACCGCCGTGTCGGTTCGGCCCGTGCAACGAATGCTCGGCCGCCTGCTGGCCGTCGAGTCGGCCAGCGCGGCCGCCGCCCTGCTCGTGGCCGCGGTGATCGCGGCCACCGTGATCGGCCGTCAGCTACGGCCCCTGCAGCGCGTCGCCGCCACCGCCACCCGCATCTCCCGCGAACCTCTGGGGCACGGCGCGGTCCGTGCCCTGGAACGCGTCCCGGAGACCGACTGCGGCACCGAGACCGGCCGGCTCGCCGAAGCCGTCAACCGGCTGCTCGGCCACGTCGAGAACGCCCTCGCCGACCGCTACGCCACCGAACTGCGCATGCGGGACTTCCTCGCGGACGCCGGTCACGAGCTGCGCACCCCGCTCGCCTCCGTCGCCGGCCACCTCCAACTGGTGCGCCGCGCCCCGAAGCAGGCGGCCCCGCAGGCCGAGTACGCGCTGGGCCGCATGGAGTCCGGCATCGGCCGGATGCGCACCCTCGTCGAGGACCTGCTGCTCCTCGCCCGCCTGGACACCGGGCGCCCGCTGGCCCGCGAGGAGGTGGGCCTCGGCCCGCTGCTCGCCGAGGCCGTGGCCGACGCCCGCGCGGCCGGACCCGACCACCGCTGGGAGTTCCTGATGCCGGGCAACCTGGTACTGGTCGAGGGCGACCCGGACCGCCTCCACCAGGTCGTCGCCAACCTCCTCGCCAACGCCCGCGCCCACACCCCGCCCGGCACCAAGGTCACCGTGACCGTCCGGACCGCCGACGGCCAGGCGGTGGTCCGGGTCGCCGACGACGGCCCCGGCATCCCGCCCGACCTGCTGCCCCGCGTCTTCGAACGCTTCGCCCGCGGCGACGCCTCCCGCTCCCGGGCCACCGGCAGCAGCGGCCTCGGCCTCGCCATCGTCGCCGCCGTCTCCGCCGCCCACGGCGGATCCGCCGAGGTCGGCAGCGAACCGGGCCGCACGGTGTTCACCGTACGGCTGCCGCTGTGCCCGGCGTACGCCGGTGAGGTGAACCCGCCCCGGAAACCCATTGGACGTGAACTCCCTTACGGGTGAGGGTGGTTGGCTGGACCGACGGCGGAGATCAGCAGGGAGACGGGACATGACCAGGATCTGGCTCATCACCGGCGCGAGCAGCGGCTTCGGCCGGGCGCTCGCCGAGGCCGCGCTCGCCGCGGGCGACACGGTCGTCGGGGCGGCCCGGCGCCCCGAGGCACTGGCGGAGCTGGCAGCCGTCCACCCCGGCCGGGTCGACCCGGTCCGCCTGGACGTCACGGACACGGCGGCGATCGAGCCGGCCGTACAGGACGTGATCGCCCGGCACGGCCGGATCGACGTCCTCGTCAACAACGCGGGCCGCACGCACGTCGGCGCCTTCGAGGAGACCACCGACGCCGAACTGCGCGACCTGTTCGACCTGCACGTCTTCGGCCCGGCCGCGCTGGTCCGGGCGGTCCTGCCGCACCTGCGCAGGCAGCGCTCGGGGGCGATCGTGCAGATGAGCAGCATGGGCGGGCAGATGTCCTTCGCGGGCTTCTCCGCCTACAGCGGCACGAAGTTCGCGCTGGAGGGCATGTCCGAGGGGCTCGCCGACGAGGTGCGGGAGTTCGGGATCAAGGTGCTGATCGTGGAGCCGGGCGCCTTCCGCACCGCCCTCTTCGACGCCGGCAGGGCCGGGGCCAGCGACGACACCGGCGTCTACGCCAAGGTCGCCGAGACCCGCGCCGGCGTCGAGGGCGGCGACGGCAGCCAGCCCGGCGACCCGGCCAAGGCCGCCACCCTGATCCTGGCCGCCCTGGACGCCGAGGAGACCCCGCTGCACCTGCCCCTGGGCGACGACGCGGTGACCGCCGTACTGACGCAACTGGACGTCGTACGACGGGACATCGCCGCGTGGGAGAAGCGGACCAGGGCTACTGATTTCGGCTGAGCAGCAGCGCCCCGTGAGGGGCGCGGGGAACTGCGCGACCAGCCACGACGGCGCCGCAGACGAACGACGGCGCATCGCGGCACTTACAGCCGGCCCACGGCCGTCGGCTCCGTCACCCACCCCGCCGCCAGCACCAGCCGGCTCTCCCGGTGCACGGCGAGGAAGCCGAACGGCCGGTCGACGGTGACCCGGACCACCGTCGACTCGTGCCGGTACTGCGGTGGGCCGCTGCCCGGCGCCGCCACCACGGCGGTGACCGCGGCGGCCCGGAAGCCCAGCGGCCCGAACTCCGCGACCGCGGACTGCCCGGCGGCCCCGATGGCGAGCGGCGCGGCACTGATCCCGGGGAAGTGCCCCTCGCGGGCGTCCGCGGCCGTGGTGAGCCCGAACAGCCCGTGCAGCTGGAGCAGATCGTGGTCGGCGCGGACCGTGAAGCCCGGGGTGGTCACGTCGAGCCGGATCGGGTCCGGGGCGACGGACGGCTGCCGCTCCACGACCACACCCGGCCCCGCGGGCCCGTAGGGGAGCTGTCCGCCGGTCGTCACCGGCAGGGCCCGCTCCAGGACGCCGATGCCCGTGTGCAGCACCTGCCCGGGGGCCATGCCCTCGGCGCCGAGCACCAGATGCACGTCGAGACCGTTGTCGCCGAGGACCTTCACCGTGGTGACGTGCCCGTCCGGACCGGCCGCCACCCCGATCCGGTCGGGCCGGACACTGCTGCGGTTGAGACCGGCCAGCTCCCGCCCCTGCCAGGGCCCGGAGCCGGGCCGCAGCACCGTCTCCCGGAACGGGTGCCGCCAGTCCGTGCGCAGCGCCAGCGCGGTCGCCAGCACCAGCCGGGCGCCCTCGGCCAACTGGACCGGCAGCCGCTCGACCAGCCCCTCGGTGCGCTTCGCCGCCCACGCGTCCAGCGCCTCCCGGGAGGCCGCGAGATCGGGGCCGAGCACCCCGTGCGCGTCGGCGGGCAACCCCGCCGCCCACTGCTCGCGCAGTTCCAGCGCGCGATCGGTCCACAGCCCCAGGGCCGACCCGACGCCCGGCATCGAGTCGAGCCCCGCGAGTAACTCCCGGGCACCGGCGGCAGCCTGATCGGCTTGCCTGCCCACGGCCCGGGTCAGTTCGTCCCGTGCCGGGCCGGCGGCGCCGTCGGCGAGGAAGGCCAGCAGCGGCCAGACGCCGGCGGCCGAGAAGACCGTGCCCTGTCTGGTCTGCCGAGCCCAGCGTGCGGTGAGCGCGTTGACGGCGTTGACGGTGTCGTTCATTCGTCGTGCTCCCAGGGGTACTCGGGGAAGGGCAGGGGATCCGTCACCCAGCCCGCCGCGAGGACGAGCCGGGAGTGCCGGTGCAGGGCGAGGAAGCCGAAGGGCCGGTCGAAGGCGGCGTCGATCCGGGTGGTGACGTAACGCCGCTCGGGCGGGAGGCCTGTCGCGGCCAGCCCGAACGCGGTCACCGCCGCGGCCTCGAAGCCCAGCGCGCCGAACTTCGCCATGGTGGCCTGCCGGGCGGACCCGACGGCCAGCGGGAAGGCACTGATCCCGGGGAAGTGGCCGCGGCGGGTGTCCATCGCCGTCGTGAGCCCGAACAGCCGGTGCAGTTCGAGCAGGTCGTGGCTCGCCGTCAGGTCGTACGCCGCCGTCGTCACGTCGAGCCGCGGCGGCTGCGGTGTCTCGGACCGCACCTTCGCCACGCTCAGCCCCGGTCCGGGCTCGCCGTAGGGGAGCCGTCCGCCCGGCACCACCCGGTGCAGGCCGTCCAGGATGCCGATACCGGCCGCCAGCACCTGCCCCGGTGCCATCCGCTCCTCGCCGAGCAGCAGATGGACGTCCAGGGCGTTGCCGCCCAGCACCTTCAGTTCGGTGACGAAGCCCTCCGGGGTGTCCGCCAGGCCGATCCGGTCCAGCTGCACGCCGGAGCGGAACAGACCGAGCCGTTCGACGGCCGCCCAGGGCTCGTACGCCGTGTCCAACGGCAACTCCTGGAAGGGCGCGAGCCAGCGCGTACGCATCGCCAGCGCGCCGGCCAGGACCAGCTCCGGGTCCTTGTCCAGGCTGACCGGCATCCGGTCGATCAGCCCGCCGGTGCGGTCCACGGCCCAGGCGTCCAGTGCCGCGCGGTCCGCCGCCGCGTCCCCGGTCAGCACTCCGCGCGTGCCGGCGGGCAGCCCCGCCGCCCACGCCTCCCGCAGCTCCAGGGTCCGCCTGGTCCACACGCCCACCGCGGTGTCCAGGCCGCGCATGCCCGCCATCCCGCCGAGCAACTCCCGTGCCATCCCGGCCACTTCGTCCGCCGGCAGGCCCAGCGCGTCCGCCAGCTCGCCGCGCGCCCCGCCGTCCGCCCCGTCCGCGAGGAAGGCCAGCAGCGGCCACACCCCGGCCGCCGAGAACACCGTGCCGCCCTGCGACGCGGCCGCCCAGCGCGCGGTCAGCCCGTTCACCGCGCGCACGGCCGCCTTCCCCACCCTCATTCCGCCCCCGTTCACGGCGCGCTTACGATGCGCGCAGTCGTACGTCAGTTCAGCCGTCCGTTTCCGCGCGGCTCGACGCCCCCTCAGGAGCACGGTACCGGTGTCCATACCTCCGCCCCCCGGCCCCCACCAGCCACAAGGGCCCTACCCACCGCCCCAGTCGGGCCCGCCGCAGTACCCGCAGTACCCGCAGGCGCCGTACGGGCAGCAGCCGCCCTACCCGGGGCCGTACCAGGCCTGGGGGCAGGGCTACGGCCCCTACGCCCCGCAGCCGCCCGTCAACGGGCTCGCCATCGCCTCCCTCGTGCTCGGGCTGCTGTGCTGCCTGCCGGGGGTGGGGCTGGTGCTGGGGCTGGTCGGGCTCGGGCAGATCCGCAAGCGGGGTGAGCGCGGCAAGGCGATGGCGGTCATCGGGTCGGTGCTCTCCGGACTCGGGCTGGCCCTGTGGGTGCTGGTGCTGGCCACCGGCGGGGCGGCGGAGTTCTGGGAGGGTGTCAAGGAGGGCGCGAACGACAGCTCCAGCCTCTCCCTGTCCACCGGCGACTGCTTCGACACCCCCGACGGCACGCTCACCGGCGACCTGGTGTCCGACGTCACCGTCGTGGACTGCGAGAAGGCCCACGACGGCGAGGTCTTCGCCACCTACAAGCTCAAGGGCCCGGACTACCCGGGCGACGACAGCGTCGGCGACTCCGCCGACCGGCGCTGCTACGCCCTGGAGGACGGCTACGCGATGGACGGCTGGGCGATACCCGGCGACGTCGACGTGTACTACTTCACGCCGAGCGAGGACAGCTGGGGGTACGGCGACCGGGAGGTGGCCTGCGTCTTCGGCAACACGACCGAGGGCCGCACCCTGTCCGGCTCGCTGCGCAACGACGAGAGCGTGCTGGACGCCGACCAGGTCGCCTACCTCGACGCCGCGCACGTCCTCAACACCGCCCTCGCCGCCGTCCCCGAGGCCGAGTACGTCGAGGACGACCTGCCCGGCTACCGGCAGTGGGCGGACCGGGTGACCACGGCCCTCGGCAAGCAGACCGCGATGCTGCGCGCGCACGGCTGGGGCCCGGACGGACGGAAGCCGGTGAACGACCTGATCGCGGACCTCGACAAGGCCAAGGCGGAGTGGGCGAAGGCCGCGAAGGCCACGGACGCGGACACGTACTACGCCCATTACGACAAGGGCTCGGCGCTGCTCGACCCGAAGCGGACCGTCACCGCCCGCAAGGCTCTGGGCCTCGCCACGACCCCGCCCTCGTACGACGACGGGGGCGGCGGCTCCGGCAGCGGAGGAAGTGGCTCCGGCGTGGAGGTGTGATCGCGGCTATAACGGGGAGAAAGTGCCTGCGTAAAGCCTCCCCGGGCCACATGTCATCACATCGAGTGATTCTCTGGCCTTTGCTTGCACGGCTCAACCCACGGTTGCCACGCTGTTGCTGTCTGTACAACCTGATGGGAGCGGCCAGTGACTTTCGGTGAGCAGCCGGCGTATCTGCGTGTCGCGGGTGATCTCCGCAAGAAGATCGCCGACGGTTCGCTGCCGCCCCACACCCGGCTGCCCTCGCAGGCCCGTATCCGCGAGGAGTACGGCGTCTCGGACACGGTCGCCCTGGAGGCCCGCAAGGTACTGATGGCCGAGGGGCTGGTCGAGGGCCGGTCCGGCTCCGGGACCTATGTGCGTGAGCGGCCCGTGCCCCGGCGGGTGGCCCGCTCCGGGTACCGCCCGGCCGGCGGCGCCACCCCGTTCCGCCAGGAGCAGTCCGACGCGGCGGCGCGCGGCACCTGGGAGTCCAGCAGCGAGCAGACCGGGGCGGGCGCCGCGATCGCCGACCGGCTCGGCATCCACGTCGGCGACCGCGTGATGTGCACCCGGTACCTGTTCCGGGACGCGGGCGAGCCGATGATGCTCTCCACCTCCTGGGAGCCCCTCGCCGTCACCGGCCGGACCCCCGTGATGCTGCCCGAGGAGGGCCCGCTCGGCGGGATGGGCGTGGTCGAGCGGATGCGCGCCATCGACGTCGTCGTGGACAACGTCACCGAGGAGGTCGGCGCCCGCCCCGGCCTCGCCGAGGAACTGCTCACCCTGGGCGGGGTCCCGGGCCATGTCGTCCTGGTGATCCAGCGGACGTACTACGCCTCCGGCCGCCCGGTGGAGACCGCGGACGTCGTCATCCCGGCCGACCGATACCGGGCCTCCTACCATCTGCCGGTGAGGTAGGCGGGCGTACCACCTCTTCGTGAAGTAGCGCACACCCTTGCGATGGTTGACGCCTTCACGACTCAGGTCCGGACCTGTGCCCGCCGCTGGAATCCGGCCGTTCTCGCAGGTGGCCCGGCTGTCCTCGCCATGCCTGCGACCCGAAGTGCGGGGCGCGCGAACGGCGCATTCGTTGTCGTGCGCCCCCACCGTTCTGGCTGGTTGCGTACCTCTTTGTGAAAAGGCGTATTCGCTGCGTAAAGGTTAGGCGTACGCTCGGGCATATGCGGAGTGCGGTTTCCTTAGCGGGGCGGGGATGGGCGGGAGCCGGGAGATGCGGAGGGGCGCGATGACGGAAGGCACGGTCTCTCTCCCCTGGCTCGTCATACGGCAGGACGACAACGGCAATCGCTACCGGGTCGGCCGGTACGCGACCCGGGCCGAGGCGCAGAAGATCGCCGACAGTCTCGACGACCGCGGACACAAGCAGCTCTACTGGGTCGAGCGCATCGGCCACAGCAACGGCAACGGGGACGGCGGTACCCGCAACTGAGCCTCCCGTAGGCTCCGGCCCATGAGCGAACGGATCGTGGTGGTCGGAGCGGCCCTGCTCGACACCGGCCGCCTCCTCGCGGCCCGCCGCAGCGCACCCCCCGAGCTGGCCGGCCGCTGGGAGCTGCCCGGCGGCAAGGTCGAGCCCGGCGAGACCCCCGAGCACGCCCTCGTGCGCGAGCTGCACGAGGAGCTCGGCGTCGAGGCGGAGACGCTGACGCGGGTGCCGGGTGAGTGGCCACTGCGGGAGCCGTACGTCCTCCAGGTGTGGACCGCCCGCCTCCACCCCGGTTCCCCGCAACCCAAGCCCCTTCAGGACCACGACGAGCTGAGATGGCTCGCACCGGGCGAGATCTGGAACGTGAACTGGCTGGACCAGGACGTCCCGGCGGTACGCGAGGTGGCCGCCCGATTGAGTGCGGGGCGCAGCCCCGACGAATAGGGGCGCTGGGGGTCCCCCCGGCCGAAGGCTGGGGGAGGAACTGCGCGACAAGCCCCCACGGCGCCGCACCCGCCCGACAATCGCACCCCCCGAGCCCCTGGGCGCACGGCCCTCCCGGCGTAAGCCGTTCGCACCACAGTGCGCCCTCTCTCGCGGTACTGCCTCCCAGTAATCGGGTATGTGCCCATTAACCCCACGAAACCGGACAGTGCCGGGCTCGCAGCCGGGGAAGCGACTGGGAAGTGATCGGTGTGATCGACACCGAAGGTGACACCGTCGAGTGGACCTTTCCCGCGGAACCGGGCGCCGTGCGCAGCGCCCGGACCGCGGTCCGAGACCAACTGCGCGGCTGGGGCCTCGACGGCCTCGCCGATCTCGCCGCCCTGCTGGTCAGCGAGTTGGTCACCAACTCGCTGCGGCACGCCACCGGCCCCATCGGCGTACGCCTCGTCCGCCCGCCTCAACTCGCCGACACCCTGCGGGTCGAGGTCTCCGACCCGCTCCCGGACCCGCCGCGCGAGCGTGCGGCCAGCCCCGACGACGAGAGTGGCCGCGGCCTCCAGTTGGTTGCGGGCTCCTCGCGCAGCTGGGGTACCCGGCCGGGGGACAACGGCAAGACGGTCTGGTTCGAGCTGGCCGTACCGGGGTGAACGGGGTGAACGGGGTGTACACGCAGTGCTACGGCGTCCACCCGCGAGAGTGGCCGATCAACGCGTGCCGGAGTACGTGATTCGACGGCGTGTTCCCTGGTTAGAAGACTGGAAGTGTTGTCACGGTCCGGTCCGGAAATCGTCGGGACCGTGCTGTGATCGTGAACACCGTGTCAGGCGGCACCGTAGTGCTGGATACTGCGGGCAGCCGCACCCGGTGACCGGTGCCGGACGCGGTGAGCTGGAGGGGACGGTTCGCGTGAGCGAGATACCAGCTAAGGCCACGGAGTCCGAGGACCCGTCGGACGGCGCGAGGGCGGGGACCGCGGAGACAGCCGCGGTCCCTGGCGACGCCGTGTGGCAGAGCAGCCCGCCCGGCTCGATCTACGACTACATCAAGGTCGCCTCGTTCTCCATCGGCGCCGGCGGCCTGGTCGACCAGTGGAGCCTGCGCGCCGAGCAGATCTTCGGCATCCCCGCCGAGCGCGCCGTCGGCATGGACCCCATCGAGGCGTTCGTCGACCCGGACCTGCGCGAACGCGGCCAGCGGAAGATGGCCGAGATCCTGGACGGGCGGGAGTGGACCGGCGTGGTCCCGTTCCGGATGCCCGGCAGGGCGGACGGCGAGCGCGGCGAGGAGGGCATCGCCGAGGTCTACGTCATGCCCACCCGCACCGCCGAGGGCGAGAACGCGGCCGTGTGCATCGTGGTCGACGTCCGCACCCTACGCAGCATCGAGACCGACCTCGCGGCCTCGCAGTCGATATTCGGTCAATCTCCGTTCGGCTTCCTGCTGATCGACACCGACCTGCGGATCCGCCGCGCCAACGTACGGTTCTCCTCCATCTTCGGCGGCACCCCCGACGACCACCGCGGCAAGGGCGTCCACGACTACCTCCCGCGCTCCGAGGCCGAGCGGGTGGCGGCCACCCTGCGCCGGGTCCTGGAGACCGGCAACTCCATCACCGACATGCACGTCACGGGCTTCGTACCGGGCTCCGAGGAGCGCCGGCACTGGTCCATCAACCTCTACCGGGTGCACAGCGGCACCGGCCGCCCCATCGGCATCGCCTGGCTGGGCCTCGACATCACCGCCCGCCGCGCCGCCGCCCGCGAGGCCGCCGCCGCCCGGCGCAACCTCGCCCTCCTCAACGAGGCCGGCGCCCGCATCGGCAACTCCCTGGACCTGGAGACCACGGCCCGCGAGCTCCTCGACGTGGTCGTCCCCGGCTTCTGCGACCTCGCCACCGTCGACCTCTACCAGGGCCTGCTGGCCGGCGACGAGACCCCGCCCGGACTCGCCGACGGCAGCGCCGAACTGCGCCGGGTCGCCTTCGCCAGCGCGGTCTCCGACGCCCCCTTCGTGGGCGGCGGCGTCCCGGTCGCCGTCGGCGCGGTCCACCACTACCCCTTCAACTCCCCGTGCGCGGACGCCCTGCGCACGGCCCGCCCGCAGCACGTGCCGGCGGCGGAGGGCGGCCTCGTCCAGTCCACGCTGGCCGTGCCCATGGTCGCCCACGACACGGTCGTCGGCCTCGCCCAGTTCGCCCGCACCAAGGGCAGCGAGCCGTTCGGCGACCGGGACCGGGACCTCGCCGTGGAGCTGGCCGCCCGTGCCGCCGTCTGCATCGACAACGCCCGCCTCTACCGGCGCGAGCACGAACGCGCGTTGATACTGCAGCGGTCCCTGCTCCCGCCCGGCGACCCGGAGGCCTCGGGCCTGGACATCGCCTGCCGCTACCTGCCCGGCAACGCGGCCACCGAGGTCGGCGGCGACTGGTTCGACGTCATAGAACTCCCCGGCCACCGCACGGCGCTGGTGGTGGGGGACGTGATGGGCCGAGGTCTACGCGCGGCGGTCGCGATGGGTGAACTCCGCACCGCGGTCCGCACGCTGGCCCTGCTCGACCTCGAACCGGCCGAGGTGCTCTCCGCGCTGGACGAGATCGCCCGCGGCCTCGGCACCCCCGGCGGGGTCCAGCAGGCCACCCGCACGGCCCGCCAGCCCCGCGACGCCGACCTCTCCGAGGTCTACCTCGCCACGTGTGTGTACGCCGTCTACGACTCCGTCACCAGGCGCTGTACGTTCGCCAACGCCGGCCACCTGCCGCCCGTCCTCGTGGAACCGGGCGAGGCCGCCCTGATGCTCGACGTGCCGCCCGGCATGCCGCTCGGCGTCGGCGGCGAGCCCTTCGAGGAGGTCGAGGTCGAACTCCCCGAGGGCGCGCTGCTCGCGCTGTACACCGACGGCCTGGTCGAATCCCGCGACCACCCCCTCGACGAGGGCCTCCAGGCCTTCGTGGGGGCCCTCACCGACCCGTCCCAGCCCCTTGAGGACGTCTGCGACCACGTCCTCAGCACCCTCGACACGCACCACGGCGAGGACGACATCGCGCTGCTGATGGCACGTGTACAGGGACTGCCGGCCGAGTCGGTCGGCGACTGGACGCTGCCGCGCGAGCCCCGCAGCGTCGGCCGCGCCCGCGAGTACGCGCGCGGCCAGCTCCTCACCTGGGACCTGGAGCCGCTGGTCGACACGACGGAACTCCTCGTCAGCGAACTCGTCACCAACGCGCTGCGGTACGGCGAGGGCGAGATAAGGCTCCGCCTCCTCCTCGACCGGACCCTGGTCTGCGAGGTCTGGGACTCCGGCCTGGTCCAGCCGAGGCGCCGTAGGGCGCGGGACACCGACGAGGGCGGGCGTGGCCTGCAACTGGTCGGTCTGCTCAGCGCGGCGTGGGGCTCACGCCGGACGCCGCGGGGCAAGACGGTGTGGTTCGAACTCCCGCTGCCGGACGGGGAGACGGGTCTGACCGACCCTGCGGAGGCTTTGCTCAGCCTGTTCTGAGGAGGGGCCCTCCGGACGCTGGTCATGCGCGGCGCCGTGGGGGCTGATCGCGCAGTTCCTCCCCCAGCCTTCGGCCGGGGGTACCCCCAGCGCCCCTGAAAGCAGGGGGTTGCATGACCGCCCCTTTGGGGGCGCGGGGAACTGCGCGACAAGCCCCCACGCACCCGCAGCCGCCCGACGATCCTCCGCGGCACCCCCTGACGCGCTACCCCAGCCTCCCCCTGCTCTCCGGCCCCCCGAAGGCCACCACCGGCCCCCCGTCCCCCTCCTCGCCCAGCAGCACACCCCCGAGCACCGCCCCCGCCACCCCGCTGCCATGCGCGGCCTCGCCGGTGAACGGGTTCCCGTGCGCCCGTACGTCCCGCTCCGCCAGCTCCAGCGCCCGCCGCGCCAGCCTGTCGGCGTCCGCGGGCGCAGCCCGCCCCGCCGCCGCCAGCAGTGCCCGCGCCTCCGCCCCCACCGCCGCCCGATGCGTCCCCACGAAGTCGTCCGCCGCCCCCAGCGCGCTGCGCGCCACCAGCCCCGCCCCCGCCGCGATCACCCCGGACCGCCCGCCCCCCGTCCCCTCCACCGCCCGTACGACCCGGCGCAGGGCGTCCAACGGGTCGTACGGCCCGCCGGTCACCTGCCCCCGCACGCCGGCCAGCACGGCGTCGGCGTGCGCCAGCCGCGGCGGCAACGCCGTCCCGCGCAGACCCGCCAGCTCCGCCTCCGCGCCGGTGAGGGCGGCCGGCACCAGCCCCGCCGCCGTCCGCAGCTCCTGCGCCAGGCGTTCCACCGCGCCCAGCAGCACCCCGGCCTGTGCCACGGCCCCCTCGGCGGCCCGCACCCCCCGCCGGAACCCGTCGCCGTCGCCCGAATCGGCGGCCTGGCGGGCCTGGTTGAGCCATGAGGTCGCGAACACCAGCCGGTCCTTGGCCTGTTCGACGTATCCGACGACGGAAGCGACCGCGGCCGCACCGTACCGCTCACCCGCCCCGGCCAGCGCCGCCGCCACCCCGCCGGTCCGCCCCGCCAGCTGCCGGAACCGCCCCTCGGCCTCGGCCAGCGCGTCCCCCGCATCCCACACGGCGTCGAACCCCGCGGCCTTCGCGTCCAGTTGCCGCCCCGCCTCCGCGCACCGCCCGACCACACCCACCAGCGCCTGCCGCCGGCCGGCGTCGTCCTCCGGCACCCCCTCCTCGTACCGCCGCCAGATCGCGAACGCGGCCGTCAGCTCGGTCTCGGCCGCCCGCAGGGCCCGTTCGGCGGACGCGGCACCGTCGACGTACCCGAGGGCCTCCCGGCTGGTGCGGACGCAGTCGTCGGCGAGGACCAGGGAGGCCCGCGCCTGCCGCTCGACATCGGCGGGCGACGGCGCCGGCGGGGCGGGGGAGAGGATCCCCGGCGTGGTGCGCGAGCGGGCCCGTCGTATCCGGCGTACGTAGCCGTAGCCGCCCAGCGCGCCGGCCGCCGCCACGGCGACGAGCGGCAGGACGTAATCGGTCGCCGACACCCCGTCCGCCGCCTGGGCCGCGGAAACCGTTCCGCCGCCCGCCACGGGAACCGGATCTTGAGTGACGCTCGTCATCACCGGCAACACCAGCCAGACCGCCCCGGCCACCCCGCCCAGCACCGCATGCCCCACCCGCACGGCTATGTGTCCCGTGGCATGCCTCGGCCGACCCCGGATCAAGGATGACGTCACATTTCGGAGGGTATGGGCAGCCAGCCGGCTTCGCGACCGGGGCGGAGACAGCCGGGGGACGACGAGAAAAGGGGGACGGAACATGAAACGGAGCCCGAACCAGGAGAACGACCCGGAACCCGACACCGCCGACCCGAACCCCCCGTCCGTCCCGCCCGCACCCGCCGACGCGCCCGAACCCCCGCAGGGGTCACCCGCACCCGACGACGGAAGTCGCACGGGCCGGGCGGGTGGGAAAAAGAAAATCGGCAGGTGGGCGCTGGGCGTCACCCTCCTCCTGCTGCTCCCCCTCCTCATCGCCGAGACCGCCCTCCGCATCAACTACGCCGGCGACCCGAAGGCCGGTACGTACAGCCGGAACCGGGACGCCCTCTGGCTCGGTCACGCGTGGGTCGACGGTCGTAGGACCGACGCCGACGTCACCGCCCTCGCCGCCCGGCTCGCGGACACCGGCATTCGCGACCTCTACGTCCATGCCGGACCACTGGAACACAACGGCACGCTGCCCAAATCGGCCTATCCCAAGGCCCGTTGGCTGATAACAGCCGTGCATCGAAAACTCCCCGGCGTCCGGGTGCAGGCCTGGCTCGGCGACGAGGTCGCGCCCGAGAAGCCGTACGCCATGCATCTGGAGAAGAAGGCGACGCGGGACGCCGTCGTCGCGTCGGCCCGGCAGGTCGTCGGCGCCGGGTTCGACGGAGTGCACTTCGACCTGGAGCCCCTGCACTCCGGCGACCGGAACTACCTCGCCCTCCTCGACGCCCTGCGCCCCGCAACCCCGCTGCTCTCCGTCGCCGCACACCAGATCGATCCGCTCCCGGCCTTTCACTCCTTCTGGGGTACCGTCACCGGCCATCCGAAATGGTGGTCGCAGGAGTATTTCGGACAAGTCGCCCGTCGGGTGGACCAGATCGCGGTGATGTCGTACGACACCATGCAGCCGCTGCAGAGCCTGTACGGCGGGTACGTCGCGCAGCAGACCAGCCTCGCGCTGGAGGTCACACCGGCGGACACCGATCTCCTCATGGGGCTGCCCTTCTACCACGAGAACCGGTTCGGGCACTGGGCGCACGCCGAGACCGTGCCGGCGGCCGTGCGCGGGGTTCGGCTGGGACTGTCACGGACGGACCCGGATCGCGCTACCTTCGGCGTCGCGCTGTACGTCGACTTCGCCGCCACCGAGGATGACTGGACCTCTTATCGGAAGGACTGGGTTCGTACGTCATGACAACCGCTCGTGCCCACCTCACCCGTGACGACCTCGCGTCGCTCTCCCGCGAGGCCCTCGGCCGTGCGCCCGCAGCCGTCACCCGGCTGCGCGGCGGGAGCAAGAAAGGCGTCTACCGGCTCGCCCTCGACAACGGCCGGAGCGCGATCGCGTACGTCTGGTCCCCGGAGGAGGACTACTGGGGGCCCGTCGACGCCGACATCCGCGACCCCTTCGCACACGCCTCCGGTCTCGGCCTCTTCCTGTCCGCCCACGACCTGCTGACCGAACTCGGCGTGCGCACCCCGCGCCTGCTGTTCGCCGACGAGGACGCCGCGCACCTGCCCGCCTACGCCGCGGTCGTCGAGGACGTCCGCGGCGGCAGCCTGGAGGTGCTGCTCCGCAGCGACCCGGGCGCCGCACGGGTGCCGCTGGCCCGGCTGGCGGGGACGCTGGGCGTGCTCCGCGAGCACGTCTCCGCCGGCTACGGCAAGGCCGCCCTGGTGGAGGAGGGCGGGAAACCGCTCGGCAGCTCCTGCGAACAGGTCGTCGCGGACCGCGCGATGCGCGACATCGCGGAGGTGGCCGAGCGGGATCCCCGGCTGCGCGAGGTACGGCAGGCGCTGACCGAGCGCGTGCACGATCTCTACGACGCGGTCGAACCGCGCGACCACGCCTCCCTCGTGCACGGCGAACTCGGCCCGGACCACGTCCTGGTGACCGAGGAGGGCGATCCCGCGCTCATCGACATCGAAGGCCTGATGTACTTCGACGCCGAATGGGAGCACGTCTTCGTCCAGCTCCGCTTCGGGCCCGCCTACGACGTGCTGCGCACCGCCGACCTCGACGAGGACCGGATGGCGCTGTACCGGCTCGCGATGCACCTCAACCTCGTCGCCGGGCCGCTCCGGCTGCTGGACGGCGACTTCCCGGAGCGCGAACCGATGCGGGACATCGCCGAGTCCAACCTGCGGCAGGTGCTCAGCCTCCTGCGGGGCGCCTCCTGATCTTCGAGCCGAGCCACACCAGCGGGTCGTACTTGCGGTCGACGGCCCGCTCCTTCAGGGGGATCAGCGCGTTGTCGGTGATGTGGATGCCCTCCGGGCACACCTCCGTGCAGCACTTGGTGATGTTGCAGTAGCCGAGGCCGTGTTCGTCCTGGGCCGTGCGCTTGCGGTCCAGGCCGGAGGCCTCCGCCGCGTCCAGCGGGTGCATGTCCAGTTCGGCGACGCGCATGAGGAAACGCGGGCCGGCGAAGGCCGTCTTGTTCTCCTCGTGGTCGCGGACGACGTGACAGGTGTCCTGGCACAGGAAGCACTCGATGCACTTGCGGAACTCCTGCGAGCGGTCCACGTCCTCCTGGTACATGCGGTACTCGCCGGGGCCGAGGTCGGCCGGCGGTACGAAGGACGGGACCTCCCTGGCCTTCTGGTAGTTGAAGCCCACGTCCGTGACCAGGTCGCGGATGACCGGGAAGGCGCGCAGCGGGGTGACCGTGATGGTCTCGTCCTGCTCGAAGACGGACATCCGGGTCATGCACAGCAGACGCGGGCGGCCGTTGATCTCCGCCGAGCACGAACCGCACTTGCCCGCCTTGCAGTTCCAGCGGACGGCCAGGTCGGCGGCCTGGGTGGCCTGGATGCGGTGGATGATGTCGAGGACCACCTCGCCGTCGTTCACCTCGACCTTGAAGTCCTCCAGGCCGCCGCCCTCGACGTCGCCCCGCCACACCCGGAAGTGGGCCGTGTAGCCGCTCATTCGTACAGCTCCTCTTCGGCGAGGTACTTGACCAGCTCCTCCTTCTCGAAGAGGGCGAGCAGGTCGGCTCGGATGGGGTCGGTGGTCTCGCGGGTGAGGTCGATCTGGCCGCGCTCCGGGTCGGTGGCCGCGAGCCCGCCGGTGGGGTCGGCCAGCCGGCAGAGCAGGTTGACGGGGCGCCACCGGCGGTCCATGACCGGATGGTCCTCGCGGGTGTGACCGCCGCGCGACTCGGTGCGCTCCAGCGCGGCGCGGGCCACGCACTCGCTGACCAGCAGCATGTTCCTGAGGTCCAGGGCGAGGTGCCAGCCCGGGTTGAACTGCCGGTGCCCCTCCACCCCGGCCCGGCGCGCCCGTACCCGCAGCCCGGCGAGGTTCTCCAGGGCCTGCTCCATCTCGCCCTCCCGGCGGATGATGCCGACCAGGTCGTTCATGGACTGCTGGAGCGCCTGGTGGAGGGTGTACGGGTTCTCCGGCGGGCCGGAGTCCGGTTCCTGGCCCTCGGCGGAGAAGGGCCGCAGCGCCTCGGCCGCCGCCGCGTCGATCTGCTCGTCGTCCACCGCCGGCCGCTCGTCGAGGTCCGCCGCGTGGTCGGCCGCGTGCCAGCCCGCCCGGCGCCCGAACACCAGCAGGTCGGAGAGCGAGTTGCCGCCGAGCCGGTTGGAGCCGTGCATGCCGCCGGCCACCTCACCGGCCGCGAAGAGCCCCGGTACGCCACGGGCGGCGGCGGTGTCGGAGTCCACCGCGACCCCGCCCATCACGTAGTGGCAGGTCGGCCCGACCTCCATCGCCTCCGCCGTGATGTCGACGTCCGCCAGCTCCTTGAACTGGTGGTACATGGACGGCAGCCGGCGCCGGATGACCTCCGCCGGCATCCGCGTCGACACGTCCAGGAAGACCCCGCCGTGCGGGGAACCGCGGCCCGCCTTCACCTCGGAGTTGATGGCGCGGGCGACCTCGTCGCGGGGGAGTAGCTCCGGGGGACGCCGGTTGTGGTCCGGGTCCTCGTACCAGCGGTCGCCCTCCTCCTCGGACTCGGCGTACTTCTCCTTGAAGACGTCCGGGATGTAGTCGAACATGAACCGCTTGCCCTCGGAGTTGCGCAGCACCCCGCCGTCGCCGCGCACCGACTCGGTGACCAGGATCCCCTTCACCGACGGCGGCCAGACCATGCCGGTCGGGTGGAACTGCACGAACTCCATGTTGAGCAGCGGCGCCCCGGCGAGCAGGGCGAGCGCGTGGCCGTCGCCGGTGTACTCCCACGAGTTCGAGGTCACCTTGAAGGACTTGCCGATGCCCCCGGTCGCGACGATGACGGAGGGCGCTTCGAGGACGAAGAAACGTCCGGTCTCCCGCTCGTACGCGAAGACCCCGGAGACACGTGTGCCGTCCTTGAGGATCCGGGTGACCGTGCACTCCTGGAAGACCTTGAGCCGGGACTCGTAGTCGCCGGTCTCCTTCTCGTCCTCCTGCTGGAGCGAGACGATCTTCTGCTGCAAAGTCCGGATCAGCTCAAGGCCCGTACGGTCGCCGACGTGGGCGAGGCGCGGGTACTCGTGGCCCCCGAAGTTGCGCTGGGAGATCTTCCCGTCCTTCGTGCGGTCGAAGAGGGCGCCCCAGGTCTCCAGCTCCCAGACACGGTCCGGGGCCTCCTTGGCGTGCAGTTCGGCCATCCGCCACTGGTTGAGGAACTTGCCGCCGCGCAGGGTGTCGCGGAAGTGGACCTGCCAGTTGTCGTGCTCGTTGACGTTGGCCATGGCCGCCGCGATGCCGCCCTCGGCCATCACCGTGTGCGCCTTGCCGAACAGCGACTTGCAGATCACCGCCGTGCGGGCGCCCCGCTCGCGCGCCTCGATCGCGGCCCGCAGTCCGGCCCCGCCGGCGCCGACGACCACGACGTCCCACTGCTGCCGCTCCACCGCTGACATCAGAAGCCCCAGTCCTTAAAAGAATCGCGGATCGTCGAAGACACCGGACGCGAGCAGGTAGACGTAGAAGTCGGCGAGCGCCACGCTCACCAACGACGCCCAGGCGAGCAGCATGTGCCGGTCGTTGAGCCGGCCCACGAACTGCCATGCCTTGTAGCGCACGGGGTGCTTGGAGAAGTGCTTGAGCTTGCCGCCGACGATGTGCCGGCAGGAGTGGCAGGACAGCGTGTACGCCCAGATCAGCACGATGTTGACCAGGAAGACCAGGGTGCCGAGGCCCATGTGGCCCCAGTTCTCGTGCGTGTCCCGGAAGGACAGGACCGTGTCGTAGGTCAGCACGCAGGCGACCAGCAGGGCGAAGTAGAAGAAGTACCGGTGGACGTTCTGCAGGATCAGCGGGAAGCGGGTCTCACCGGTGTACTTCGCGTGCGGCTCGGCCACCGCGCAGGCCGGCGGGGACGCCCAGAAGCTGCGGTAGTACGCCTTGCGGTAGTAGTAGCAGGTCAGGCGGAAGCCCAGCGGGAAGATCAGGATGATGATCGCCGGGGAGATCGCCCACCAGCTGCCGAAGAGGTCGGCGTTCGGGCCGGACGGCATGGTCCTGCAGTTCTCGGCCAGACAGGGCGAGTAGAACGGCGAGACGTACGGCGCCGAGTAGTAGTGCGCGTTCGAGAAGGCCCGCCACGTCGAGTAGACGACGAACGCGAACAGACCGGCCGCGGTGACGGCGGGTGCCAGCCACCAGCGGTCGGTCCGCAGGTGCGGGGCGGAGATCGCGGCGCGCGTACGGGTGCGTACGCCGCCGCTGTTCTGATGTGGTTCCGTACCAGTGGCCAACGGATGACTCCGGTCGGTTCGGGGGTCGGGGCCTGCGGGCGGGCGCTCCTAGGGGGCGTGCCGGTCGCGGGCGCCGAGACCCTCGTCGTCCGTGTCCGTCCACAGGTTGATGTCGTACGGGTCGTCGGAGATGGTGACGAGCTCGGGGCGTTTGCTCGGGGCGCCGGAGTTGGCCGCCTCCCGCAGCAGTGCCACGCTCTCGCGCAGGTGATCGGCGTCGGATCGGACGCGGCGCATCTCCAGTCCGCCGCTCCCGAGCTGCTGCTCCAGGCGGCCGACGGACCGGTTCAGGTCCTCTAGGCAACGCTGGACTGACGTCAGGTCGTCGTGCACGGACATGACGTGACCTCACTTCCGCGGACTTCGTGGTCCAAGGCGGCAACGTTCATGCGCCTGCGAGTGTTGCGCGTCACACCTACTGATGTGAAGCCATGTGCAGCGATTGGCGGATTGCGTGCCTCCGTCGCACGCCCGCACGCGCTCTGTTTGCGCCGGGGAAGAGCACGGCATTGCGCCGCACGGGTGGCCTTTGGCAGCCCCCGCCGCCGTGTCGTACCCGGCCGGTGGACCCCGTCCATTTCAGTGGGGTCCGTACTTCTGACGTACATGTGATCAACTCCAAAATACCCCCAAATGTGAACAGACCCCACCCGTGGTACCGGGCCACACGGAGGTAGCAGAGATGTCTCACCACGGCGTCGGCGCGGGGCAGCGCCCCGAAGGGGCGCGGGGAACTGCGCGACCAGCCACAACGGCGCTGCAGCTGAAGGACGGCCCATCGCGCCGCCTCCAGCGAAGCGCCCTCGCCTTCCTCGCCGCAGGCGCCCTCGCCGTGCCCCTCCTCGCCGGCTGCGCCTCCGACGACGAGGGCAGCAAGCCGCTGGCCGGTCAGGACATCGTGCCGGTCGCCCGGGACGCGGTCGCCGAGGGCGGCACCCTGAAGATGGCCGTGGACGCCGTACCGGAGACCCTCAACACCTTCCAGGCCGACGCCGACGCGGGCACCACCCGGGTCGCCCAGGCCGTCCTGCCGTCGATGTTCACCATCGACGCCACCGGGAAACCGGTCCGCAACCCGGACTACCTGGAGTCCGCGAAGGTCATCGAGACCGAGCCCCGCCAGGTCGTCCTCTACAAGCTCGACCAGCAGGCCGTCTGGAGCGACGGCCGGGAGATCGGCGCCGCCGACTTCGCCGCCCAGTGGCGCGCCCTGTCCGGCAAGGACTCCGCCTACTGGACCGCCCGCAACGCCGGCTACGACCGCATCGCCCAGATCGAGCGCGGCGCCAACGACCTGGAGGTCCGGGTCACCTTCGACCGGCCGTACGCCGACTGGAAGTCGCTGTTCTCGCCGCTGTACCCGAAGGACGTCATGGGCACCCCGGACGCCTTCAACGACGGCGCCCGCCGCAAGCTCACCGTCACCGCGGGCCCCTTCCGGGTCGACAAGGTCGACACCGCCAAGAAGGACGTGGTCCTCACCCGCAACCCGCGCTGGTGGGGACGTCCGGCCAAGCTCGACGAGATCGACCTGCACGCCGTGGACCGCGCGAAGCGGGCCTCCGCGCTCGCCGCCGGCACCGTCGACGTCGCCGACATCGACGCCGCCGACGCCGACCGGATCACCGTCGCCGGCCGCGAGAAGGGCACCGGCCTGCCGTTGCAGGGCGCCGGGAAGACCTCGGCCAAGAAGCTGCGGTCCTGGGCGCTGACCCTCGGCATGGACGAGGAGAAGCTGCCCAAGGGGCCGAAGAAGCTCCGCAGGAGCATCGCCAAGTGGCTGGAGCAGCAGCACGAGCTGCGCGACTTCGGCGTCCGCAAGTCGCTGGAGCCCGCCTACACCCAGCTCGCCCTCAACGGCTCCGAGGGCCCGCTCGCCGACGAGCGGGTCCGCCGGGCCGTCGCCCGCGCCCTCGACCGCCGGGCCCTCGCCAAGCTGGTCCTCACCCCGCTGGGGCTGCCCGCGGTGCCGGTCGACAGCCACGTCGCCCTGTCCGGGCAGGCCGCCTACACCGACGGCAGCGGGGCCATCGGCGGCCTCGACACCCACGAGGCGCAGGCCCTGCTCGCCGACGCGGGCTGGGTGGCCGGCGGACCGGTCAAGACCGGCGGCAAGGCGGCCGGCGGGGAGGACGAGAAGAAGGGCGACAAGAAGAAGGGCGACAGCGAGCAGGGCGACGAGTCGGACGGCGGGCACGACGGGCAGTACATCGTCGGGGAGGACGACAAGGCCTACGACAAGGACACCCGCGACCACCAGAAGGACCACGCCCACGGGGCGCCCGGGGCGTACGCGCCGAAGGGCACGGCGGCACCCAGGGGTGCGGGGGCGCCGGCCGGGCCGCTGGCCAAGGACGGGAAGGCGCTCTCACTGCGGTTCGTGCTGCCGTCGGGGCCGGGCTCGGAGACCGTCCAGGCGGTCGCCGACCAGATCACGCAGATGCTGGACAGGGTGGGGATCGCGACCGAGATCCACAAGGTCTCGGACGACAGCTACTTCAAGGACCACATCGCGTCCGGGCAGTACGACCTCGCGCTGTACTCGTGGCCGTCGTCCGCGTTCCCGGCGACGGACGCGCGGCCGATCTACGCGAAGCCGGTGGTGGCGGCCGACGGCTCGCTGAACGTCGAGCAGAACTACACGCGGGTCGGCACCGACCAGGTGGACCAGCTCTTCGACCAGGCGCTGGGCACGCTGGACGAGGACGAGGCGGACGGGCTGCTGCGCAAGGCGGACTCCAGGATCTGGGCGTCGGCGGGGTCGCTGCCGCTGTACCAGCGGCCGCAGCTCGTGGGCGCGAGGAAGGACCTGGTGAACGTGGGCGCCTTCGGCTTCCAGACGCCGGTGTACCAGGACATGGGGTTCCTGAAGAAGGGGGCGAAGGCGTCGCCGAGCCCGAGCCCGAGCAAGGGGTAGGGCGGGTCGGGTCCCGTCGTCGGGTGCGGGTGCGTGGGGGCTGGTCGCGCCCACGCGGCGGAGCCGCATATTGGTACCGCCCGCGCCCCTTGCGTTGGCCCGGCGAGCCCCTGCTGGAGAGTGCACGTACCATGGGGTGAGGCCGTGGCGTGTTCAGCCCGGCAGGGTCCGCGTAACACCGACGTACGCGCAGGCCCCTTCCTCACACTCCGGGAGTACGCCGCACTATGGCCACGCGCCACGACATCCGCAATGTCGCCATCGTCGCTCACGTCGACCACGGCAAGACGACCATCGTCGACGGCATGCTGAAGCAGGCCGGCGCGTTCGCAGCGCACCAGCTCGAAGGCGTCGACGACCGCATGATGGACTCGAACGACCTGGAGCGTGAGAAGGGCATCACGATCCTGGCCAAGAACACGGCGGTGAAGTACCACCCCAAGGACGGGGGTGACGTCATCACGATCAACATCATCGACACCCCCGGCCACGCCGACTTCGGCGGCGAGGTCGAGCGCGGTCTGTCGATGGTCGACGGTGTCGTGCTGCTCGTCGACGCCTCCGAGGGCCCGCTGCCGCAGACCCGGTTCGTGCTCCGCAAGGCGCTCCAGCAGCGCCTGCCCGTCATCCTGTGCATCAACAAGACGGACCGCCCGGACTCCCGCATCGACGAGGTCGTCAACGAGACGTACGACCTCTTCCTCGACCTGGACGCGGACGAGGAGCAGATCGAGTTCCCGATCGTCTACGCCTGCGGCCGTGACGGCATCGCCTCGCTGACCAAGCCGGAGAACGGCACGGTCCCGGCCGACTCCACCAGCCTGGAGCCGTTCTTCTCCACGATCCTGGAGCACATCCCGGCCCCGACCTACGACGAGGACGCCCCGCTCCAGGCCCACGTCACCAACCTGGACGCCGACAACTTCCTCGGCCGTATCGCGCTGCTCCGCGTCGAGCAGGGCGAGCTGCGCAAGGGCCAGACGGTCACGTGGATCAAGCGTGACGGCACGATGTCCAACGTGCGCATCACCGAGCTGCTGATGACCGAGGCGCTCACCCGCAAGCCCGCCGAGAAGGCCGGCCCGGGTGACATCTGCGCCGTCGCCGGTATCACGGACATCATGATCGGCGAGACCCTCGCCGACCCCGAGAACCCGATCCCGCTCCCGCTGATCACGGTGGACGAGCCCGCGATCTCCATGACCATCGGTACGAACACCTCGCCGCTGGTCGGCCGTGGCGGCACCGGCAAGGGCGCCGACAACAAGGCGGCCGTCAAGGACCGCAAGGTCACCGCCCGCCAGGTCAAGGACCGCCTCGACCGCGAGCTGGTCGGTAACGTCTCCCTCCGCGTGCTGGACACCGAGCGTCCGGACGCCTGGGAGGTCCAGGGCCGCGGTGAGCTGGCGCTCGCCATCCTGGTCGAGCAGATGCGCCGCGAGGGCTTCGAGCTGACGATCGGCAAGCCCCAGGTGGTCACCAAGGACGTCGACGGCAAGACGTACGAGCCCGTCGAGCGCATGACGATCGACGTGCCCGAGGAGCACATGGGCGCGGTCACGCAGCTCATGGGTGTCCGCAAGGGCCGTATGGACAACATGTCGAACCACGGCTCCGGCTGGGTCCGCATGGAGTTCGTGGTGCCGTCGCGCGGTCTCATCGGCTTCCGGACCGAGTTCCTGACCCAGACCCGCGGCACCGGCATCGGTCACTCGATCCACGAGGGCTTCGAGCCCTGGTTCGGCACCCTGCAGACCCGTAACAACGGCTCGCTGGTCGCCGACCGCTCCGGAGCCGTCACCGCCTTCGCGATGACGAACCTCCAGGAGCGCGGTGTGCTGTTCACGGACCCCGGCACCGAGGTGTACGAGGGCATGATCGTCGGCGAGAACTCCCGCTCCGACGACATGGACGTCAACATCACCAAGGAGAAGAAGCTCACCAACATGCGGTCTTCGTCGGCCGACTCGTTCGAGGCGATCGTGCCGCCGCGCAAGCTGTCGCTGGAGCAGTCGCTGGAGTTCTGCCGTGACGACGAGTGCGTCGAGGTGACCCCGGAGGCGGTTCGCATCCGCAAGGTGAACCTGGACGCCCGCGAGCGGGCCCGCGCCGCCAGCCGCGCCAAGCATGGCTGATCGCGCCTGATTGCAGGACGCCTGAACCCGGGTGCCCCCATGATGGGGGTGCCCGGGTTTTTTGCAACCGGTTTTCGAGTGGGCGGGACTCGGCCAACCTCGGGTCGGTGTCCGAAATGCGGAGATCCGCGCCCGATACCCATGTAACAAGTCCGTTTCGCGGCCTTCTCCCGTCGAACGCTTTGTCCATTTTTCGGAAGAACTACGCGCCAGCTGTGACTGAATTGAGATTTAAAGACAGTGGTCGGCACCTGGCTCATGGCAGATAGTTAGCCGCGTAGCGCTCGGGTCAATGGGTCTCGCGCTGTGGGGACAGCGCTCGACTCACGAGCACCAGGGGGTGTCTGGCCCTCCGTCAGGGGTGTCGGAGGGTGTGGACGGAAACCTCCTGTTGGTGAACACGTGAAGTCATGAGGAGAAGTCCCATGTGCAGTGTCACAGGCACCAGGTGGGTTCCGTCGTCGGCCACGCCGTCCATCGCGTCCGACTGTCCTTGTTCGTCCGGCGGTTGGTCCTGAAGCAGCGTCCGGCCGCGTAGCGCCGTCGCTCGCCTACGCGCGTCCGGCTGCGGCATTCCCGCTCGCCGTGGGGACGCCCTGACGCTTCATCGAATCACGCCTCATCGGCTCATGCCACAGCGGTCGCGTGCCCGTGCGGGCCGCCGGTTGGGCACACCCATACCTGTGAATTGGACGAACTGTGACAAGTCCTACGGACATTGAGGGTGGCGGACGGTCGGTCGTCGTGGACGGCGGACCGGAACCCGACACCAGGACCGGGACGGTGAAGGTCGAAGGCCGCTCGCCCGGCCAGCTGATGTGGATCCGCTTCAAGCGCGACCGCACCGGTGTCATCTCGGCGTTCGTCGTGGCCTTCTTCTTCCTCGTCGCGGCGGCGGCGCCGCTGATCTCGAAGCTGTACGGCAAGAACCCGTACACCATCTACGCCGACGAACGCCCGGAACTCTTCGACAGCGCGGGTGTGCCGGTGCAGCCCAACGGCGGCATCAGCAGCGAGTTCTGGTTCGGCCTCGAACCGGGCAACGGCTACGACGTGTTCACCAAGCTGATCTACGGCATCCGGACCTCGTTGATGATCTCCGTGGCCGTGACGCTCGCGACGGTGCTGACGGGCATCCTCCTGGGCATCGCGGCCGGTTACCTCGGGGGGAAGGCCGACTACGCGATCGGCCGGCTCATCGACTTCCTGCTGGCGTTCCCCGCGCAGCTGTTCTTCATCGCCAGCATGCCGGTTGTGGTGTCGCTCTTCGTCAGCCCACGCGACGAGACGCCGACCTACGTGCGGGTCCTCGCGCTCATCCTCGTCCAGTGGTTCCTCGGCTGGATGAGCCTCGCCCGCATCCTCCGCGGTACCTCTCTCGCCCTGCGCGAGCGGGAGTTCATCGAGGCGGCGAAGGTCAGCGGAGCCTCTCCCTGGCGCGTCATCCGCAGGGAGATCCTGCCGAACGTGGTCACACCGATCCTCGTGCAGGCGACGTACATGCTGCCGAACTTCGTGACCGCGGAGGCGGGGCTGTCCTTCCTCGGCGTGGGCATCGTCGAACCGACCCCCGACTGGGGCCAGATGTTCTCCAAGGCCTCGACCGAGCTCGTGCTGCAGAACGACATCACCTACATGTTCTTCCCCGGCGTCTCGATGGTCATCTTCGTCGTCGCATTCAACCTGCTCGGGGATTCGGTCCGGGACGCCTTCGACCCCAAGACGGCGCGCTGACCGGCAGTTAGTGGGCGTCCTCGCCCGGATACCGCACAGCCGTACCTATTGCACCGGCGACACAGAGATGGGTGGAGCTTTCAGTGATGAGTAAGGGCGGACGCCGTACATACGCCGCATTGTCCGTGCTCGCGGCCGGAGCACTCGTGCTCACCGGCTGCAGCAAGGGCGGCAGCAACGCGAGCGACAACGACAAGAAGGACCAGGAGAACGCCAAGCGGCAGCAGGCGTCCATCAAGTTCGGCGACGCCGCGGACTCCCAGGGGCCGGCCACGACCGTGCCGGGTGCCAAGACGGGCGGCACTCTGGAGGTGCTGCAGCGCGACTCCTACGCCCACCTCGACCCGGGCCAGATCTACGTCTCCGACGAGGGCTCGCTCGCGACGCTGATCCACAGAGGTCTCACCGGCTACAAGTCCACCAACAACAAGGGCAGCGGCCACGAGGTCGTCGGCGACCTCGCCACCGATTCCGGCACCACCACGGACGGCGGCAAGACCTGGAAGTACACCCTCAAGGACGGCATCAAGTTCTCCGACGGGACAGCGATCACGTCCGCGGACTTCCGCCAGACCTTCGAGCGGCTCTTCGCGTCCTTCATCAACCAGGGCCCGACCTACCTCCAGAACTGGCTGGCGGACACGAACGGCGCCGACTACCGCAAGCTGCTCCCGGACGGTCCCTACAAGGGCAAGCACCTGCCCGACAGCATCCTTGAGACCCCCGACGCCAAGACCATCATCTTCCACTTCAAGACCCCGCACCCGGACCTGCCGTACGCGCTGGCCATGGCGGGCTACGACGTCGTCTCCAAGAAGGGCGACACCAAGGAGAAGTACGACAAGAGCCCGGTCACGAGCGGCCCGTACAAGATCCAGTCGTTCAAGTCCGGCAAGTCGATGGTGCTGGTCAAGAACCCCAACTGGGACCCGAAGACGGACCCGATCCGCAACCAGTACGTGGACCAGATGAACTTCACGTTCAACGTCCAGTACGAGGACTCCACCAAGTCCCTTCTCGCGGACACCGGCGCCGACCAGACCGGCGTCAGCTTCAACAACTCGGTGGACGCGGGCAACATCAGCCAGGTACTCGGCGGTGACGCGGCCATCAAGGCCCGCACGGTCGCCGGCTACCAGCCCTACGTCGGCCAGCTCAACATCAACATGTCCCACGCGGCCCTGCAGGACAAGACGGTCCGCGAGGCCATCGCCTACGCCCTGCCGATCACCCCGATGATCCGTGCCTTCGGCGGCAGTTCCGCCGCAGAGGTCGCCGGCGGCTTCATCAGCCCGACCGTCAGCGGCTACGACGCCTCCTTCGACCCGTGGGGCAAGAAGAAGAACCCTGGTGGCGACGCGGTCAAGGCCAAGGCGCTGCTGAAGAAGGCCGGCAAGGTCGGCATGAAGCTGACCTACGGCTACATCAACACTCCCGAGGGGCAGCAGTACTCCGCCGCCATCGCCGCCGCGCTGAACAAGGCCGGCTTCAACGTCCAGCGCCAGGACATCCCGGCTGAGACGTTCTACGACCAGATCGGCAAGGTCGACAACAACTACGACATCTACCACTCCGCCTGGGGTGCCGACTGGCCGTCCGCCTCGACCGTGATCCCGCCGCTGTTCGACGGCCGAGCGGTCGCCGACGGCTCGCCCAACTACTCGCACATCAACGACGCCAAGGTGAACGCCGACATCGACGCGGCCAACAAGATCAGCGACCCGGTCAAGTCGGCGGCGGCCTGGGAGAAGATCGACCAGTACCTGGCGAAGGACGCCGTCAACGCCGTCCCGACCATCGACTACAAGCAGGTCCAGATCGCCGGTTCCAAGGTCGGCGGCCTGGTCTACGACGACGTGATCGGCGGCATCGACCCGCGTCGTCTGTACATCAAGTAACCCCCCTCGTCCGACCGGTACCCGGTGCGTGAGCACGCCACAGGCGGCAGCGCACCGGGTACCGCCCGGCCCGCCGACGTCAGAAAGCCCCGGTTGTCATGCTGCGCTTCCTCGTCCGCCGGTTCCTCGGTGCCGTCGTCATCCTCTTTCTGCTGAGCATCGTGACGTTCCTGCTGTTCTTCGGGATGCCGCGTGACCCGGCGCTGTTGATGTGCGGCAAGACGTGCAACCCGCAGGCCCTCGCGAACATCCACCATGTGCTCGGCCTCGACAAGCCGATTCCCGAGCAGTACGGGATCTTCCTGCACAACCTCGTCCTCGGCAGCAACCAGTTCGCCCAGGGCCCCTGCCCCGCCCCCTGCTTCGGGTACTCGTACCACACCAACGACCAGGTCTGGGCCACGATGATGGACCGCCTGCCCACCACGCTCTCGCTGACCCTGGGTGCCGCGGTGGTCTTCCTGACCGTTGGCCTGGGAACCGGCCTGATCGCAGCGTGGAAGCGGGGAACGCTGCTCGACAAGACGGTCACCGCGGGGGCGATGGTGATCAGTTCGCTGCAGATCTACTTCCTCGGCCCCCTGGCACTGGCAGCGCTCGTCTACCAGTCCCACATCTTCGACAAGCCCTCCTACAACAACTTCACCGCGGACCCGGTGAGCTGGTTCAGCGGGCTGATCATCCCGTGGGTGGTGCTGTCCACGATCTTCGCCTCGCAGTACACCCGTATGGCGCGCTCGTCGATGATCGAACAGCTCCAGGAGGAACACGTGCGCACCGCCCGCGCCAAGGGCATGTCGCGCAAGTACGTGTTCTTCCGCTACGCCTGGCGCGGCTCGCTCATCCCGATCGTCACCATCTTCGGCATCGACCTCGGCACGCTGCTCGGCGGTGCCATCATCACGGAGTACACCTTCGGACTGCCCGGCCTCGGGCGCCTCGCGGTGGAATCCGTGCAGTTCAGCGATCTGCCGCTGCTCCTCGGCGTGATGCTGTTCTCGGCCGCCATGATCCTGCTGTTCAACATCATCGTCGACGCGGCCTACGCGTTCATCGACCCGCGCGTCCGGCTGTCCTAGGCCGGGCAAGAGGAGAACCGTCGTGACCACTCTGACCAAGGGCGCCGGCACCCCCGCACCGGCCGACGCGGGTGCCTTCCTCTCGGTGCGGGACCTGCACGTCAGCTTCAAGACCGAGGACGGCGTGGTACGGGCCGTGGACGGGCTGTCGTTCGACGTGGAGCGAGGCAGGACACTCGGCATCGTCGGCGAGTCGGGCTCCGGGAAGTCGGTCACCAACCTGACCATCCTCGGCCTGCACAACCCCCAGTTCACCACGGTCGAGGGCGAGATCCTCCTGGACGGCCAGGAGTTGATCACCGCCCGCGAGTCGGAACTGGAGAAGGTGCGCGGCAACAAGGCCGCCATGATCTTCCAGGACCCGCTCACCGCGCTGTCGCCGTACTACACGGTCGGCCGGCAGATCGCCGAACCGTTCATGAAGCACCGGGGCGCCTCCAAGCGGGCGGCCTGGGACCGGGCGGTCGAGATGCTTGCCAAGGTCGGCATCCCCAACCCGAAGGAGCGGGCGAAGGACTACCCGCACCAGTTCTCCGGCGGTATGCGCCAGCGCGCGATGATCGCGATGGCCCTGGTCTGCGACCCCGACCTGCTCATCGCCGACGAGCCGACCACCGCCCTGGACGTGACCGTCCAGGCGCAGATTCTGGACCTGCTCAAGGACCTGCAACAGGAGTTCGGATCGGGCATCATCTTCATCACCCACGACCTGGGGGTGATCGCCGACATGGCTGACGACATCATGGTGATGTACGCGGGCAGCGCGGTGGAGCGCGGCACGACGGACGAGGTCCTGCGCGCGCCCCAGCACCCGTACACCTGGGGTCTGCTGAACTCGATGCCACGCCTCGACTCCGACCTGGACGCGCCGCTGAACCCGATCCCCGGCATGCCGCCCTCCCTGCTGACCCCGCCCTCCGGCTGCCGCTTCCACCCCCGCTGCACCTTCCAGGACCGGGTCGGCGGCACCCGCTGCGTCACCGAACGCCCGCTGCTGGGCCCCGACCGCTCCGCGGCCTGCCACCTCACGGCGGACCAGAAACGCACCATCTTCATCGAAGAGATCAAGCCCCGTCTGGGCTAGGAGACGACACGTCATGACCCAGGACATGGTCCTTCCCGCCCCGCGCGAGGCGACAGCCGGCGAACCGCTGCTGGAGGTCTCCGGCCTGACCAAGTACTTCCCGGTCAAGGGCGGCTTCCCGATCCGGCGCACGGTCGGGCACGTCCAGGCCGTGGACGGCATCGACCTGACCGTACGGGTGGGGGAGAGCTTCGGCCTGGTCGGCGAGTCGGGCTGCGGCAAGTCCACGACGGGCCGCCTGATCACCCGCCTGCTGGAGCCGACGAACGGCACGATCAGCTATCGCGGCCAGGAGATCGGCCACGCCTCCCGCAGGCAACTGGCGCCGATCCGATCCGAGATCCAGATGATCTTCCAGGACCCGTACTCGTCGCTGAACCCCCGGCAGACGGTCGGCAAGATCATCTCGGGCCCGATGGAGATCAACGGGATAGAACCGGAGGGCGGCCGCGAGAAGCGCGTCAGGGAACTGCTGGAGATCGTCGGTCTCAACCCGGAGCACTTCAACCGCTTCCCGCACGAGTTCTCCGGCGGCCAGCGCCAGCGCATCGGGGTGGCCCGCGCCCTGGCCCTGGAACCGAAGCTGATCGTCGCCGACGAGCCGGTCTCCGCCCTGGACGTCTCCATCCAGGCCCAGGTGGTCAACCTCCTCCAGCAGGTCCAGAGGGAACTGGGCATCGCGTTCCTGTTCATCGCCCACGACCTGGCGATCGTGCGGCACTTCTCGCAGCGGGTCGCGGTGATGTACCTCGGCAAGATCATCGAGGTCGGCGACCGGGAGGCGATCTACACCCGCCCCCGCCACCCCTACACCCACGCCCTGCTCTCGGCGGTACCGGAGGTCAACCTCACGGACGAGCCGGACGCGGTCGGCCGCGAACGCATCCGCCTGGCCGGCGACGTCCCGTCCCCGATCTCCCCGCCCTCAGGCTGCCGCTTCCGCACGCGCTGCTGGAAGGCCCAGGACAAGTGTGCGACGGAGGAACCCCCGCTGATCCGGATCGCCGGCAACCACGAGGGCCACCTCACGGCCTGCCACTTCCCGGAGGACCCGACGACGGAGGCCCGGGGCGAGGACATCGTGCTGGATCCGGCGCTGGCGGCGCTGGAGGAGGAGGGCTGACCGCCCGGAGCCCACGCAACGCCGGGCGGTGGCCGGCCGGTCAGGCGGTGCCCGCCGCCGTGTCCGCCGTTGCGCCCTCCGCCGTGCCCGCCGCCGTGGCCAGGATCCGGGCCAGCTCGGCGGGCCGGGTGACCATGGGCCAGTGACCCGAGTCGATGTCGGCGAAGTCGAGGTGCTTGGCCCGGGCGAGCTCCGGGACATCGCCGCCGCTGATCCACTCCTGTGCCTGCGCGGGCGTGAACTCCGGGCACACGACGACGGCCGGGACCTCGAACCGCCGTTCGTCGGTCAGCCGCACCACGCCCCTGGACACCCCCACGGGCACCGGGATCGCGGCGGCCGCCAGCTCCCGCCGGGCGACCTCGTCGAGGTCCGCCGCGTCCGGCCCCTCGAACGGCTCCCAGCCCGGGAACGGCATGACCCCGTCCCGTACCTCGAAGAAGTCGGCGTACGGCCGGCCGTCGGCGGACGGGAAGCCGCCGATGAGGACGACCTTGGCCAGCCGTTCCGGCCGCCGGTCGGCGGCCAGCCAGGCCAGTGTGCAGGCGGCCGAGTGCCCCACCACCACGGGCCTTCCGGGCGCCGCGTCCACCGCGGCGAGCACCGCCGCCACCTGGTCGTCGAGCGTGGCGGACGCGGCACCGTCCCCCTGGCCGGGGAGTGTGATCGGCACCGGACGATGACCCAGCGGCTCCAGCGCGGACACGACGTCGCCCCACACGGATCCGTTCAGCCACAGGCCGCCGATGAGCAGTATGTCCATGGTCAGTTCCCCTTCTCCGGCTTCACGGGCCTTACCGTAGGAGGAGATCCGGACGATCTGCTGCCGGATTGTCCGGCGGCCGTCGGCCGGTGCCCGCCGAAGCCGACTAGCCTGCCTCCGTGCCGAACGATCTCAGCCCCACCGCGCGGGCGATCCGCACTCTGGAGATACTCCGGACCCGCCCCGGTACGACGGCCGGTGAACTCGCCGTACGGCTGGGCGTCACGGAGCGGGCCGCGCGCCGGTACGTCGGGATCCTGCGGGAGGCCGGCATCCCCGTGGAGTCGGCCCGCGGGCCGCACGGCGGGTACCGGCTGGGGCGCGGGACACGACTGCCGCCGGTGCATTTCACCCAGGCCGAGGCGCTCGGCCTGGTGATGGCGGTGCTCGGCAGCCGGTCGGCCGGGAGCGACGCCGACGATGCCGACGACCTGGTCGGGACCGCCCTGGACAAGGTCGTCAAGGCGCTGCCGGAGAGCATCGGCCGTCAGGCGGCCATGCTGCAGGAGCATGCGTCGGCCGCACCCGACCCGTACTCGACGCGCCCGGATCCGGCGATCACCAGCGAACTCGTCGACGCCGTCGCGGCCCGGCGCCGGATCTCGATCGGGTACCGCAGTGAGGCCGGCGACGAATGGGAGGAGGAAGTGGATCCCTGGTCCCTCGTCGTCCGCTACGGGCGCTGGTACCTGCTGTGCCATTCCCATCGCGTGAACGCGATCCGCACCTACCGGGTCGACCGGGTCCGCGAGGTCCGGCCGACCGGACGCGGGTTCGAACCGCCCGAGGGCCTCGACCCGGTCGCGGTGCTGGAGGAGAACCTCGGCCTGGGCTGGGAGCTTCCCACCCGTGTGGTCTTCGACGCCCCCCTGGCCGAGGTGGCCCCGTGGATCCGGCCGCCCATGGGACGGGTGGAGGCCCTCGGGGAGGACCGGTGTGTGCTGGTCGGCAGCACCCGCAACCCCGACATGTACGCGCAGGAGTGGCTGGCGCGGGTCCCGTTCGCCTTCCGCGTCGAGGGCGGGGCGGAACTGCGCACCGCGGTCGCGGCACTCGGGGCACGCTTCACCGCGGCGGCCGCGGGACCCCCGTGACTGCTCCTACCCCTGCCGCGCGACGGTGATGATCTCGGGGCTCCCGGAGGTGACCGGCCCGCGCGCCCAGTCGCCGTACTGCTCGACGACCTCCAGGCCGGCACCGTTCAGGAAATCGGCGAGGGCGTCGGGTCCGAGGAAGCGCAGGGTGGACCGGCACACCTGGGGCTGGGGCCAGGGTGCGCCCTCGTAGGTCTCCGTGAAGGTCACCCGATCCCCGACCGGAGAGCCGTCGACCTCGTGCCAGACACGGACCTGACGGCCGTCCGGGTCGACGACGTGGTGCACGCGGTCCGGCGTCCAGGTCTCCCAGGCGCGGGCGGCGGGGTTCCGGGTCTCGAAGACGAACCGGCCGGTGGGGGAGAGGGCGGTGCGCACGGCGGTCAGCACGGCGCGCAACTCCTCGTCGCCGAGCAGCTCCTGGAAAGCGTGACCTGTCATCACGACCAGATCGAAGCCCTGGCCCTCCCACCGGCGGGTACGCAGATCACCGAGCACCCACTCGACACGGGGTTCGGCCCGACGCGCCTGTACGAGCATCGCCGCGGCCGGCTCAAGCCCCATCAGCGACCCACCGTGCCCCGCTGCCCGCGCCCCGCGCAGCAACCGCCCGGTCCCGCAGCCGACATCGAGCACCGACCCGGCGGACATCACCAGGTCCAGGTAGAAGTCGTCACCCGGCCCCCACGGGTTGAGGCTGTCGTAGAGCGCGGCGAGCGACAGATCCGCGTACGAATGATCGACCACCGCGGCAGTGTGCCACATGATGTTGAACGCGGGGTCAGGAACGGCTCTCTTCTTGAACTTCTATCAACTTCCTTTGGACTGAGGGTGCTTCATCACATAGAGCTGTGGGTGCCGGACCTGGACCGGGCGACGGAGTCCTGGGGCTGGCTGCTGCGAAGCCTGGGCTGGACGCCGTACCAGGACTGGCCGGAGGGGCGGAGCTGGCGGCTGGGGGAGACGTACCTGGTGGTCGAACGATCACCGGCGATGCGGGGCGACGGCGCAGGGTACGACCGTATGCGACCCGGCCTGAACCACCTGGCGTTCCACGCACCGGACCGGGCGACGGTCGACGCGCTGACGGAAGCCGCTCCGGCACATGGGTGGACGTTGCTGTTCCCGGACCGCCATCCGTTCGCCGGCGGGCCGGACCACTACGCGGCGTACCTGGAGAACGAGGACGGCTTCGAGGTGGAGCTGGTGGCTCAGGGATGAGCGGCCTGGAGGGCGTCGACGAAGACGGCGAAGCTGTGGGGGCGGAAGGTGAGGGTGGCTCTGGTGGGGGCTTTGGAGTCGCGGACGGATATGTGGGAGGGGTGGTGGGCTACCTCGACACAGGCGTTGCCGTCGCCGCCGCCGGAGTAGGACGACTTGCGCCAGTTGTCGAGGTCGGTCATGAGTGCCTCACAGCTCCTTCGCCAGCCTGTGGATGAAGTCACGCGACCGGCCTGGGTCGAGTGACGCCGACTCCAATCTACGGAAGTGTGTTCGGAACACACCCAGCTGTGCTTCGGAGTCGACGAAGCCCGTGCCGTGAGGGCCGTCGCGTACGACGGTGTCCAGCTTGGGGACGGCGCCTCCGGCGTACACCATGGCGGCGCCTACATCGATGAAGTGCTCCAGGTCGAAGGGGATCACGCGTACCGAGGTGCCCTCGGCTTCGGAAAGCTCCAGCACTCGGGTGAGTTGAACCCGTGCAGCAGTGCGGCTGCCCACCATCATGCGGAGTGCCGCTTCATGGATCACGGCCTCGTACGGTACGAGCGGGGCCTTCTCCAGGATGACGCGCCTCTGCATCCGGTGCCGGACGCGCAGTTCCCTCTCCTCTTCGGGGAGTTGGGGAACGCGGGACGAGAAGAGTGCCCTTGCGTAGTCCTCGGTCTGAAGGAGCCCGGGAATGAACAGGAACTCCACGTCCCACTGGTAGGCGGCGTGGTACTCCAGTTCCGACAGATCGAGGAACGACGAGGGCAGACGCCCCCGATATTCCTCCCACCACCCGCGTGTTCGATCGGCGGCCATCGCCGCGAGGGCGTCGACCAGTTCCTGGTCCGTGCAGGCGTAGTGGGCCGCGATCCTGCGAGCGCGCGCCTCGCTGACGCCTGCGAGACCGGCCTCGAACTGGCTCACCTGTGCAGAGTCGGTTCCCAGCAGTTCGGCGGCGTCGCGTCCTTTGAGTCCCGCCGCCTCACGCAGTTTCCGCAGCTCAGCACCAAGCCGCTGCTGACGTGCGGTCGCCTGTTGTCGGCGTGGCATGGCTTCCTCCTCCACCCCCAACTGCACAGAGGCAGTGACTCGTTCGAGCGCTAGATTACGGCAACGACTTGCGCGGTGCCAAAATTGACCCCTACTGTCGGTGACGTAATGGACACGCTGTGGAAGTGCACCGCACCGTTCTCGTGCGGCGATGCCACCGTGCGTGAAATCCCCTTCATCTGGCCGGAGTTGATGACGCATGCCCGAGAGCTGGGACTACACGCTCTACGTTCCCAACGATCCGAGAGCGGTGACGATCTGCCGTCGCACTCTGCGTCTGATCCTGACGATGCACGGGTTGATCGGTCTCGCCGACACCGCGGAGCTGCTGGCGGCGGAGCTGGTCTCCAATGCCGTACGGCACACGAAGGGGCCGGCCGCGCTGAGGGTGCGGCGCTCCCCGGAGGGTGTCGTGTGGATCGGGGCGTGGGATGCGGATCCCGTGCTTCCGGAGCCGCCGGGGTCGTCGGGGGTGGTGACGGAGCTCGAAGAGGCGGGGCGGGGGTTGGGGCTGGTGGTGGCGTGTGCGGACTGCTGGGGCTGGCAGCCGTCCGCCCGGTTCGGGGAGCGGGGCAAGTACGTGTGGTGTGAGCTGGGGGTGGCGTGATGGTGGGGTCGTCGCATGAGGCGTTGCATCGGATCTTCCAGAAGGATCCGGGGTTGCTGACGCATGCGTTGCAGCGCGTTCTGGGGGTGCCGTTTCCGGAGACGCGGGAGTTCGCGGCGATGAACGTGGATCTGACGGAGATCGAGCCGGTTGAGCGTCGGGTGGACACGTTGCTGCGGGCGGAGACGGACGAGGGGACGTATCTCCTGGTCGTGGAGTCGCAGGGGGAGGTGGACGGCCGTAAGCGGGGGAGCTGGCCGTACTACTTGTCGTATCTCTATGAGAAGTACCGGTGTGAGCCGGTGCTGATCGTGATCACGCAGAGCAGTGCGACCGCGCGGTGGGCCTCGCAGCCGATCAGGCTCGGCTTGCGGGGGTGGGAGTCGCTGACGGTGCGTCCGCTGGTGCTGGGGCCGGACAACGTGCCGGTGATCGCGGATGAGCGGGAGGCGGTGCGGGACGTACCTCTTGCGGTGCTGTCGGCCATGACACACGGGCGAGGCCGGAATGCTGCGGCCATACTGGAGTCGCTGGCAGCCGCCCTGAAGACCATCGACCGCGACAGTGCCGCGGTCTTCGTGCAGTTCGTCGACTCGTGCCTGGTCGATCCCCGGGCGAAGCAGATGTGGAGGGACCTGATGACGGCGATGCAGTACTTCTGGCGGCACCCGCTGGCGGAGCAGGTGCGTGAGGAAGGCCGGGAGGAAGGCCGGGAGCAGGGGCGGATCCAGCAGTGCGCCGAGATGGTGCTGCGAGTCCTGGAATGGCGTGGCATTCCGGTGAGCGACTCCGTTCGAGAACAGGTGGACGCCTGCACCGATCTGGACCAGCTCGAAATCTGGGCCCAGCGGGCGGTGCACGTCACGGACGCCGCGGAGCTGTTCGGCGAGTCCTGAACGGCGGGGCTTGGGCGCGGGGCGGGGGAGCCTGACCCGTGAGCCGTACTTGGCGGGAAGAGTGCGCGACGGCGACCGGGCCGAGGTGGTGAGGGCGTAGGGTGCCCGTCCATGTCTGTTGCTGAGCACCCCCCGTCCCTGCTGCGCAACACCGGTTTCGTGCGCCTCGCGTTCGCCCGGATCATTTCCGTCCTCGGCAACGGGTTCGCCCGGATCGCGCTGGCTTTCGCGGTGCTCGCGCTGCCCGGCGCGACCCCGGGTGACCTCTCACTCGTCGTCGCCTGCCAGGCGGTCCCGCAGCTCGCGCTGGTCCTGGTGGGCGGAGTGATCGCGGACCGGGTGTCCCGATCCGCGCTGATGGCCGTGTCGGACGTGCTGGGTGCGCTGTCCTACGGCGGACTCGCGGCCATGGTGCTCAGCGGCCACGCCCCCGTCGCCGCGCTGTGCGCGCTCGCCGTCGCGGCGGGCACCGCGACCGCTCTGTTCGGGCCCGCGATGGACGGGGTCATCCCGCAACTGGTGCCGTCCGGGGCGCTCCAGCGAGCCAACGGTCTGTTGCGGGTCGGCACCAACACCTCACTCCTGCTGGGGCTGGCCCTGTCGGGCGTGACCGTCGCATGGGTCGGCGCGGGCTGGGCGCTGGCCATCAACGGTCTCTCCTTCGTGGTCAGCGCCGCGCTCACCTCGTCCCTGCGCCTGAGCCGACGGCCGCGGAAGTCCGCCTCGGGCTGGGCCGATCTGCGTGAGGGCTGGCGGGAGTTCGCCTCCCGGCAGTGGCTGTGGGTGGTCGTCGTGCAGTTCTCCCTGGTTGTTGCGGCCATGAACGCCAACGCCGGCGTACTGGGTCCGCTGGCCGCGAGCGCTCACTTCGGCGGGGCCCGCGCATGGTCGCTGGTGGTGGCCGCCCAGGCGCTGGGGGCCGTGGCGGGCGCCGGGATCGCGGCCCGTGCGCGCGTCACCCGGCCCATCCTGGCGGCGGTCCTGTTCACCCTCCCGTCCGCCCTGCCGCCGGCCCTCCTCGGGACCGGAGCACCCCTGTGGGCCGTTGTCGCGGGTGCCTTCACCGCGGGAATCAGCCTGGACTTCTTCGGCGTGCTGTGGTCCACCACCATGCAGCGCGAAGTCCCCGAGGAAGCTCTGTCCCGGGTCAGTTCCTACGACTGGTTCGGCTCACTCACCCTCGCTCCGCTCGGCCTCGCGCTGGCAGGACCCGCTGCCCACGCCTTCGGCACCGACCGGATGCTGATCGTCTGCGCCGTCCTGATCGTCGCGGCCACCCTCGCCGCGCTCCTGTCTCCCGGGGTGCGGTCGCTGCGGGCCGCACCGGGTGCGGACCAGCCCGAGCTCCTCGGAGCCAGTACCGCTTCCTGAGGGCGCCGACCGGCCATGAGAAGGGCCCGCACCTGGGGAGGTGCGGGCCCTTGCTCCCCTGGAGCGGACGTTCAGGGCTCGGGTCAATGGGCCAGTGAAAGTCCGTTCCGCAGGCGGCGGCTGACGGAAAAAGGGGTGTGTCAGGCCGCGGCCTCGGGGTCCTTGGAGAGACGCGGGGCGGGAATCGTCTCCTGCACCTCAGGGTAGTGGCACGCGGTGAGGTGGCCGGGCTTGTTGCCGTCGACCTGGACCAGCGGCGGGGCCTCCGTCGCGCACTTCTCCGTCGCCTTCCAGCAGCGGGTGCGGAAGCGGCAGCCGGACGGCGGGTTGATCGGGGACGGGACGTCACCGACCAGCCGGATCCGCTCGCGCGGCTCCACGTCCACCGTCGCCTCGGGCACGGCGGACAGCAGGGCCCGCGTGTAGGGGTGGCGCGGGTTGTCGTACAGGTCCTCGCGGTCGGCGATCTCCACGATCTTACCGAGGTACATGACCGCGACGCGCTGTGAGAAGTGCCGCACGATCGCGAGATCGTGGGCGATGAAGACGAAGGCGATGCCCAGTTCCTTCTGGACCTTCTGGAGAAGGTTCACGACCTGCGCCTGGATGGAGACGTCGAGCGCCGAGACCGGCTCGTCGGCGACGATCAGCTTCGGTTCCAGGGCCAGGGCGCGGGCCACCCCGATGCGCTGGCGCTGGCCGCCGGAGAACTCGTGCGGGAAGCGGTTGAAGTGCTCCGGGTTCAGGCCGACGATCTCCAGGAGCTCGCGGACCCGGTTCTCGCGGCCGCCGGCCGGGTTGATGTCGTTGATCTCCATCGGACCCGCGACGATCTTGCCGACCGTCTGGCGGGGGTTCAGCGACGCGTACGGGTCCTGGAAGATCATCTGGATCTCGGACCGGATCGGCGCCAGCCGCCGGCGGTTGGCGTGCGTGATGTCCTGGCCGCGGTAGGTGATCTTGCCGTCCGTCGGCTCCAGCAGACGGGTGATCAGCCGGCCGGTCGTCGACTTGCCGCAGCCGGACTCGCCGACCAGGCCCAGGCTCTCGCCCTCGGCGACCTGGAAGTCGAGGCCGTCCACCGCCTGCACCGCGCCGACGGTCCGTTTGATCGGGAAGCCGCCCTTGATCGGGAAGTGTTTGGTCAGCCCGGAGACGTCCAGGAGGGGGTTGGTGTTGCTCATGGTCGTGAAGTCCCGTCTCGTGTCCGTCAGTTGTGGCCGGCAACGGCCGCGTAGTCGGCGAAGAGTTCGTCTCGCTGGCTCAGTTCCAGGTGGCAGGCGGAGCCGCGGCCCTCGACCACGTCGAGCACTGGACGCTCACTGGAGCACCGTCCACCCGGCACCTTGTCCGCGAACGCGCAGCGCGGGTGGAACCGGCAGCCGGAGGGCGGGTTGAGGAGCGACGGCGGCGAACCGGGGATCGGCGACAGCGGGACGTCGACCGGTCCTTCGAGGGTCGGCATGGAGTTGAGCAGACCAAGCGTGTACGGGTGCTGCGGCGTGCCCAGCACCTGCTTCTTGGTGCCGCGCTCCACGCACCGCCCGCCGTACATCACCAGCACGTCGTCAGCGATGTCGGCGATGACTCCGAGGTCGTGGGTGATGAAGATGATCGCCGTGCCGAACTCCTGCTGGAGGTCCTTGAGCAGGTCCATGATCTGGGCCTGGACCGTCACGTCGAGCGCGGTGGTCGGCTCGTCGGCGATCAGCAGCTCGGGGTCGCAGACCAGGGCCATGGCGATCATCGCGCGCTGGCGCATACCGCCGGAGAACTGGTGCGGGTAGTCGTCGACCCGGACGTCCGGCTGCGGGATGCCGACGCGCCGCAGCATTTCGATCGCGCGGGCCCGTGCCACCTTCTTGGAGGCACCGGTGTGCTTGCGGTAGGTCTCCGCGATCTGCGTGCCGATGGTGTGGTACGGCGACAGCGAGGCCAGCGCGTCCTGGAAGATCATCGACATCTTGTTGCCGCGCAGCTTCTCCAGCTCCCGCTCGGAAGCCGTGAGGAGTTCCTGGCCGTCGAGCAGGATCTCGCCGTCGATCTGGGTGCGAGCGGGGTCGTGCAGGCCCAGGATCGTCAGGTTGGTCACGGACTTGCCGGAGCCCGACTCACCGACGATGCCGAGCGTCTGGCCCTTGGCGATGTCGAAGCTGAGCCCGTCGACGGCCTTGACGATGCCGTCCTCGGTGGAGAAGTGGACTTTGAGGTCCTTGACGGAGAGGAACGGCTGCTGATCGGTGCTCGTCACTGGGACGCTCCTGGGGGGTGATGCGAGGTTGGGGGTGGGGCGGAGGTCAGGCGAGCCGGATCCGCGGGTCGATGAGAGCGTAGACGGCGTCGACGATGATGTTGAAGAACACGATCGCGCCGGCGGACAACAGGGTCACGCCCAGGACCATGGGCAGGTCGCTCTTGTCCACGGAGTCCACCGCGAGCCGCCCGATGCCTTGGAGGCTGAAGGTGTACTCGGTGATGATCGCGCCGCCGATGAGCGTGCCCAGGTCGATGCCGAAGACGGTGACGATGGGGCCCATCGCGCCGCGCCAGGCGAACCGGAAGAACACGTTGCGCGCGGACAGGCCCTTCGCACGAGCTGTCCGCACGTAGTCCTCGCTCAGCTGCTCCACGAGCTGCGAGCGGGCCATACGGGTGTAGTTCGCGGTGAAGATGATCGCGAGGACCAGCCAAGGCAGCAGCAGCCCGGAAGCCCAGGCGATGGGGTCCTGGGTGAGCGGGGTGTACGACGGGTTGTCCAGGATGCCGAGCTTGGCGACGAACAGGTACATCGCCAGGTAGCCGACGAAGTAGATCTGGAGCGAGGAACCCAGCAGCGACGCCGAGCTTGCCAGCTTGTCCTGCCACTTGCCCTGCTTGACGGCGGCCAGCATGCCCGCGCCGACGCCGAAGACGAGGAAGACAACCGCCGAGCCGAAGGCGAGCGAGAGGGTCAGCGGCAGCCGGTCCATGATCGTGCCGAGGACGGGCTCACGGTTGGCGAACGAGTAGCCAAGGCAGGGGGCGTCGCAGTGTCCGAAGCCGACGTAGTCGCGGCCGACGAAGACACCCTTGAGCCACTCCCAGTACTGCACCGGAACGGGGTGGTCGATACCCAGGTTCTTCCGGATCTGGGCCAGCATGTCGGGCGTGCAGTTCTTGCCGCAGGACATCGTGGCAGGGTCACGCGGAATGGCATAGAAGAGCCAGAAAGTGACCGCGCTGATGATCAACAGGATGATCAGCGCGCCGAGGATTCGGCGGACAAGGAAGCGGAACATGGGGCCGTGACTTTCCGGACGGGGCGCCGTCGCCGGGGGGCAAGAGAGGGGGGTGGGCCGGAGGGGGCGGCCAGGTCATGGCCGCCCCCGGGGACTGACGCGCTTACTTCTTGGCGTACAGCTTCGTGAGCGCGATGCAGGTGTTACCGGCGTCGTACACGACGTTGCCGACCTTGGATCCGTACATCCAGTTACGGATGGAGTGGTAGTCCGGGACCACCGCGGAGAGTTCCATGATCTGCTTGTCGATGGCGCCCCAGGCCTTGTTCGCCTGGGCCGTGTCCGCGATCTTGGCGGCAGCGTTGATCGCCTTGTTGACGCTCGGGTCGTTCAGCTGGGCGTAGTTGCTGCGCCCGTCACCGATGTTCTCACCGCTCCAGCAGGGGTAGAAGACCGAGTAGCCGTTCGGCCAGTCCGGGCTCCAGCCGGCCGCGAACAGGTCGTACCCGTTGTCGATCTTGCCGATCTGGGTGTAGAAGGTCGTCTTGTCGATCTGCTTGTTGACGACCGTGAAGCCGGCCGCCTCCAGAGCGTTCTTGATCGCGACGGCCTGCTTCACGGCGTTGTCGGACTGCTGGTACGCGATGACCAGCTTGTAGCCCTCCTGGCCGGCCTCCTTCAGCAGGGCCTTGGCCTTGGCCGCGTCGCCGCCCGGCTTCTTGTCCACGCCGTACAGGTCGAACTTGGTGTAGCCGGGGGTCACCGGGCTGAGGATCGTGGTGGCCAGCTCGCTGGTGGAGCGACCGCCGCGGATGGTCTGCAGCTGCTGGTGCGGCCACGCCCAGTTGATCGCCTGGCGGACCTTCACGTCCTTGACGCGGGTCATGTTGATCGGCCAGTAGTAGGTGACCGTGTCGACCTGGGTCAGGACACGCTTCTTCAGCGTGGCGTTGGTGAGAACCTGGGCGATGCGCTCGGCCGCGACCTCGTTGAAGATCGACATCGCGTACTGGTCGTTGCCCTTGTCGGCGATGTAGCGGTCGGTGGAGGCGACCGGCTGGAAGCCGAACTGGAAGATGTACTTGTCCGGGTACGCGTTGCGGATCGAGTCCGTGGCGGCGTCCCAGTGCTCGTTGCGCACGTAGGTCAGCGACTTGCCGACGCTGCGGCTGCCGATCTTGTAGGGGCCGAGGGCGTACGGACGCTTGTCGTACGCCTCCTTGGTGTCGTGCTTCTTCGGCACCAGGCCGTAACCCGGCATGGCCAGGGTGTAGTTGAAGTCGGTGCGGGCCTCGGTCAGGGTGAAGGTGATCGTCTTGCCCGAGACCTCGATCGAGGCGAGGCTCTTGCCGCTGTAGGGGCCCTTGTACTTGTCGCCGCCGACCAGCCACTGCTGGACGTAGCGCGGACCCTCGGTGACGAAGTCGGCGAAGAGACGCTCGAAGGAGTGGCGGACGTCGTCCATGGACAGCTCGGCGCCGTCCTCCCACTTGACGCCGTCCTTGATCGTGAAGGACCAGGTCTTGCCGCCGTCCTTCATGGTGCCGGCGTCGGTCGCGACGTCGCCGACCAGAGTGGCGCCGCCCTTCTCGTCGACCTTGTAGCCGGTCAGACCGCGCAGGATCGGCCGGGTGATGGCACCCTCGGTCGACACGTAGATCTGGGCCGGGTCCAGGTGGTCCATGTCGAACTGGTCGAGCGAGTAGATCGTCCCGCCCTTGACCGCGCCGGCGACCTCGGGGGCCGGACCGGTCGAGTCGGCCTTGGTGCCGACCGGGATGTTCATGGTCTTCGCGTCGGAGACCGACGGGATCTTGGACGCGCTCTTGCTGTCGTCACCGCTGCTGCAGGCGCTCAACACGGTGGTGGAAGCCGCGGCCACACCGGTCGCGATGAGGAAGTTTCTGCGAGAAAAAGACATGTCGAGCCTGCCTGTAGGGGTCAATTCGGAACGGTCGGGACCAGCCGGACGTCGTTGAACCGGGCCGGATGGAACTGAGTGGCTACCGCTTGGACTTCGGGTCGAGCGCGTCGCGCACGGAGTCACCGAGCAGGTTGAACGCCAGGACGAAGATCACCATCGAGAGGCCCGGGAAGAGCATGAAGGTGAAGTCCTGGCTGTAGAACTGGGCGCCTCGCTGGATCATCACGCCCCAGTCCGGAGTCGGGTCGATGATGCCTACGCCGAGGAACGCCAGGCCGGCCTCAGCGGTCACATAGGCCGGCAGCATGAGCGTGGACTGGATGATGATCGGCGTCCACAGGTTGGGCAGAAGTTCCTTGAACACGATGCGCATCGGAGACGCGCCCGTGACCTTGGCGGCCTCGACGAACTCCCGCTCGCGCAGACCGAGCACCTGGCCGCGCAGCAGACGGGCGATGGACGCCCAGCCGAAGGCGGAGAGCACCAGGATCAGCGCGGTGGCGCGGAGCGAGGTCGGGATGTCGTCGTCGGGGGCGACGAAGATGCCGTAGACCACGGGCATGAAGGCGATGAAGAAGAGCGTCGACGGGAACGACAGCAGAATGTCGATGACACGGCCGACGAAGTAGTCAGTCCTACCGCCGAGGTAACCCGCCGTGACACCGACGATGACCCCCACGACACAGGTCAGGATCGTGGCGGCGACCGCGATCCCGAGCGAGGTCCGGATGCCGTAGAGCAGGAACGTGAAGACGTCCCGGCCCAGCTGCGGCTCGATGCCGAACCAGAACTCGGAGCTCATGCCGCCGTTGGGCCCTGCCGGGTACGAGAAGGCGTCGAGAAGGTCGGGGCGGTCGCTCGCGTACGTCGTGTACGGGTTCTTCCCGTACAGCTTCGCTATGAGCGGGGCCGCGATCGCGATCACGAAGAAGAAGATCACGACGTAAGCGGATATAACGCCCGTACGGTCGCGCTTGAAGCGCTTCCAGGCCAGGCGGCCCGGCGACCTGCTCTCGCTGCCCTTCGAGCCGTCCGAAGTGATCGACTTCTTCTCGGTCTCGTCGGTCACCTCAAGCGGGGCAGCCGCGGATGGAGTTGGGGGGGTCATGGTGCTCCTGGCCCAAGGGAGGGTCTGATGACTCCGCAGGGCACTCCCCTACGGGCTACGCCGGACTTTTTCAACGCAATTCATTCAAGGTCAATAAATTCTCGGGCGCCTTGGGTTTCTCTTTACTTTCTTTGCCTGGCCTTGACCGTTCCGTAGCTACGCGGGTAGCGCCTCGTAATCGCACCGTGCTTTAGTTCGGGCGAATGACGCAAAACGGGCAATGAGTTCGTTATGCGGACGCGAGGGTGCCGAAATGCGTACATCGGCGGGCCGCAATCCAACGTTTCGGCATCGTTACGCGGAGATCCATTGCGCCGCCGCCGCAAGATCCTCAAGAGGGTCGCGGAGGGGTGCCTGCAATCGGGTGACGTGTCCCTCTAAAGGTCGTCATGGGGTTCCCTGGGCGCCTCCGTTCGGGGCAGTGGGTGAGCAATATCGACCTATTTGGTCGATATTGACCGATAGCGGGTCATCTGTGGATCCGCCGGTCCACCGATCACCCTTCACGGAGGAGGCACGCCATGCGTTCAGCCACGCACGCCCGAGGGGCGGCCTGCGCGCTCGTGGTGGCGCTCGCCGCCACCGCCTGCGGGGGCGGCGGCAGCGGGGGCGGCGGCGGCGAGAGCGGCGTGCTCAGCTCCTCCTGGGGCGACCCGCAGAACCCCCTGGAGCCGGCCAACACCAACGAGGTCCAGGGCGGCAAGGTCCTGGACATGATCTTCCGGGGCCTGAAGAAGTACGACCCGAAGACCGGCAAGGCCCAGGACATGCTCGCCCAGAAGATCGATACGAGCGACTCGCAGAACTTCACGATCACGCTCAAGGACGGCTGGACGTTCTCCAACGGCGAGAAGGTGACCGCCAAGTCGTTCGTCGACGCCTGGAACTACGGAGCGAGCCTCAAGAACAACCAGAAGAACGCCTACTTCTTCGGCTACATCCAGGGCTACGACAAGGTCCACCCGGCGGCCGGCTCACAGAGCGCCGACACGCTCTCCGGCCTGAAGGTCGTCGACGACAAGACCTTCACCGTCGCGCTCAACCAGAAGTTCTCCAGCTTCCCCGACACCCTCGGCTACGCGGCCTTCGCCCCGCTGCCGCAGTCCTTCTTCACCGACCACGCCGGCTGGCTGGCGCAACCGGTCGGCGACGGGCCGTACCGCATCGAGTCCTACACCAAGGGCTCGCAGATGTCCCTGAAGAAGTGGGACGGCTATCCCGGTGCCGACAAGGCGCAGAACGGCGGGGTGACCCTCAAGGTCTATACGGACAGCGACACCGCCTATACCGACCTCATCGCCGGCAACCTCGACCTCGTCGACGACGTTCCCGCGTCGCAGCTGAAGAACGTGAAGAGCGATCTCGGTGACCGTTACATCAACACTCCGGCCGGCATCATCCAGACGCTCGCCTTTCCCTACTACGACAGTGCCTGGAACAAGAGCGGGGCAGAGAAGGTCCGCACCGGCCTCTCCATGGCGATCAACCGGAAGCAGATCACCGACACCATCTTCCAGAACACCCGCACCCCGGCCACCGACTGGACCTCGCCGGTGCTCGGCGTGGACGGCGGCTTCAAGGAAGGGCTGTGCGGGAGCGCCTGCGACTACGACCCCGCCCAGGCCAAGAAGCTCATCCAGGAGGGCGGGGGGCTGCCCGGCGGCCAGCTCAAGATCACGTACAACGCCGACACCGGCTCGCACAGGATGTGGGTGGACGCCGTGTGCAACTCCATCAACAACGCACTGGGCAACGACAAGGCGTGTGTGGGAAACCCGGTCGGTACGTTCGCCGACTTCCGGAACCAGATCGGTCAGCACAAGATGACCGGACCGTTCCGCGCGGGCTGGCAGATGGACTACCCGCTCATCCAGAACTTCCTGCAGCCGCTCTACTACACCAACGCCTCCTCCAACGACGGCAAGTGGTCCAACAAGGACTTCGACAAACTCGTCGACCAGGCGAACGCCCAGACCGACACCGCCAAGGCCGTGTCCACCTTCCAGCAGGCGGAGGAAGTCGTCCGCGACAACATGGCCGCCATTCCGCTCTGGTACCAGAACGGCAGCGCCGGTTACTCCGAGCGGCTGTCGAACGTGACCCTCAACCCGTTCAGCGTCCCCGTCTACAACGAGATCAAGGTCAGCTGAACCGGCATGGGACGCTACGTCGTCCGGCGGCTGCTCCAGATGATCCCGGTGTTCGTCGGGGCCACGCTGCTGATCTTCCTCATGGTCAATGTCATGGGCGACCCGATCGCGGGGCTGTGCGGTGAGCGGGCCTGCGATCCGGCGACCGCCGCCCAGCTGAAGAAGGAGTTCGGACTCGACAAGCCGGTGTGGCAGCAATACCTCACCTATATGGGGAACGTCTTCACCGGCGACTTCGGTACGGCGTTCAACGGGCAGCCGGTCACCCAGCTGATGTCCACCGCGTTCCCCGTCACCATCCGGCTGACGATCGTGGCCATCGTCCTGGAGATCGTCATCGGCATCACGCTGGGTGTGGTGACCGGACTGCGGCGCGGACGCCCCGTCGACACCGGAGTGCTGCTGGCCACCCTGGTCGTCATCTCCGTGCCGACCTTCGTCACCGGTCTGCTGCTCCAGCTGCTGCTGGGAGTGGAGTGGGGCTGGATCAAACCCTCCGTCTCCCCGGAGGCCACCTTCGGCGAGCTGATCGTGCCGGGGCTGGTGCTCGCCTCCGTGTCGCTCGCCTACGTCACCCGGCTGACCCGCACCTCCATCGCCGAGAACAAGCGGAGCGACTACGTCCGTACGGCCGTCGCCAAGGGCCTGCCCCGCCGCCGGGTCGTGACCCGGCACCTGCTCCGCAACTCGCTCATCCCCGTCGTCACCTTCATCGGCACCGACATCGGAGCCCTGATGGGCGGCGCGATCGTCACCGAGCGGATCTTCAACATCCACGGCGTCGGCTACCAGCTCTACCAGGGCATCCTGCGGCAGAACACCCAGACGGTGGTGGGGTTCGTGACCGTGCTGGTCCTGGTGTTCCTGGTGGCCAACCTCCTGGTGGACCTGCTCTACGCCGTACTCGACCCGAGGATCCGCTATGCCTGAGCAGCCGTTCGAGCAGGACCGGGCGATCGCCGGGACGGGCATGGGCGGGGCGATGGACCTGGCGGCGAGCGAGGCGCAGACGCTGGAACGGACGCCGGGAGGACCGCTCGGCACCGGGCCCGCGGCCAAGCCCCGCTCCCTCTGGTCCGACGCCTGGCGGGACCTGCGCCGCAACCCCGTCTTCCTCGTCTCCGCCCTCGTCATCCTCTTCCTCGTCGTCATCTCCCTGTGGCCGTCCCTGATCGCCTCCGGCTCCCCCCTCAAGTGCGACCTCGCCAAGGCCCAGGAGGGCTCCCAGCCGGGCGCTCCCTTCGGCTACGACGGGCAGGGCTGCAACGTGTACACGCGGACCGTCTACGGGGCCCGTACGTCCGTCACGGTGGGCGTCTGCGCCACGCTCGGGGTCGCGCTGCTCGGGTCGGTGCTCGGCGGGCTCGCCGGGTTCTTCGGCGGCATCTGGGACTCGGTGCTGTCCCGGATCACCGACGTCTTCTTCGCGATCCCGGTCGTCCTCGGCGGTCTCGTCCTCCTCTCGGTGGTGACGAGTAATACGGTCTGGCCGGTCATCGGGTTCATGGTGCTGCTCGGCTGGCCCCAGATCTCCCGGATCGCCCGCGGCTCGGTGATCACCGCCAAGCAGAACGACTACGTCCAGGCGGCCCGCGCCCTCGGCGCCTCCAACTCCCGGATCCTGCTGCGGCACATCGCACCCAACGCGGTGGCCCCCGTGATCGTCGTCGCGACCATCGCGCTCGGCACCTACATCGCCCTGGAGGCGACCCTGTCCTACCTCGGCGTCGGCCTGAAGCCGCCCAGCGTCTCCTGGGGCATCGACATCTCCGCCGCCTCGCCCTACATCCGCAACGCCCCGCACGCGCTGCTGTGGCCCTCCGGGGCCCTCGCGCTCACCGTCCTGGCCTTCATCATGCTCGGCGACGCGGTGCGCGACGCCCTCGACCCGAAGCTGAGGTGAGCGCCGCCGTGCTGCTCGAAGTGCGCGATCTGCACGTGGAGTTCCGGACGCGAGACGGGGTCGCGAAGGCGGTCAACGGCGTCTCGTACGCCGTCGACGCGGGGGAGACGCTGGCCGTGCTGGGCGAGTCGGGGTCGGGGAAGTCGGTGACCGCCCAGGCCGTGATGGGGATCCTGGACGTGCCGCCCGGGCGGATCGGCGGGGGCGAGATCCTCTTCCGGGGGCAGGATCTGCTGAAGCTGAAAGAAGAGGAGAGGCGGAAGATCCGGGGCGCCGAGATGGCGATGATCTTCCAGGACGCGTTGTCGGCGCTCAACCCGGTGCTGAGCGTGGGCGACCAGCTCGGCGAGATGTTCGTCGTGCACCGGGGGATGTCCAGGAAGGACGCGCGGGCGAGGGCCGTCGAGCTGATGGACCGGGTGCGGATCCCGGGCGCCGCCCAGCGGGTGCGGGACTATCCGCACCAGTTCTCCGGGGGCATGCGGCAGCGCATCATGATCGCCATGGCGCTGGCCCTGGAACCGGCGCTCATCATCGCCGACGAGCCGACGACCGCCCTGGACGTGACCGTGCAGGCCCAGGTCATGGACCTGCTCGCGGAGTTGCAGCGCGAGTACCGCATGGGGCTGATCCTCATCACCCACGACCTGGGGGTGGTCGCCGACGTCGCGGACCGGATCGCCGTCATGTACGCGGGGCGGATCGTCGAGTCCGCGCCCGTGCACGACATCTACAAGGCGCCGGCCCACCCCTACACACGCGGGCTCCTCGACTCGATCCCGCGCCTCGACCAGAAGGGGCAGGAGCTCTACGCCATCAAGGGCCTGCCGCCCAACCTGATGAACATCCCTCCGGGGTGCGCCTTCAACCCGCGCTGCCCCATGGCCCAGGACGTGTGCCGTACCGACGAGCCGCCGCTGTACGAGGTGGATCAACACCGGGGCAGTGCCTGTCACTTCTGGAGGGAGTGCCTCAATGGTTGAGAGGGTGGTTGATCCGATCCTGGAAGTGAGTGGACTGGTCAAGTACTACCCCTTGACCCAAGGCATCTTGATCAGGAAACAGATCGGTGCCGTCAAGGCCGTCGACGGTGTTGACTTCGTGCTCAACAAAGGCGAGACGCTCGGCATCGTCGGGGAGTCCGGCTGCGGCAAGTCGACGGTCGCCAAGATGCTCGTCAATCTTGAGCGGCCGACGGCGGGGTTGATCAAGTACAAGGGCGAGGACATCACCAGGTTGAGCGGGCGGGCGCTCAAGGCCGTCCGCCGCAACATCCAGATGGTCTTCCAGGACCCGTACACCTCCCTCAATCCCAGGATGACCGTCGGCGACATCATCGGGGAGCCGTACGAGATCCATCCGGAGGCGGCTCCCAAGGGCGACCGGCGCAAGCGGGTCCAGGAGCTGCTGGACGTCGTGGGGCTCAACCCCGAGTACATCAACCGCTATCCGCACCAGTTCTCCGGCGGCCAGCGGCAACGCATCGGCATCGCACGGGGGCTGGCGCTGCGCCCCGAGGTGATCGTCGCCGACGAACCGGTGTCCGCGCTCGACGTCTCCGTGCAGGCCCAGGTGATCAACCTGCTCGACCGGCTCCAGAACGACTTCGACCTGTCGTACGTCTTCATCGCCCACGACCTGTCGATCGTGCGGCACATCTCGGACCGGGTCGGGGTGATGTACCTCGGGCGGATCGTGGAGATCGGCAAGGACGAGGAGATCTACGACCACCCGACCCACCCCTACACCCAGGCCCTGCTCTCCGCGGTGCCGGTACCGGACCCGGAGGCGCGGGAACACCGGGAGCGGATCATCCTGAGCGGGGACGTGCCGTCGCCGACGAACATTCCGTCGGGGTGCCGGTTCCGCACGAGGTGCTGGAAGGCCGAGGAGCGGTGTGCGGTGGAGGTGCCGTTGCTCGCGGTGCCCGAGGTGTTCCGGCTCGCGTCGGGGCCGGCGGCGCATGCCTCCGCCTGCCACTTCGCGGAGGAGAAGCGGGTGGTGCCGCCGGAGGAGCGGGCCGGGGAAGCGCCGGACGATCTTGGTGACGGGGGTGCGTAGCGGGACGAACCGGGGTCAATCTCGTTAACACACAGGCAACTTCGGCGACCCGGTCCCGATATACGGACGCGGCACGCTTAACAGCGTACGGCCGTGCGGGTGCCGTAAACGGGCCGGGATGCGCCATGTCATCCCGGCCCGTTGCCGTGTGCGGGTGCGTGGGGGCTGGTCGCGCAGTTCCTCCCCCAGCCTTCGGCCGGGGGGACCCCCAGCGCCCCTTTGGGGCGCGTTACACCAAGCCCAGTGACCTCTTCAGGAAGTCCAGTTGGAGCAGCAAGAGGTTCTCCGCCACCTGTTCCTGTGGGGTCATGTGGGTCACGCCCGACAGAGGCAGGACCTCGTGCGGGCGGCCTGCCGCCAGCAGAGCGCTGGAGAGGCGGAGGGAGTGGGCCACGACCACGTTGTCGTCCGCCAGGCCGTGGATGATCATCATCGGGCGGTGGGGTTCGGCGGCGTCGACCAGGCCGGCGTCGTCGATCACCGAGTTGCGCCGGTAGACCTCCGGCTGCTCGCCGGGGTGGCCGAGGTAGCGCTCCTGGTAGTGGGTGTCGTACAGGCGCAGGTCGGTCACCGGGGCGCCCACCACCGCCGCGTGGAAGACGTCCGGGCGGCGCAGGGCCGCGAGGGCGGCGAGGTAGCCGCCGAAGGACCAGCCGCGGATCGCCACCTTGGTCAGGTCGAGGGGGAAGTCGGCGGCGAGCGCCTGGAGGGCGTCGACCTGGTCCTGCAGGACGATCGCCGCGACGTCGTCCTTGATGGACTTCTCCCAGGCGGGGGAGCGGCCCGGGGTGCCCCGGCCGTCGGCGACGATCACCGCGAAGCCCTGGTCGGCGAACCACTGGGAGGTCAGGTGGGCGTTGTGCGCGGCGACCACCCGCTGGCCGTGCGGACCCCCGTACGGGTCCAGCAAAACCGGAAGGGGAGTGTCCCCGTGGTAGTCCTGTGGCATAAGCACGGCGCACGGAATTCGGCGTGCGCCCCCCTCGGTGAGTGTCACGCGCGGGGACAAACTGGGGTCTTCGGCATATGACGTGACAGTCGCCAGATGCTTTCCGTCATGCAGTACCTGGGCCCGGGTGCCCGGGCGGTCCAGGGTGGCGGAGACCAGTACGGTCACGCCCCCGGCGCGCACCGCCGTATGCACGCCGGGCTCCTGCGACACGCGCTCCACGCCGAGCTCGTTCACGCGGTAGACGTGCACCTCGCCGATCTCGGGGGACTCGGCCTCCTCGCCGGCGGACGCGGAGACCAGCACGTCATCGGCGGTCACGTCGAGAACCGCATGGATGTGCAACTGGGGTCCCGTGAGCGGCCGTTCACCCACCGCGAGCACCCGGGCGCCGCCCTCGTCGGCGATCCGGACCAGCTGTCCGGAGGGGCTCCAGCAGGGCACCCCGCCGAACAGTTCAAGCCATGTTGGATCTTCGTCGGCGTGCACCATCCGGGTCGCCCCCGACCCCGGGTCCACGGCCAGGAACAGCTGGCTGCGCTGGTCGCGCGCCTGTACGAGCAGCAGCGGTGCACCCGCCTCTGACCAGTGCACATGCGCCACGTACGGATAGCGTGCCCGGTCCCAGGAGACCTCCCTGCGCTCCCCGTCGAGGTCGTGGACGAACAGGCGTACGTCCGCGTTCGCGGTGCCCGCCGCCGGGTAGGCGACATGATGTGGCTCACGCCCCGGGTGGGCGGGGTCGGCGATCCACCACCGCTGTACCGGCGTGTCGTCCACGCGCGCCACGAGCAGCCGGTCGGACTCCGGCGACCACCAGAAGCCGCGCGAACGCCCCATCTCCTCGGCTGCGATGAACTCGGCCAATCCGTAGGTGACCTGTTCCGACTCCGGCTCCGCGAGCGCCCGGTCGCCCGCGCCCTCGGCACCCACCACGCGCAGGGCGCCCGCCGCGACGTACGCGACATGGCGCCCGTCGGGGGACGGACGCGGGTCGATCACCGGCCCGGGGACGGTGAGTTCACGTGCCGTACCGGCCCTGAGCTCGGCCGTGAAAAGCCGTCCTGACAAGGCGAAAGACGCCAACTCCAGAGCCGTGTCGGTGGCGTAGCCGACGATGCCGGCACCACCCTCCCGGCTGCGTTCGCGACGGGCCCGCTCCTGGGGCGAGAGGTGTTCCTCGGCGCCGCCGAGCAGGGTGCGCGGGTCCGCCGCGAGGCGCTCCTCGCCGCCCGGTACGTCAAGGACCCAGAGGGAGTTGGCGCGGTCGGTGCCGGAGCCGGAGCGGAGAAACGCCACGCGGGAGCCGTCGGGGGCCACGGTGAACGCGCGCGGCGCGCCGAGCGTGAAACGCTGGGTGCGGGCGTGCCGGCGGGGGAATGAGACAGCCTCGGTCGTCATCCCCCGACCATATTGGCCATGCGCCCCCTTGTGCGGCCGTGCGCCGAGCGATGCGCGAGCACGCATAGTTATGATCACTACCGCTGGGTGGGTATGAACCTGCTGGCATGCGCATGGATTTGCTGTACCGATCTACATCTGGTCTACAACCCCCATAGTCCGAACCCCCCGCATCCCTGGGATCTTTGGAGGTGAGCCGCCGTGGCACTCTCGATTTCGGCGGTGGTGCTGCTGGCGATCATCGTCTTCCTGCTGATCAGGAAGTCAGGTCTGAAGGGCGGCCACGCGGTTGTCTGCATCCTGCTCGGCTTCTATCTCGCCTCCTCGACCATCGCACCGACGATCAGCGATCTGACGACGAACGTCGCCAGCATGATCGGCAGTATCAAGTTCTGACCCCGATCACTTTTCGTACCGGTCGACCGGGGCTGCGCGGCACTGTCGGTGTCGTTTCGTAGGGTGGGCACATGACGGAACTGCCCGCCCCCAGCCTTTGGCCGGGGGGACCCCCCTCGCGCTTCGCGCGCCGTCTGTTGCTCGTGCACGCGCACCCGGACGACGAGTCGATCAACAACGGCGCCACCATGGCCCGCTATACGGCCCAGGGTGCCCATGTGACGCTGGTCACCTGCACGCTCGGCGAGGGCGGCGAGGTCATCCCGCCCGAGCTGCGGCATCTCACCGGCCCCGCGCTGGGCGAGTACCGGCTGGGCGAGCTCACCACCGCCATGCGCGAGCTCGGTGTCGACGACTTCCGGCTGCTCGGCGGTCCCGGCCGCTACCGCGACTCCGGGATGATGGGCGTACCGGACAACGACGCGCCCGGCTGCTTCTGGCAGGCCGACGTCGACGAGGCCGCCGGGCGGCTGGCCGAGGTCATCCTGGAGACCCGCCCGCAGGTCCTCGTCACGTACGACGACAACGGCGGGTACGGCCATCCGGACCACATCCAGGCCCACCGGGTCGCCATGAGAGCCGTCGAGCTGGCCGCCGAGGCCGGCCACCGCATCCCCAAGGTCTACTGGAACCGCGTGCCGCGCACGGTCGCCGAGGCCGCCTTCGCCAGGCTCCAGGACGAGCTGCCGGGGCTGCCCTTCGCCAAGTCCGCCGCCGTCGACGACGTACCGGGCGTGGTCGACGACCGCCGGGTCACCACCGAGATCGACGGCACCTCGTACGCCGGCGCGAAGGCCGCCGCGATGGCCGCCCACGCCACGCAGGTCGAGGTGGCGCCGCACGGCGCCCGCTACTTCGCGCTCTCCAACGAGCTGGCCCAGCCCTTGTTCACCACGGAGTTCTACGAGCGGGTGGGCGGCGAGCCGGGCGCGGCGCGCGAGACCGATCTCTTCGCGGGCCTCGGGGAGGCGTCATGAGTTCCGGAGGACGCGGGTCGATGCTCGCGCAACCCCTGCAGGCGCCCTCGGCGAGACGGGTCGCGGCCCTCGTCGGGCTGGTCGTGCTCGGGGCCGTGGTCGGCGCCGCGGGCGCCCTCGTCCAGGCCGGCTGGTTCCCGGGCGGGCTGCTGCTCGCCCTGGCCGGCGCCGCCGGGCTCTTCCTCGGCGGGGCCCGGGCCATGGCGAGCCGCTCCGGAGCCGTCGCACCCGCGTTCGGCTGGGTCGTCGCCGTCATCTTCCTCACCGCCAGCAGGCCGGAGGGCGACTTCCTGTTCGGCGCGGGAGGGGGCTCGTACCTCTTCCTGCTCGGTGGCATGGCGCTGGCTGTGATCTGCGCCACAATGGGTTTGGGGCGGCAACCCGAAGCCGGCGGCGCCCGACTTGGCAAGTGACGTACCACTTCGCCGTGGGGCGCCCGTGCGAGTCCGGTGTGGGTTTCCCCAGCGGTCGTGGGATAAGCGTCAGAAGTGGCCAGTATGGTGGTGCGCGCCGCCGAGCCGCCCCAGCGAGGTCGTCACGGGCGGTGGAGCCAACCGGGAGAACCTGCCTTGAGTCGTGAAACTGACACTCCGTCCTCCGGGCCCGACGGGCGCGGTGGATCCGCATACCCCTCGGGCACGCCGCCGTACGGGACCCCCATGGCTTCCGACGACGGTACGGACGCGGCCCGTTCGGCCGCCCAGCCGGAGGAACGCAAGACCGAGACCACCCTGACGACGCGGATCCGGATCAACATCCCCGGCTCCCGGCCGATTCCGCCCGTGGTCGTCCGTACCCCTGTCGCGGACGTCGAGGGCGGCACGGGCGCCGTGGGCGGCACGGGCGCCGTGGGCGGCACGGGCGAGGAGACGGGCTCGCACGCGTGGCCGGCAGGCGCCGCCATGTCGACCGGCACCGTGGAGCCGCCCGCCGCCGAGCAGGCGCCCGCGCCGGGCGGCGAGGAGAAGGCCAGCGACTGGTTCGCACCGCGCAAGTCCGGCCCGGCCAAGGGCGGTCCGCGCGGCGGCGCCACCAACGGTGCCGGTACGCCCGCAGGTTCGCCCGCCGCGGCCCCGAACGGCACGGCACCGAGCGGCCCGGCGACCCAGGGCGGTGCGCGGCCGGGCGGCGGCCGTCCCGGCGGTGTCGTCGGCTCCATGAGCGTGCCGGGCACGTCCCGGTCCGGCGGGACCAACGGCGCGGGGCTGCCCGCGGGCGCGACCGGCGGCCCGGTGGCCCCCGGCCACGGCGGCGGCACCGGCTCCTTCGACGTGACCGAGGCGCTCGCCGCGGGCCCGCTCGGCGGCTCCCGGGGCGGCGCGACGGCCGGCGGCGACGCCCGCCGCGACGACCTGCCGTACTTCTCCGACAACGGCGGCGGCCAGAACGGCGCCCAGAGCGGCCCCGGCGTGCCCGGCGGCGGCCCGGCAGGTCCCGGCGGCCCCAGCGGCTTCAGCGGGCCGGGCGGGCCGGGCGGGCTCGGCGGCCCGCAGGGCCCGGCAGGCCCCACCGGCGGCCCGGTCACCGGCGACGGCCCGTTCGTCCCGCCGGTCAACGGCGGCGAGCCCTTCGGCGGCCAGCCCGGCCCGGGCAGCGTGAACGGCGCGGCAGGCGGCGCCTTCAGCGGCGGCGAGCCCTTCGGTGCCCCGAGCGGTCCCGCGGGTCCCGGCGGCGGTCCCGCCGGCCCCGGCGGTCCTCGCGCCCGTAGCGGCGCCCCGGCCCGGCCCGGCGCGCGCACCGCCCCCGGCGGCCCCGGTCTCCCCGGCGGCGGCCTGAGCGACGACACCGCGATCCTCACCCCGCAGAAGCCCGCCCCCGAACCGGGCATGCCCGGCTACGGCTCCCCGGCCGACAATGTCTCCGGGCACACCGTCACCAGCGGCATCCCGGTCGTGCCGCCGGGCGCCAACTCCCCGTTCGCGCCGGGCGCGCCCACCGACGGGCCGCTGCCGCACACGCCCCCGAAGCTGCCCGAGCCGGTCTCGCCGCCCCCGGCCGGGGCCAAGGGCAAGGGCAAGGCGAAGGCCAAGAAGAAGCGCGGCAAGCTGCCGCTGCTCGGCGGCGTCGTCGTGGTCGCCGGCCTCGGCGTCTACGGCGCCGGGCTGCTCATGAACCACTCCGACGTGCCCAAGGGCACCACCGTGCTCGGCGTCGACATCGGCGGCGGCACCCGCGACGACGCCGTCAAGAAGCTCGACGACGCCTTCGGGAAGCACGTGAACCAGCCGCTGAAGCTGTCCGTCGACGGCAAGACCGTCTCGCTGCCGCCGGACCAGGCGGGCCTCCAGTTCGACATGCAGAACACCGTCGAGGCGGCCGCCAAGAGCGACTACAACCCGGTCTCCGTGATCGGCTCGCTGTTCGGCCAGAAGCGGGTCGTCGACCCCGTCATGCCGGTCGACGAGGAGAAGCTCCAGGCCGCCCTCAAGGACCTCGGCGGCAGCTCCGGCTCGGTCACCGAGGGCACGATCAAGTTCACCTCCGGCAAGGCCGTCGCGGTCTACGGCAAGGCGGGCAAGGGCATCGACGCGGCCGGCTCCACGAAGGCGATCGAGCAGGCGTACGAGACGATGGTCGAGACCGGCACCGCCTCCGCGGTGACCGTTCCGACGACCACCCAGCAGCCGACGGTCACCAACGCCGAGGTCGACCGCGAGATGAAGGCGTTCGCGGAGCCGGCGATGTCGAACAAGGCCTACGTGCAGACGGACGCGGCGCACAGCATCCCGTTCGGCGCCCTTTCACTGCCGAAGATCCTCGGCTTCAAGGCAGTAGACGGAAAGCTGGTGGAGACGTACAACCTGGAGGCGCTCAAGGAGGCGTACGGCAGCACCTTCGACGGCGTACTGATCACCCGGGGCACCGGGCAGAAGACGGCTGTCACCCCGCAGGACGTCGCCTCCGCGCTACGCAAGGCGCTGGTCGGCAAGACGGCGGCGCAGCGCATCGGAGTCATCGACACCAACCCCAACTGACGCAGGCCCAAAGAGGGGGCGCCCGGTGCTCACCGGGCGCCCCTTCGTGCTTGTCACGCGCTGCTCATGACATCTGTCATGCGGCTCTCCGGACGACCGGCACTGCCCCCGGCCGGGGGCTCGCCGCCAGCATGGAGGCATGACGACGACAGCGGCGACGACGGCCACCGGGACCCCGGTGGTGGTCGGGTTCGACCAAGTGAGCAAGACCTACGGGAACGTGCGGGCCGTCGACGGGCTCTCGCTGCGGCTGCACCCGGGGGAGACCGTGGCCCTGCTCGGGCCCAACGGCGCGGGGAAATCGACCACGCTCGACCTGCTGCTCGGCCTCAAGCAGGCCGACGCCGGCAAGGTCAGCGTGTTCGGCCTGAGCCCGCGCGAGGCCATCGTCGCCGGGCGCGTGGGCGCGATGCTGCAGAGCGGCGGCCTGATGGACGAGGTCACGGTCGCCGAACTCGTCAAGCTCGCCTGCCAGCTGCACCCCAAGCCCTACAAGGTCACCGACGTCCTCGCCCGCGCGGGCATCTCGCAGATCGCCGACCGCAAGGTCAACAAGCTCTCCGGCGGCCAGTCCCAGCGCGTCCGCTTCGCCCTCGCCACCGCCGGCGACAGCGACCTGATCGTCCTGGACGAGCCCACCACCGGCATGGACGTCTCGGCCCGCCAGGCGTTCTGGGCCACCATGCGGGAACAGGCCGACCAGGGCCGTACCGTCCTCTTCGCCACCCACTACCTCGAAGAGGCCGACGCCATCGCCGACCGGGTGCTGGTGCTGCACCGGGGACGGCTGCTCGCCGACGGCACGGCCGCCGAGATCAAGGCCAAGGCGGGGGCCCGGCGGATCTCCTTCGACCTGGAGGGCGAGATCGACGAGGCGCCGCTGCGGGCGCTGCCCTTCCTCACCGCCGTCGACGTGAGCGGCCAGACGATCCGCATGCAGTCGTCCGACGCCGACGCCACCGTGCACGCCCTGTACGGCCTCGGCGTCTACCCCCGCAACCTCGAAGTCGCCGGGCTCGGTCTGGAGCAGGCCTTCGTCGCCATCACGGAGGCCGAAGAGGCCAAGGAGGCCACGCAGTCGTGAACGCCCTGATCAAGCTGGAGCTCGCCCGCGCCCTGCGCAACCGCAAGTTCCTGTTCTTCTCGGTGATCTACCCCTCGATCATCTTCCTGCTGGTCGCCAGCCAGGGCGGCACCGGCGACACCGTCGACAACTCCGGCCTGTCCGTCGCCGCCTACGTCATGGTCTCCATGGCCTCCTTCGGCGCCCTCACCGCCGTCCTGATGGGCAACAGCGAGCGCATCGCCAAGGAGCGCGAGAGCGGCTGGGTACGGCAGCTGCGGCTGACCACGCTGCCCGGCCGCGGCTACGTCCTCGCCAAGACCGCCAGCGCCGCCGTGGTGAGCCTGCCGTCCATCGTGGTCGTCTTCCTGGTCGCCGCGACCGTGAAGGACGTACGCCTGGACGCCTGGCAGTGGTTCGCGCTGACCGGCGCGATCTGGGCCGGCAGCCTGGTCTTCGCCGCGCTCGGCGTCGCCATCGGGTATCTGGCGAGCGGCGACGCGGTCCGCCCGATCACGATGATCACCTACTTCGGCCTGTCGATCCTCGGCGGCCTGTGGTGGCCGTCCTCCTCCTTCCCGACCTGGCTCCAGGACATCGCGAAGTGGCTGCCCACGCACGCGTACGCTGCACTGGGACGGGCCATCGAGCAGAGCCAGGCCCCGCGCGCCCAGGACATCGCCATCCTCGTCGTCTTCTTCGCCCTGTTCGTCGGCGGCGCGGCCTGGCTGTACCGGAAGGACACGCTGAAGGCGTGAGCACGATGACGGAAGACCTGCGGTCCGAGGACGAAGCGCGGGCGGACCGGCTGGTGCGGATCGGCCAGCCGCCCCGCAACCGGATCGAGGCGATGCGCAAGCTGGTGTGGGTCCTGCCCTGGCTGTTCTTCCTGGCCTCCCCGGCGCAGGACCTGGCCTCCGGCCGCCACTCCAGCGGGGCCACGGCGGCCGGCTGGGCGGGTCTGACGGCCTTCGTCGGGATCTACCTGACCATCGTCTTCCGCTCCATGGGCAGGCCTTTCCGGGGCGGGATCGTCACCGCCGCGATCGCCGTGGAGTGGACCCTCGCGATCACCCTGGCCTTCAGCCTCGGCGGCTCCTGGTTCGGCCTGTTCGTGTACGTCTCCGTGATGTGCGGAGTGACCTTCCCGCTGCGGATCGCCTACTGGACGATCCCGCTGACCACCGCCGCCATGATGCTGGCGGGCTGGTACGTCCACGACATGGACGAGGCCTGGGGCCTCTTCCTCGTGGTGCTCCTGGTCGGCTTCTCCATGACCGGGATACGGCAACTCGTCGCCACCACGGTCGAGTTGCGCAAGGCCCGCGCCACCGTCGCCCAACTGGCCGCCAACGAGGAACGGTTGCGCCTCGCCCGCGACCTGCACGACCTGCTGGGCCACTCTCTCTCGCTGATCACACTGAAGAGCGAGCTGGCCGGCCGGATGCTCCCCGACCACCCCGACAAAGCGGCCCAGCAGGTCTCCGACATCGAACAGGTCAGCCGCCAGGCCCTGGTGGACGTCCGCGAGGCGGTCACCGGCTACCGGCGGCCCCGGCTCGCCGCCGAACTGGCCGGCGCCCAGGTCGCCCTGACCGCCGCCGCGGTCACCGCCGAGATCCCGGCCGACCCCGACCTCGCCGGCGTACCCGACGACGGCGAGGCGGCCCTCGCGTGGGCGCTGCGGGAGGCGATCACCAACGTCGTACGGCACAGCGGCGCGAGTGCCTGCACGGTGGAGCTGCTGCGCCGCCAGACCCTGGACGGCCCGGTCCTCGAACTCGCCGTGGAGGACAACGGTTCGGGCGGCTCCGGCAAGGGCCCCGGCAATGGGCTCACCGGGCTCACCGAGCGGCTGGAGAAGGCGGGCGGCACGCTGGAGGCGGGCCGCCAGAAGCGCGGTTTCCGGCTGGTCGCCCGGGTCCCGCTCAACTCCGGCATGGCCGTAGGATCCGGGGCATGAGCAGCACGATCAAGGTCCTCCTCGCCGAGGACCAGTCGATGGTCCGCGAGGCGCTGGCCGCCCTGCTGGGCCTGGAGGACGACATCGAGGTCGTCGCTCAGGTCGCCCGCGGCGACGAGGTGCTGGCCGCGGCGAAGGCGAACGACATCGACGTGGCCCTGCTCGACATCGAGATGCCGGGCTGCACCGGCATCGAGGCGGCGGCCCAGCTGCACAAGGCGCTGCCGACGGTGAAACTGGTCGTCCTCACCACCTTCGGGCGGCCCGGCTACCTGCGCAGCGCGATGGAGGCGGGCGCCGACGCGTTCCTCGTCAAGGACGCCCCCGCCGCCCAGCTCGCCGAGGCCGTGCGCAAGGTCCTCGCCGGCGAACGCGTCATCGACCCCACACTCGCGGCAGCGGCCCTCGCCGAGGGCGCCAACCCCCTGACCGACCGCGAGCGCGAGGTCCTCCGGGCGGCGGCCGACGGCTCCACGAACGCGGAACTGGCGGCAGCGCTGCACCTCTCGCAGGGAACGGTGCGCAACTACCTCTCGACGGCGATCCAGAAGCTCGCGGTACGGAACAGGGCGGAAGCGGTCCGCATCGCACGCGAAAAGGGCTGGCTGTAGAGGCCTGCCCGCGGTGAGTTCGGCCCCGCCGGACCGCGCCGCGGTGGCTGAGCGCCGTCGCGGCGGGTCGAGGGGGACCGGCGAAGCAACGGTGGCCGGCGGAGTGATGGCCCCTCAGTTGAGACGGGCCCGCGCCGCCCGCGCCTCCCCCCGTACCTTCTCCGCCGCCCCCTCGTCGACCACGTCGATCAGCCCCGCGTACTTCTCCAACTCCTCGGCGCCGTCCGCGAACTCGCCCCGTTCCACCAGCAACCGCGCCCGCTCGTACCGCAGCCGCGCCGGATGCGACGGCATCAGCAGGGACAGGTCGACCGCCCACAGGCCCACGTCCGACCGCTCCGGGCGGGCCGCCGCCCACGCCCGTACGTTGTTCAGGATCCGCCGTACGACGTCCAGGGGATCGGCCGGCTCCAGCATCTCCGGGTCCAGCGGTACCCCCGCCGCCCCCACCACCAGCAGCTCCGCGTCCGACCCGGTCAGCACCCGCCCCCCGTCGAACGGATCGGCCAGCACCTGCTCCTCGGCCGCCCCGAACCCGACCACGAAGTGCCCCGGCAGCGCGACCCCGTACACCGGTGCCCCGGCCCGCCGCGTGACCTCCAGCCACACCACGGAGAGCAGGATCGGCAGCCCGCGCCGGCGCCGCAGCACCTCGTGCAGCAGCGAGGACTCCAGCCGCTGGTAGTCCGCCGCGGTGCCCCGGAAGCCGAACCGTTCGCCCAGCACCCGGTGCGCCGCCGTGGCCCACGCGTGCGGCCCGCCCGGCCGGTACGGCAGCTGCCCGGCCAGCCGGTCCAGTTCCATCTGCGCCGCGTCGATCCCGGCCTCGTCCAGCGAGCCGTCGGCGGCCGCGCCCAGCAGCAGGCACAGCGCCGCCAGATCGGGCCGCTCGGACCGCGCCTCCGCGGCGAACCGCCGCCGTACCTCGGCGGCCCGCCCCGACGACGGCGGACGTGGATGTGGCTGACCGGAAGCCATAGCTGTTTCGTGCCCCTTCGGAATGATCGGTACCGCCTCGCCTGCCGGATTCAGGAGCCGTCCGCCTCCGGCGCCCGGTAGTGGTGGTACGCGTGATGCGCTGCGAAGCCCAGTCGCCCGTACAGCGCCCGCGCCCCCGCGTTGTCCGTCTCCACCTGCAGCCAGGCCGCCGACGCGCCCTCCGCCAGCGCCCGGCGCGCGAGCGCGGCCATGACCTCGGTGGCCAGCCCCCGCCGCCGCAGCCCCGGATCCACCTCGACGGCGGCGAACCCGGCCCACCGGCCGTCCACCACCAGCCGCCCGATCGCCGCAGGCGCGCCTCCCTCAGCCCCGGGCACGGTCGCGAACCACACCGAAGGCCCGCCCCCCAGCACCTTCAGCGCGACCTCGCTCACGCCCTTGCGCTGGTAGCGCGCCAGCCAGTCCTCGCCGGCCGCCCGGGAGAGCAGCACCCCGGCCCCCTCCGCCCGGTCCGCCACCGGAGCCAGCCCCCCGGTCCACAGCTCGGCGCTCACCTCGCGCAGCCACCCGCGCCGCTCCAGCTCCGCGCAGAGCAGCTCCTGGGTGCCCTCGGCGCCGGTCGCGGTCTGCACGTACGCGGGCAGCCCCCGCTCCCCGTACCACCGCCGTACGGCCGCCAGCGCCGCGTCCAGCGGCAGCCCGGGATCACCGAGCGGCAGGACGCTGTTCGCGCGCCGGGTGAACCCCGCGGCCGCGCGCAGCTCCCACTCGCCGAGCCGCTCGCTCTCCACCGGCCGCCACCCGCGCGAGGCGACACGCGCGAGCTCCCCGTACGAGGCCGCGGGTCCCCGCCGGCGCGCCGGAGCGGCCGGCACCACCTTCGCCGCCACCAGCGCGGACTCCGGTATCCGGACGGTCTCGCCGTCCCGCCGTGTGATCGTCAGCATGCCGTCGTCGTCCCATGATGTGAGAACACCCACCGTGTCGGTGAACTTCTCCCCGGTGAGACCATTTCCGGCCAAACGGCGCACGGATACCCGTTTGCCCACGTCAGCAGTGGAGATACGGACCTCGAAGCGTCCTGCGGCCGAGATTTCCACTGGTCAGTTCACCCCTCCTGTTCGGATCATGCCCAGGAACGGAGATACTAGAGGCGGGCATCGACGACGCCGCGCTCCCGCGCGCCAGGCGGCGGAGCCTACGGAGGCCCGCCAGCGCCCAATCGAGGAGGAACGACAGCGTGACCTACGTCATCGCGCAGCCTTGTGTCGACGTGAAGGACAAGGCGTGCATCGAGGAGTGCCCGGTCGACTGCATCTACGAGGGCCAGCGGTCCTTGTACATCCACCCGGACGAATGCGTCGACTGCGGAGCCTGTGAGCCGGTCTGCCCGGTCGAGGCGATCTTCTACGAAGACGACACTCCGGAAGAGTGGAAGGACTACTACAAGGCCAACGTCGAGTTCTTCGACGACCTCGGCTCCCCGGGCGGCGCCAGCAAGCTGGGCCTGATCGAGCGCGATCACCCGTTCATCGCCGCGCTGCCCCCGCAGGCCGAGTAGTCCGCACCGGCGGCCCGCCGCAATACCGTGCCGCCTCGGTCCCGTACGGCCTGATCACGCCCGATCGGCGCCGTACGGGACCGAGGCGTTTGCCGTACCGGCCGTACCGGTCGTACCGAAGAAAGTGAGCAAGGAACCGTGTCCGCAGTCTCCGACCGTCTGCCCACCTTCCCCTGGGACAAGCTGGAACCGTACAAGAAGACGGCAGCGGCGCACCCGGACGGCATCGTCGACCTGTCGGTCGGCACCCCGGTGGACCCGGTCCCCGACCTGATCCAGAAGGCCCTGATCGACGCGGCCGACTCGCCGGGGTACCCCACGGTCTGGGGCACCCCGGCGCTCCGCGACGCGATCACCGCCTGGGTCACCCGCCGCCTCGGCGCCCGGGACGTCACCCACCGCCACGTCCTGCCGATCGTCGGCTCCAAGGAACTCGTCGCCTGGCTCCCCACCCAGCTGGGCCTCGGCCCCGGCGACCGGGTCGCCCACCCGCGCCTCGCGTACCCCACCTACGAGGTCGGCGCCCGCCTGGCCCGCGCCGAATACGAGGTCTACGACGACCCGCGCGACCTGGACCCGGCCGGCCTGAAGCTCCTCTGGCTGAACTCCCCGTCCAACCCGACGGGCAAGGTCCTGTCCCAGCAGGAACTCACGGAGATCGTCGCCTGGGCCCGCGCCCACGGCATCCTGCTCTTCTCCGACGAGTGCTACCTCGAACTGGGCTGGGAGGCCGACCCGGTCTCGGTCCTGCACCCGGACGTCAACGGCGGCTCGTACGACGGCATCGTGGCCGTCCACTCCCTCTCCAAGCGCTCCAACCTCGCCGGCTACCGTGCGGCCTTCCTGGCCGGCGACCCGGCGGTCCTCGGCCCCCTCCTGGAGATCCGCAAGCACGGCGGCATGATGACGTCGGCCCCGACGCAGGCGGCGGTGGTGGCGGCCCTCTCCGACGATACCCACGTCCAGGAACAGCGGGAGCGGTACGCGGCTCGCCGTACGGCCCTCCGGGCGGCCCTCCTGTCCCACGGCTTCCGCATCGAACACAGCGAGGCCAGCCTCTACCTCTGGGCGACACGGGACGAGTCCTGCTGGGCCACGGTGGCCCACCTGGCCGAGCGGGGCATCCTCGTCGCACCGGGCGACTTCTACGGCGAGGCGGGCGAGAACTTCGTACGCGTGGCCCTGACGGCGACGGACGAGCGCATCCAGGCGGCGGTGGCACGGCTGGCCTGAGCGCCCCGTCAGGGGCGCGAGGAACTGCGCGAACAACCCCCACCGGCCCGCAGCCGAAACTCAACGGAAAGGGGCCCGGGGAAAACCCCGGGCCCCTCTCACATCACCGGCCGGACATCACCGGCGTAACGGCGTCAGCCCCCGATGGGGAGCCCCTTGACCGGCAGGCCCCCCTTGGCGAGCCCGTCCGTCGGCAGCCCACCCTTGGTCGCGGTGGACGCCGTCTCACCGAGCAGCCCACCGGCGGAGCCCGCCGCGTCGCCCGCGGTGTGCTGCACCACCGGCGCCGCCTTCTTGACGGCCTTGCCGCCGGTCTGGCCCGCGGCAGGCACCGCCGACTCGATCGCCGCGCCACCGGCGCGGCCGACGGTCCCGGTGACGGTCTGCGCCGCCGCGTCGGCGGTGTTGCCGACGCTCGCCCCGTCCAGCGCGGTCAGGCCGCCGAGGTTCGGGGTGGCGGCCGGCAGGCTCGGGGCCGCGCCGGCGGAGCCGGCCGCACCGACCCCGGCTGCCGCTCCCGCTGCGACGAGCAGCGCGGCACGGGCGATCCGGCGGGTCAGAGGGAGGGACATGATGCTCCATTCGACGGGAGGGAACGTGATCGCCGTGACTACCGCTCGAAGCCCGCGAAGGTTGCGGAGGCCCAAGGTAAAGAGTTGATAACGCATCGCATTATCGGGTGTGGAGAAAAACGGGCAAACGGCACGCCGTCGACGCTCTCGCAGAATCCTTACGTCCCAGCGCTCCCAAGGGATGTCACGCGTGCGCGAGTGACCATGCGAAAACGTGAGCACACCACGCGTGCGGCGTGTCCCGGCTGACCCGCCGGAGGGACCCCCCGAACTACTGCCCGGTCACGATCCGCACCGAGCCGGCGGACTTCTCCGCACCGCTCGTGCCCTGCGTACCGGACGCCGGCTGCCACTGGCTGTCCGTGCTCCCGGCGGCCCACTCCCGGCCCGCGTACGACACCCGCTCGATGTGCAGCGCCGACGAGTTGGCCACCGCCCAGTGCGCCAGCTGCCAGCCCCGCTCGCTCTCGGTGCGTCCCGACTTGTCGGTCTTCTTCCCCTCCGGCACCGGCACGGTCACGGTCCGCCCGTGCGCCGTGGCGGTCACGCTGGGGGTGGGGGTCGGCGTGGCCGACCGGCTCACCTCGGCGCCGGCCTCCTCGACCGCGTCCCGTCCGAAGTCCCGCACGAGCGCGGTCCGTACCGCGTCCGGACCCGTCGCCGCTGCCGCCGTCGCCGCGGTGGTGGCGGCCGGGCGCCCGTCGCAGGTCAGGGTGGCCGCCGCCTGCCCGGTCAGGGCCGCCGCGAGCAGCGTGGCGTCGGTCTCGTGCTTGGCGTACGCCTCCGGGTAACCGCTGCGCTGAACGCGCTGCGCGGCCACCGTCAGCGGCAGGGTCTCGTAGTCGCGCACCTTGGCCAGGTGGGCGTAGAACATGCCCGCCGCGTACGCCGGGTCCAGGATCTGCTTCGGGGTACCCCAGCCCTGCGAGGACCGCTGCTGGAACAGGCCCAGCGAATCCCGGTCGCCGTGCTTGATGTTGAGCAGCCCCGACTCCTGGATCGCGGTCGCCAGGGCGATGGCCACGGCCCGTTCGGGCATGCCACGGCCGGTGCCGACGGCGGCGATGGTCGCCGCGTTCACCGCCTGCTCGGGCGTGAACTGGTACGACTCGTCGTCGCTTCGGCCCGAGACGACCTTGCAGCCCTCGGCGCCACCGCCGCCGGTGACGTACTGGACGACCAGGTAGGCCGCGACGGCGCACAGGATGAGCAAGCCCGACACGAAACGCAGGACACGGCTGCGACGCTTGGGACGGATGGGGGACGGCTCTGGCACGCGTACAACATACTGGAGGGTACGAGCCGCTCACCCCTTGGGCCGGAAGCCTGTGAACCCGCCCGCGGGATCGCGCGCGCTAGGGTCGAGGCCATGGCCGACACCTCGCTTGACCTCACGCTGGACGCCGCCGCGCTCACCGCGCAGCTCGTCGACCTCCCCTCCGAGAGCGGCACAGAGAAGCCGCTCGCGGACGTGATCGAGAGCGCGCTGCGCGCCCTGCCGCACCTCACGGTCGACCGGTACGGCAACAACGTGATCGCCCGGACGAACCTCGGCCGCCCCGAACGCGTGATCCTTGCCGGCCACATCGACACCGTCCCGATCGCGGAGAACGTGCCCTCCCGTCTCGACCCGGACGGTGTCCTGTGGGGCTGCGGCACCTGCGACATGAAGTCGGGCGTCGCGGTCCAGCTGCGCATCGCGGCCACCGTCCCGGCCCCCAACCGCGACCTGACCTTCGTCTTCTACGACAACGAGGAGGTCGCCGCCGACCTCAACGGGCTCAAGCACGTCGCCGAGGCCCACCCCGAGTGGCTGGCGGGCGATTTCGCGGTGCTCCTCGAGCCCTCGGACGGCGAGGTCGAGGGCGGCTGCCAGGGAACCCTGCGCGTCCTGCTGAAGACCTCGGGCGAGCGGGCCCACTCGGCGCGCTCCTGGATGGGCTCCAACGCGATCCACGCGGCCGCCCCGATCCTGGCCCGCCTGGCCGCCTACGAGCCGCGCTACCCGGTCATCGACGGCCTGGAGTACCGCGAGGGCCTCAACGCGGTCGGCATCTCGGGCGGGGTGGCGGGCAACGTCATCCCCGACGCGTGCGTGGTCACCGTGAACTTCCGGTACGCCCCGGACCGTTCCGAGGCCGAGGCCGTCGCCCACGTCCGCGAGGTCTTCGCCGACTGCGGGGTCGAGGAGTTCGTGGTCGACGACCACAGCCCCGGCGCGCTGCCCGGCCTCTCCCACCCGGCCGCGGCCGCCTTCATCGAGGCGGTCGGCGGTACGCCGATGCCCAAGTACGGCTGGACCGACGTCTCCCGCTTCTCGTCCCTCGGCGTCCCCGCGGTCAACTACGGCCCCGGCAACCCGCACTTGGCTCACAAGCGGGACGAAAGGGTGGAAACCACCAAGATCCTGGCGGGCGAGGAGCGGCTGCGCACCTGGCTGACCAGCTGAGCCGCACGACGGCGCTGCGCACCCGACATGCCGACGTCCCGCGCCTGTAACCCGCACGGATCTACGCTGGGGCGGATACACCTGCAAGCGGAGGGAGCGCGCATATGCCTACCGGGAATCCCGAGGGGAAGAAGGTGCCGCCGGACGAGCAGCGCCTGGGACCGGTCCTCCGACGGCGCGGCCAGGTGACCGCGAGCACGACGGACCAGCGCCTGCTGGACGCGGGCGGCCCCTCCGACTGGGTCCACACGGACCCCTGGCGGGTGCTGCGCATCCAGTCGGAGTTCATCGAGGGCTTCGGCACCCTCGCCGAACTGCCGCCCGCGATCAGCGTGTTCGGCTCGGCGCGGACACCGGTCGACTCGGCGGAGTACGACGCGGGCGTGAAGCTGGGCCGCGGCCTGGTCGAGGCCGGCTGGGCGGTCATCACGGGCGGCGGGCCGGGCGCCATGGAGGCGGCGAACAAGGGCGCCCTCGAAGCGGGCGGCGTCTCGGTCGGCCTCGGCATCGAGCTCCCCTTCGAACAGGGCCTCAACCCGTACGTCGACATCGGCCTCAACTTCCGCTACTTCTTCGTGCGGAAGATGATGTTCGTCAAGTACGCACAGGGCTTCGTGGTCCTGCCCGGCGGCCTCGGCACCCTCGACGAACTCTTCGAGGCCCTCACCCTCGTCCAGACCCAGAAGGTCACCCGCTTCCCGATCGTCCTGTTCGGCAGCGGCTACTGGGGCGGCCTCGTCGAGTGGCTGAAGAACACGCTGGTCGCCCAGGGCAAGGCGGCGGAGAAGGACCTCCTGCTCTTCCATGTCACGGACGACGTGGAGGAGGCGGTGGGCCTGGTCTCGAAGGAAGCGGCCCGCTAGGACCGGCCGTTGCCCACCCACCCACCCACCCACCCACCCGACTCGGTCTCTTGAGGAGTGGACCTCGAACGGTCTTTCTGCCTCGTCTTTTCAATCGACCGAGTCGGGTGGTGGGTGGGCGAGGAAATCGGGGGTCTGGGGGCGGAGCCCCCAGGACTCGGCGCGGACGCCGGACTACGCCAGCCCCCGCCGGGCCACCGCCGGAGGGCGGTGGCCGGCGATCGACGCCACCATGTCCAGCACCTGACGCGTCTCGGCGACCTCGTGCACCCGGTACACCTGCGCCCCCAGCCACGCCGACACCGCCGTCGTCGCCAGCGTCCCGATCACCCGCTCCTTCAGCGGCCGGTCCAGGGTCTCGCCCACGAAGTCCTTGTTGGACAGGGAGACCAGCACCGGCCACCCCGTCTCCACCATCTCGCCCAGCCGCCGCGTCGCCTCCAGGCTGTGCCGGGTGTTCTTGCCGAAGTCGTGCCCGGGATCGATCAGCACCGACTCCCGCGGCACCCCCAGCGCGACGGCCCGTTCGGCCAGCCCCAGGGTCACCCGCAGGATGTCGGCCACGACGTCGTCGTACCTCACCCGGTGCGGCCTCGTCCGGGGCTCGGCCCCGCCCGCGTGCGTGCACACCAGTCCCACCCGGTACCGCGCCGCGACCTCGGCCAGCCCCGGGTCGACCCCGCCCCACGCGTCGTTCAGCAGATCCGCCCCGGCCTCGCAGGCGGCCTCCCCGACCGACGCCCGCCACGTGTCCACGCTGATCACGACGTCCGGGAAGCGCCTGCGCACCTCCGCGACGAACCCGACGATGCGCCGTGCCTCCTCCTCGGCGGTGACCTCCTCGCCCGGCCCGGCCTTCACCCCGCCGACGTCGATGATCGCGGCACCCTCGGCGACCGCCTGCTCCACGCGCGCGAGGGCCGGCTCGTCGCGGAAGGTCGCCCCCTGGTCGTAGAAGGAGTCCGGCGTCCGGTTCACGATGGCCATGATCACCGGTTCGTTCGGCGCGAATTCCCGCCTGCCCAGCCTGAGCATCGCCTGTGACCTCTCGTAGTAATTCCCTCGGTGCGACCGCCTGCGACCCTAACTGTCAGACTCGCATGGCACGATCGGACACAGACACATTCGACACCGAGCACGCTGAGCACACTGAGCACCACGAGTGCTGCTGCACCGAGCTTCACCGAGCCTGGGGGCCCACCGCGATGGTTATGTTCCTGTTCCTCGTCGTCGCGCTCGCGGTCGTGGTCGCCGCGGTCACCCTCTCCGTGGTGGGCGGCGGCGAGAGCGGACCGCTGCCCGAGGTGGCGCCCGAGCGGTTCGAGGACCCGCTGCCCCCGGACCGCCCGGTGAACCGCGCGGACGTGGAGAGCATCCGCTTCCCGCTCGTCCCGCGCGGTTACCGCATGGCGGATGTCGACGACGCGCTCAGCCGCCTCGGCGCCGAGCTCGCGGAGCGCGACGCCCGGATCACCGACCTGGAGTCCGCGCTGGCCGGCGTCCAGGCCGCACCGCACAGCCCGCACGCCCCGCACGCCTCGCACACGTCGCTGGACAAGCCCGAGCCGGAGGACCGGTCATGAGCGAGATGACCGACATGATCGAAGGAGCGGCGGTTCCCGGGCCGGACGGCAGGCTGCGCTGCCCCTGGGCGCTGTCCACCGAGGACTACGTGGCGTACCACGACGAGGAGTGGGGCCGTCCGGTCCACGGCGACGACGCCCTCTACGAACGCCTCTGCCTGGAGGCCTTCCAGTCCGGCCTCTCCTGGATCACGATCCTGCGCCGCCGCGCCGGCTTCCGGACCGCCTTCGCCGACTTCCACATCGAGAAGGTGGCCGCGTTCACCGACGAGGACCGCGAACGCCTGCTGGCCGACCCCGGCATCATCCGCAACAGGGCGAAGATCGACGCGACGATGGCCAACGCGAAGATCCTGGCGGAGTGGGGGCAGGGCGAGCTGGACGAACTGATCTGGTCGCACGCCCCGGCGCCGGGTACGTACCCCGCGCCGAAGACCATCGCCGACGTACAGGCGGTGACCCCCGAGTCGACGGCCCTGTCCAAGGCCCTGAAGAAGCGGGGCCTGCGCTTCATCGGCCCCACGACGGCGTACGCCTTGATGCAGGCGTGCGGCTTGGTCAACGACCACCTGGAAACATGCGTGGCGAGGAGCGCCCCTTAGGGGCGCCGGGGGTACCCCCGGCCGAAGGCTGGGGGGAACTGCGCGACCAGCCCCCACGCACCCGCAGTCCGCGACTCTGCTCCCCGCCCCCTCTCTCACCGCCCCAGATACTTCGGCTTCTCCTTGTTCACGAACGCCTGCACGGCAATCCCGTGATCCTCGGAGGCCCCGGCCCTTGCCTGCAGCTCGTCCTCCTTGTCCAGCGTCTCGTCGAGGGAGTGCGTGAGCCCGTAGGCCACCGCTTCCTTCAGCGCCGCATAAGCCACCGTCGGCCCCTCCGCCAGCTTCCGCGCGATCTTCTCGCCCTCGGCCCGCAGGTCGGCGGACGGCACGACCTTGTTCGCGATGCCCAGCTCGTACGCGTCCTGCGCACTGATGCTCCGGGGAAAGAGCAGCAGGTCGGCGGCGCGGCCCGGTCCCACGACCCGCGGCAGCGTCCACGAGACGCCGGAGTCCGCGGTCAGCGCCACCCCCGCGAACGACGTGTTGAAAGCGGCCGTGTCGGCGACCACCCGGTAGTCCGCCGCGAGGGCGAACCCGAAACCGGCGCCCGCGGCCACCCCGTTCACGGCGGCGACGACCGGCTTCGGCGCCGACACCAGCGCCCGCACGATCGGGTTGTAGTGCTCCCGTACCGTCGTCATCGTCTGCCCCGCCCCGGTCTCCCGGTCGGACGCGAGCAGCGTGATGTGCTCCTTGAGGTCCTGGCCCACACAGAACGCCCGGTCTCCGGCGGCGGTCAGCAGGATCGCCCGGACGGCCGTGTCGGCCGCCGCCTCCTGCGCTGCTTCCCGAAGAGCCACCTTCGTCGCGATGTTCAGCGCGTTCATCGCCTCGGGGCGGTTCAGCGTGATCGTCGCGAGCCCGTCGCCCACCTCGTAGAGCACGGTGTCGGTCATGGAGCGTCCCCTCCGTCGTCGTCGTTCGTCTTCGTTCGGCTGCGTCGTCGCGGCTGACGTACCGCTCAGTACGTCCCTGTCCGAAGGACAGCATGGCGGAGATCGTCGTCGTGGGACCGGAGCGGGCGTGTGACCTGCGTCAAAGAATTCCGGAGCCGACTCGGTCGGCGTAAGGACACGAGGTGGCGAAGTATCGCAGTCACATCGCCGAATTGAGTGGTTTTGCTCGCGTGCGTTGCCCAAGCGATGCCGACTGATGTTGGTCATCGGGTCCTGAGATGCGGGATAATGGCTTGGAAGCAATGTGTTCGATGCCGGAGTCGCGTGTCCCGCCAGAGACCGCGCGTGCCCTCGGGGGCCGTCGGCAGACGATGAGCTGTTTTCAGGAAGGGGAACCAGCATGGCGGCCATGAAGCCGCGGACGGGTGATGGCCCGCTCGAGGTGACCAAGGAGGGGCGGGGCATCGTCATGCGCGTTCCGCTCGAAGGCGGCGGTCGGCTCGTCGTCGAGCTGACCCCTGACGAGGCCGCGGCGCTTGCCGACGCCCTCAAGAACGTCGTCGTCTGAGGCGTCAGCGACCATACCCTTTCGGCCGCCCCGGCATCCTAAGCGGTGCCGGGGCGCTGCCGTTTTTCCGGGCCCCCGGCGCTGACCCGGACCCGGCCCCGTTCTCTGCCCGCGAGGGCTACCGCTTGACCGCGCACAGCAGCCCGTCGCCCACCGGCAGCAGCGACGGCACCAGCTCCGGGCTCTCCCGGACCGTGCGCAGCAGTTCGCGCAGCCGCAGCACCTCGGTCGGCTGCGGCCCCGAGTCGACGGTGCGGCCGTTGGCGAAGATGCCCTCGAAGACCACCAGGCCACCCGGACGCAGCAGGCGCAACGATTCAGCGAGATAGTCGGAGTACTCCTGCCGGTCCCCGTCGCAGAAGACGAGGTCGTAGCCGGCGTCCGCGAGACGGGGCAGTACGTCGAGGGCCCGGCCGGGGATGAAGCGGGCCCGGTTGCTGGCGAAGCCGCAGGCGCGGAAGGCCTGCCGCGCGAACTGCTGGTGCTCCGGCTCCGGATCCACGGTGGTCAGCACGCCGTCCGGGCGCATGCCGTGCAGCAGGTACATCCCGGAGACACCGCACCCCGTGCCGATCTCGGCGACCGCCTTGGCGTCCACGGAGGCGGCGAGCATGCGCAGCGCGGCGCCCGTGCCGGGCGACACCGAGCGCAGCCCTGCCTCGCGGGCCCGGTCACGGGCCCACCGCAGTGCTTCGTCCTCGGCGACAAAGGCGTCGGCGAACGCCCAGCTCGTCTGCCGGTTGCCGGTAATGACCCTCTCCTGTCCCCGTGGTTGCCTGGGCGTGACTGTATCCGTTGGCGTCGGGAACCCGCAGATGGGACCGGGCGTTTAGAGGGGTGGAAGACAAGGCGGGGGGACACGAATGGATCACGGCGGAGAGACGGCGGCCGACCACCCGCTGTCGCGGCTGGATGAGCCGTACCAGCACAGATCAAATTCTTGTAAAACCGCTTATCCGGTGCTAACGGGCGAGGTGGCTATGGTAGGGGCTCCACTGGACACCACCAGAGCCGACAGGGGAGGTGCGGCTGCGCCTGGGGATCGGGGAGGAGTGCTGCGGCGCTTCCTCGGATCGGCAGGCAGGCCGAAATCCGTGAACGACACCGCTGCTGACCCAAGCCACGCCGCCGCGCTCGCCATGGGCGAGGACCGGACCGCGACCTTCTCCACCGACGCGGACGGGCAGGCATGGACTCCGCCCACGTGGGAGGAGATCGTCAGCACGCACAGCGGCCGCGTCTACCGCCTGGCCTACCGCCTGACCGGTAACCAGCACGACGCCGAGGACCTCACCCAGGAGGTCTTCGTCCGCGTCTTCCGCTCCCTGTCGACCTACTCCCCGGGCACCTTCGAGGGCTGGCTGCACCGCATCACCACCAACCTGTTCCTCGACATGGTCCGCCGCAAGCAGCGCATCCGCTTCGACGCCCTCGGCGAAGACGCGGCCGAGCGCCTGCCCAGCCGCGAGCCCACCCCCTCGCAGGCCTTCAACGACGCGCACTTCGACGCCGACGTCCAGCAGGCCCTGGACACCCTCGCGCCCGAGTTCCGCGCCGCCGTCGTGCTCTGTGACATCGAAGGCCTGTCGTACGAGGAGATCGCCGCGACCCTCGGCGTGAAGCTCGGCACGGTCCGCTCCCGTATCCACCGCGGCCGCTCCCAGCTGCGCAAGGCCCTCGCGCATCGCTCCCCGGAGGCCCGCAAGGCCGAGCGCCGTTCCTTCGTGCCCCGTGTTCCCGCACTGGGAGGAGGGGGCGCGACCGCGTGAGTGGATCACGACCGAAACCGGCCGAGCGACAGCTCGCCGAGCAGCACCTGGGAGACCGACTCTCCGCCCTGGTGGACGGAGAGCTCGGTCATGAGACGCGTGAGCGCGTCCTGGCCCACCTGGCGACCTGCGCCCGGTGCAAGGCCGAGGCGGACGCCCAGCGCGCCCTGAAGAACGTCTTCGCGGCGGCCGCCCCGCCGCCGCCCTCCGAGAGCTTCCTGGCCCGCCTCCAGGGGCTGCCCGCGGGCGGTGACCCGGACGGCGGCGGTTCGCCGTTCGGCGGGGGAGACCCCTCGGGACGCGGATCCGACAGCGGGGTCTTCGGCATGGGCCGGGACGACCGCTTCGAGTTCGGCTACGTCCCGGCCCGTCCGCACGACCCGGCCGCGGCGGCCGGCCGGGGCTTCCGCATCCACCCCGTCGGCCGCCCGGACGGCGACCGCTCCGCCTCGCGCGGCATGCGGTTCGCGTTCGTCGCCGCCGGCGCGGTCTCGCTCGCCGCCGTCGCCCTCGGCGGCGTCACCGCGGGCCTCCCCGGCACCCCGGCCGCCGACGCCCGCAGCGGCACCGGCGGCGGCAGCGTCGCCCCGGCCGGCACGGCGGGCTCGGGCACCAGCGGGGCCGCCGACTCGCAGCGCCGCCGCCTGCTCACGCCGCTGCTGTCGTCCGGCACGCTGCTCGGCGGCCCTCCCGTCATGCCCACCTCGGTGTCCGCGCCGCTGCTGCCCGGAGTGCCCTCCCCGGCCGCCGCGCAGCAGAAGCTGCGGGAACTGGCCGCACCGGTGATGGCCGGCGCGGCCGCGGTCTCCCCGCTGATACGACCGCTGAGCACCAACCCGCCGTTCGCCCTCACCTCGTGGACCACCGTCCCCGAGGCGACCAGCACCAGCCTGCTCGCCGCACCCGTCCCCGACACCACCTCCGCCCCCTCCCCGTCCCGCTCCTCCCGCGCGGCCCACTGACCGGTCGCTGCCCACCTGCTGAACGGCCCTGCGCGGCGACTCGCGAACCTGGTTGAATCCTGTGAACCAGCCATGCCCGTGGCGCCGCTGCGGGCACGGAGCCGACCTTCCGCGAGCCCGCCCGTGCGCGTACAGGGCCACAGGGCTGCGGTGAGCCCGCGAGGAGAACATGGACGAGGGGATACCGGCGGCGTCCGGCGCCACCACCGGCAGCGCTCCGTCCCTCCCGCAGGGCGATGCGGCCGGGGCCGCGGTACAGCGGCGGCGGTCGCGGAGCCGGCGGACGTTCGCCGCGGGTGCGCTGGCGCTCTCCCTGCTCTCCGCTGCGGCCGGCGGGCTGGTCGGCGGCTACCTGGAGCGCACCGGCGGCCTGGAGACCGTACAGCTGCCCCAGGCCGGTCCGCCCCAGCACCAGCCGGGCCCGCCGCCGCCCGGACGGCCGCCCGGCAGCGCCGCCGGGATCGCCGCGCGGGCGCTGCCCAGCGTCGTCACCCTCCAGGTCACCGGCACCGGCGAGCAGACCACCGGCACCGGCTTCGTCCTCGACACCCGCGGGCACATCCTCACCAACAACCACGTCGTCGCCCCCGCTGCCGCCGCGGGCGGCCGGATCACCGTGACGTTCAGCAGCGGAGCCACCGCCCGGGCGACCGTCGTCGGCCGGGACACCGGCTACGACCTCGCCGTCGTCCAGGTGTCCGGCGTGCAGGGCCTCACCCCGCTGCCGCTCGACGGGCCCCACGACGGCCAGCACGTCCGCCCCGACTCTTCGGACAGGAACTGACAGAAACGTCACAGGCAGGGCCCCACCCGTGCCCCGACTAGGCAAACAACCCGGAAAACCGGTCGTACACACGCAGTCGGACACCTCGGGGCAGTACCGGTCGGACAGGTCCGCCGGGTACCGTGGACCCGGCCCGGACCACGGAACACCCGCAACAGCGACCGGAGGGCCGAGGACCGAGGACATCGCAAGGAGCTTCAGGTGTTCAATGACATAGGACCACTCGAGCTGGTGACGATCATTGTGCTCGCCGTGCTCGTCTTCGGTCCGGACAAGCTCCCGAAGGTCATCCAGGACGTCATGCGGACCATCCGTAAGATCCGGGAGTTCTCGGAGAGCGCCAAAGAGGACATCCGGCAGGAACTCGGCCCGGAGTTCAAGGACTTCGAGCTCGAGGACCTCAACCCCAAGACCTTCATCCGCAAGCACCTGGACAGCGACGAGCTGGGGCTGAAGGAGATCCGCAACGGCTTCGACCTGAAGAAGGAGATGGCCGAGGTCACGGACGCGGTGCACAGCCGCGAGACCGACGCCTCGCCGTCGTCCTCCGGGAGCGGCTCTTCGGGGAGCGGCCGGATCGACATGACCAAGAAGCCGGAGGATCCGGGCACGGACGACCGTCCGCCCTACGACGCGGACGCCACCTGAGTCCGGATCACCCGACCCGCGCATGAGCGGCGCACGTGACGCGTTTCATACCGCGTGTGCGCCGCTCATTCGTCTCTTACGGCCCGAACCAGCCGCCCGTGCGACCCACGCACCGGGCGGTTTCGCGGCTGGTCCCAGCGGTGTCGATATGCTGCCGAGTTGTTGTGCGGACCGGACGAGTGCGCCCGAAGGGGGGCGGGCCGCCCCGGACCGACGAGAGCTAGGAGGCGTCCGGGCAGATGGAGACGACAAGTCGGGTGGACGGACAGGCGCCGGTCGTGGAGGGCGGGCAGCAGGCCCCCTCCGCCCGCCGCACGGTCGACGGCTACCTGGAGGCGCCCTTCCCCTGGTACGGCCTCGACGAGGCGTTCACGGGGCCGCGCTGGCTGATGCAGGTGGGTGCGGCGGCCGACGGCGCGGTGGAGCACGGGTCGATCGGGCACGGCGACGAGCCGTCGGTGCGGAACGAGCATCTCGCCTCGGCTGTCGGTGAGCCGCGGGAGAAGTTCGCGGTCGTCGTGACCGTCGCGGCGAGTCCCTCCCGGCGCAGCGCCGACGGGACGGGGCTGCTGGAGGCCACGTCGGTGTCGTCCGCCGCGTGGCTGGCCGGGGTCGGGCTGCTGTCCTTCACCTGGCCGGGGCAGATGGACCACAGCCTGCGGGACGACTGGCTGGAGCAGCAGACCGAGACGGCGTGGGAGCTGGCGGACGAGCTCGGCGGGCCGGAGTGGTCGACGCTGTCGCTGCCGGTGGACGGGGTGGCGACGCCGTTCCACTACCGGGAGTCGGAGTTCGGGTGGGTGCTCGCCGGGTCCACGGAGGAGGGCGTGCATCTGGGGGCGTACGGGCGGGGGATGTCCGCGTACGGGCTGGGGTTCGCGGTGATCAAGGACGTTGCCGCGTACGCATGACAGCAAAAAGGGGCGCCGGTGGTGTGTGGCGCCCCTTCGCCGTAGGGGTTGCGGGTTGTGCGCGGCTGCGGGTGCGTCGTGGTTGCTCGCGCCCACGCGGCGGAGCCGCATATTGAAACAGCCCCGCGCCCCTTTCAGGGCGCTATGGGTCCCCTCTAGAACTTGTTGCGCGGCGTGATGCCCAAGGACATGCCCGAGAGGCCTCGCTGCCTGCCGCCGAGCTTGCCGGCGATGGCGAGCAGGGCCGCGCCGGCCGGGCTGTCCGGGTCTGTCAGGACCACCGGCTTGCCCTCGTCGCCGCCTTCCCGGAGGCGGACGTCGATCGGGATCGAACCCAGGACCGGCACGGTCGCGCCCGTCGTACGGGTCAGGCCGTCCGCGACCGTCTGGCCGCCGCCCGTGCCGAAGACGTCGACCATCTCGCCGCAGTGCGGGCAGGGCAGGCCGGACATGTTCTCGACGACGCCGACGATCTTCTGGTGGGTCTGGACCGCGATGGAGCCCGCCCGCTCCGCGACCTCCGCGGCGGCCTGCTGAGGCGTCGTCACGACCAGGATCTCGGCGTTCGGGACCAGCTGGGCGACCGAGATGGCGATGTCGCCGGTGCCGGGCGGGAGGTCGAGGAGGAGGACGTCCAGGTCGCCCCAGTAGACGTCCGCGAGGAACTGCTGGAGGGCGCGGTGCAGCATCGGGCCGCGCCAGACGACCGGGGCGTTGCCCGGGGTGAACATGCCGATGGAGATGACCTTCACGCCGTTGGCGGACGGCGGCATGATCATGTTCTCGACCTGGGTCGGGCGGCCGTCCGCGCCGAGCATGCGCGGGACGGAGTGGCCGTAGATGTCCGCGTCGACCACGCCCACCTTGAGGCCGTCGGCGGCCATCGCGGCGGCGAGGTTGACCGTGACCGACGACTTGCCGACGCCGCCCTTGCCGGAGGCGACCGCGTAGACACGCGTGAGGCTGCCGGGCTTGGCGAAGGGGACCTCGCGCTCGGCCTGGCCGCCGCGCAGGGCGGTGGCCAGCTCCTTGCGCTGCTCGTCGCTCATCACGTCCAGGGTGACGTCGACGCGGGTGACGCCCTCGACCCGGGAGACCGCCTCGGTGACGCGCTGGGTGATCGTGTCCCGCATGGGGCAGCCGGAGACCGTCAGGTACACGGTGACCGCGACCGCGCCGTCCTCCCCGATGGCCACCGATTTGACCATCCCCAGTTCGGTGATGGGTCGGTTGATCTCGGGGTCGTTCACCGTCGCCAGTGCCTCGCGCACCGCGTCTTCGCTAGCCATACCCCCGATGGTACGGCGCGGCGCAGGGCCCCTATAACGCCCCTCAGCGGTCGTCTACGTCACGCCTGGCCGACCGTTCTGCCGGGAATACGGCATGTTCGTGATGCCCGTCCCGCCGCTCGTCCATGTCCTTCAGCAGATCCTGGAGCTCGGAGCGGATCCAGTCCCGGGTCGCCACCTCGCCCAGTCCCATGCGCAGGGCGGCGATCTCCCGGGTGAGGTACTCGGTGTCGGCGATGGACCGCTCGTTCTGCTTGCGGTCCTGTTCGAGGTTGACCCGGTCGCGGTCGTCCTGCCTGTTCTGCGCGAGCAGGATCAGCGGGGCCGCGTAGGAGGCCTGCAGGGACAGCGCCAGGGTCAGGAAGATGAACGGGTACTCGTCGAAGCGGAACCGGCCGGGTGCCGCGATGTTCCACAGCACCCAGAGGATGATCACGAACGTCATCCAGACGATGAACCGCCCGGTGCCCAGGAAGCGGGCGATGCGCTCGGAGAGCCGCCCGAAGGCCTCCGGGTCCCACTCGGGCAGCAGCCTGCGCCGTGGCGCGCGCGGCTGGTCCAGGCGGTGACCGCGCGACCGGCCGGCGGCGGTGGCGCCGGACGGCGTCCGCTCCCGGGTGCTCTCGCGCTCAGGCGCCATGGATCCCCGCCCCCTTCTCCGCCGCCTGCTCCTTCTGCTCCTCCTCGTCCAGGTGGAACTCGGTCTCCCGCCAGTCCTCCGGCAGCATGTGGTCGAGCACGTCGTCCACGGTCACCACGCCCACCAGCGACCCCGCCTCGTCCACCACGGGCGCCGCGACCATGTCGTACGTGGCGAAGAACCCGGCGATGACCGGGAGCGTGGCGTCGGGGTCGAGGGGTTGCAGGTCGTCGTCGGCGACGAGCGAACTGACCAGGGTGTACGGGGGATCGCGCAGCAGCCGCTGGAAGTGCACGGTGCCCAGGTACTTGCCGGTCGGGGTCTCGTCGGGCGGCCGGCAGACGTAGACCTGGGCGGCGAGAGCCGGGGAGAGGTCGGCGTTGCGGACCCGGGCGAGGGCGTCGGCGACGGTCGCGTCGGGGCGCAGGACGATCGGCTCGGTCGTCATCAGACCGCCCGCCGTGTGTTCCTCGTACGACATCAGGCGCCGCATCTCGGCCGCGTCCGCCGGCTGCATCAGGCTGAGCAGCCGTTCCTTGTCCTGTTCGGGGAGTTCGGCGAGCAGGTCGGCCGCGTCGTCCGGGTCCATGGCCTCCAGGACGTCCGCCGCCCGCTCCTCCTTCAGCTTGCCGAGGATCTCGATCTGGTCGTCCTCCGGGAGCTCTTCGAGGACGTCGGCCAGGCGGTCGTCGTCGAGGGCCGCGGCCACCTCCGCGCGGCGCTTGGCGGAGAGGTGGTGCAGCACGTTGGCGAGGTCGGCGGGGCGCAGCTGCTCGAAGGTGGCGAGCAGGCTCTCGGCGCCCTGGCCGTGCTCCTCCAGGGAGAACCCGGTGACCTGCGACCACTCGACGGTGAGCGTCTCTCCCCTGGTCCGCCGGAAGGTGCCGGTGCGGCCCTTGCGGACGAAGACCCGGTCGATCTCCCAGTCCCGGCGGGCCGGCAGCTGCTGCACGGCCAGGTCGAGGACGGTGACCTCCTCGCCGGTCTCGGCCAGCTGGACGCGGCGGTCGAGGAGTTCGCCGAAGACCAGGCGTTCGGTGGGGCGCTGCTCGAAGCGGCGGACGTTGACCACACCGGTGGTGATGACCTGGCCGGACTCGACGCCGGTCACGCGGGTCATGGGCAGGAAGACGCGGCGCCGGGTGGACAGTTCGACGACCAGGCCGAGCAGCCGGGGCGGGCGGCGGCCGACGCGCAGCATGACGACGAGGTCCCGGACCCGGCCCACCTGGTCGCCGGTGGGATCGAAGGCGGGGACACCGGCGAGGTGCGAGACGAAGATGCGGGGAGCGCCGGCTGCCATGGGGTTGCTTCCTTTACCTACCGAAGTACTGCTTGCGTGGTTTTCGGTCCCTTCTGCCCGCTCGGTGGGCTTCAGGCTAGCCCGTACCGATCGGATACGCCCTGGTGAGCGGTCCGGACGGACCGGCTCCGCCGGGCGGGTGGGGCACCGGTACGCTGCGGTACGCCCTGCCGGACCCCTCTGAAAGGTGGCCCCGTCTGTGACCGCAATCGCTCCGGGCCGTACTCGCCACGCCGCACTGGTCACCGCAGTGTGCGCACTGGCCGTCCTCACCGGATGCGGCGGGGATCCGGACGCGGGGACGAACGGGGTGGGCAAGCTGGCGCCGGACGTCATCCAGTCGAAGACGCGGACGGCGGCCACGTCGGTGGCGACGGTGCGGATGGCGGGGACGGTGGTCACGAGCGGGCGTACGTACGAGCTGGACATGCGCCTGAACAAGGAGGGCGGGACCGGGTCGGTCACGTCGAAGGGCTCGACGTTCCAGCTCCTGAGGGTCGGCGACACGCTGTATCTGCAGGCCGACTCGGGGTTCTGGAACCACGCCGACGGCAGCGACACGACCGCGGCGAGCAAGCTCGACGGCAAATACGTCAAGGTGCCGCGGACGGATCCCGCGTACAAGAAGTTCAGCGGCTTCACGGACAAGGACGTTCTCCTCTCGGGCCTGCTGACCCTGCACGGCTCGCTCTCGACGGCCGGTCACCACGAGCAGTCGGGTACCCCCACGATCCGCATCACCGGCGACGGCGGCTCCGGCGGCACCCTCGACGTCTCCCTGGAGGGCAAGCCGTACCCCCTCCGTCTGGAACGCGGTGGCGGCGCCGGCACCCTCACCTTCTCCGACTGGGGTAAGGACTTCAGCGTGGTCGAGCCGGAGAAGGGTGAGACGGTCGACTACGGGAAGCAGCTGCCGACGTCGTAGGGGCGGCGGGGGTACGGCCGTTCGACGCAACGGCGGGTGGTCCCCCGGATCCCGCCGCACCGGCGATCCGCGACGGCGGTCCTGTCCGGCGGTGCCGAACTCGGCTCAGGCGTCCGCTACCTGGCCTTCCGGCGCCTCGCAAGCAACCGTGGCAGGGCGGCCGGGACCGGGCGCCGGGTCGTTGCCGGGGAGGAGAGCGGGGGCGCTGCCAGGTTCCCCTCCGGCAGGGGCGCTGTCGTCCCCGTCGGTGTCAGGCGCAGCACCCTGCACTCCCTCGCCCAGCGGTCGGTCATCGCCTCGCCGTCGGGGGCGTTGAGGCGTTTGCCCTTCAGTTCCGCCACCGCCGCGTCCCACTCCGGGGTGCCGGCGGGCAGTTCCGTGACCGTCGCCGTCCAGGTGACCAGCCGGCCCCCCTTGTCCTTGCTGCGGACGGTCACCTCCGCCGACCCGCCGTCGGCCAGCTCACCCAGCGGCTGCTCGGCGCCGTCGCCGACCAGGCACACACCCCCGTCGGCCCACGCGTGCCACACCGCACGCGCCGTCGCCGCCCCGGCGCCCCGCACCCAGATGAGGCCGGACTTCTTCGTGGCCTCCTCGACGAGGGCCTGGTCGAGCAGCTCGCTTGTCATGGCGACCAGCCTAGAGCCAGCCGTTGCGCTTCAGCGTGCGGTGGATGCCGAGGCAGATGCAGACCGTGATGCCCATGATCACCGGGTAGCCGTACTTCCAGTGCAGCTCCGGCATGTACTTGAAGTTCATGCCGTACACACCGCACACCATCGTCGGTACGGCGATGATCGCGGCCCATGCCGTGATCTTCCGCATGTCCTCGTTCTGCGCCACGGACGCCTGCGCGAGGTTGGCCTGGAGGATCGAGTTGAGGAGTTCGTCGAAGCCGACGACCTGCTCCTGGACGCGGGCGAGGTGGTCGGCGACGTCCCGGAAGTACTTCTGGATGTCGGGGTCGACCAGCCGCATCGGCCGCTCGCTCAGCAGCTGCATGGGGCGGAGGAGAGGAGAGACGGCGCGCTTGAACTCCAGTACCTCGCGCTTGAGTTGGTAGATCCGCGCCGAGTCGACGCCTCGGGAGACCCCGCCCTTGCGGCCCGGCGTGAAGACCTCGGTCTCCACCTCGTCGATGTCGTCCTGGACGGCGTCGGCGACCGCGACATAGCCGTCGACGACGTGGTCGGCGATGGCGTGCAGCACGGCCGAGGGGCCCTTGGCGAGCAGCTCGGGGTCGTCCTGGAGCCGGTGCCGCAGCGCCCGCAGCGAGCCCTGCCCGCCGTGCCGGACGGTGATGAAGAAGTCCCGGCCGGTGAAGCACATGACCTCGCCGGTCTCCACGACCTCGCTGTTGGCGGTGAGCTGGTCGTGCTCGACGTAGTGGATGGTCTTGAAGACGGTGAAGAGGGAGTCGTCGTACCGCTCCAGCTTCGGGCGCTGGTGGGCCTGGACGGCGTCCTCCACCGCCAGCGGGTGGAGCCCGAACTCGCTCGCGATACCGGCGAATTCGGCCTCGGTCGGCTCGTGCAGGCCGATCCACACGAACCCGCCGTCGCGGCGCACCAGCCGCATCGCCTCGTGCGGGGTCAGCGGCTTGCCGGTCTCGACGCGGGCGCCGTCACGGTAGACGGCGCAGTCCACGACGGCCGACGGCGTGCCGGGGTCGCGGGTGGTGTCGTACGCGCCGTTGTCCGGCCGCAGGCTCTTGCGGAGCGAGGGGCGGGAGGGGCGGACCACGGCACGGAGGTCGCGGATCATCGACATGGGCAGGCTCCTTCGCGACAGGCAGCGGAAGTCCGCCGAGGAACGGGTGGAACTACCCGGAATGAGGACGTCCTGGCTTCGGATGTTTGGCACGTCCACAAAGCGGGGAGCACCGCACCGTTGCGGTGGCGACTTCGCTACTGATTCAGATCAGACGAACGGATCCGGACAGGTCCGGAACGGACCGGTCAGAGGGATCGGGCAAGCGAAACGAAGTGCTCTTCCGAACGACAACGCGCACGAGAAGGCGGGCAGCCAGCCAGAGAAGAAATCAGAGGCCGGAAGAGCGAGTGGTACTGCACGGGTGACTTCGATCCATGACAGCCCCACCTCCTCCAGCCGGTCCCTCGTAAGGGAGTCCTGTGGGCGTCGGGGTCTGACCGCGACGCGCTGCGTGCTGCCCCGAACCACCGCGGTCAGAGTAGCAGCAGCCCTCAGTGTCAAGGCGCTGCTTTGCCCGGTACTGACGAGTTCTATGCTCACGGCATGGCTGAAGTTCTTCCTCTGGTCGAGGCCCGGTTGACCACCGCACTGGGCGAACCGGACGCGCGCGCGGCGGTCACCTTCCTCGGTACGGACCGCATCGAGGTGCTCCGTTTCCACGAGGATCTCCAGGGCGAGAACGTGGTCCGCTACGCCACGCTCGGCATGTCCGCGCACCCCATGACCGACCCCACCGCGATGGTCGCGGACCCCGTCAAGGGACCGCGCGCCGAGCTGGTCCTGTCGGTCCGGTCCGGGCTCGCCGAGACCGACAAGGTGGTCCGCGCACTCGCCGTACTCGCCGCGTCCCCGCAGGTGGAGGGCCTGGTCGTGACGCCGGGCGCGTCCTTGGACGTCGGTGACCCGCTGTGGCCGGGCGCGCCCTTCACCTCCGTCCTGGTCGGCGAGCCGGGCGGCCTCGTCGAGGATCTGGAGCTGGACGAGCCCCTCGACCCCGTACGGTTCCTGCCGCTGCTGCCGATGACGCCGAACGAGGCCGCCTGGAAGCGCGTGCACGGTGCCGGTGCCCTCCAGGAGCGGTGGCTCGCGAACGGGGCCGACCTCCGGGATCCGCACCGGAAATCCGTCCCGCTGGACTGACGCGGGTGGTGAGCAAGCTCACCAAGCGGCATGCACCGGCGGTCAGTTGGCAAAGAGGGTGACGCTGTCGCCGGAGGCGTGCCGCACGGCGGGAGCCGTTCGTCCACGCGGCCGCGTGCGCTGGACGGGTGATCGTCCTTGACGTGGGGGATCCGGGGTAGGACCGTGGGGCTCTATGAGGGGCGAACCCAGTTGCCCGAAGTGTGGTGGCCGGGTCAGGGCTCCCGGACTCTTCGCCGACACCTGGCAGTGCGATGTCCACGGGACCGTGCATCCGGTACAGCCCGTGATCCCGCCCAGCGTCGAGGCCCTCGGTGTGGTGATGCACCGCACCCAGGTTCCGGTGTGGATGCCCTGGCCGCTGCCGGTCGGCTGGCTGTTCACGGGCGTGGCGTGTGCCGGCGACGACCGCAGCGGGGGCCGCGCGACCGCCGTCGCCTGCTCAGGTCCCGCGCCGCTCGGCGGCATAGGGGAGATGATCCTGGTCGCCGAGGAGCTGGGGGTCGGTCTCGGGGCCCGGTACGCGGGGATCGACGGGCCGGATCCGGGGCGGTACATGACCGTGGAGAAGCCGCCGCAGGCGAAGGTGCTGGCGGCGGGGCGGCCGACGCCGCTGTGGCACGTCTCCGGCGCGCCGGACGACCGGGCCGTCTTCGCGGGCGAGGCCCGCGGGCTGTGGCTGTGGGCCGTGGTGTGGCCCGAGCAGACGGGTCTGCTGATGTACGACGAGTTGGTGCTGACCGATCTGCGGGACGCGGGGGCCGAGCTGGACCTGGTGCCCTGCGGGGCGTTGTCGCCGCGTTTGCTGGAGCCGTGAGCCGTGAGCCGTGAGCCGTGAGCCGTGAGCCGTGAGCCGTGAGCCGTAGGGCCGGTGCGATCGGTCGTCCGCGGGCCGGTGGGGCTGGTCGCGCCCGCGCGGCGGAGCCGCATGTCGAATACAGCCCCGGGCCCCTTCGGGGCGCGTCGTGCTGTGCGTCGGCTGTACGGGGCACCCCCCGTTGTCGGGTGTGACAGGGCACCCTCGGCCGACCGTTATCCTTGACGCGTCCCTTCCGTACCGTCCCGCTGGAGTCTGTGTCGTGCGCATCGATCTGCACTGCCACTCCACCGCCTCCGACGGTACGGACACCCCGGCCGAGCTGGTGCGCAACGCCGCCGCTGCCGGTCTTGACGTCGTCGCGCTGACCGACCACGACACCACCCGCGGGTACGCCGAGGCCGTTGCCGCGCTGCCCGAGGGGCTCACCCTGGTCACCGGGGCCGAGCTGTCCTGCCGTGTCGACGGCGTCTCCATGCACATGCTGGCCTACCTCTTCGACCCCGAGGAGCCCGCCCTGCTCGCCGAGCGCGAGCTGGTCCGGGACGACCGGGTGCCGCGCGCCCAGGGCATGGTCGCGAAGCTGAACGCGCTGGGGGTGCCGGTCACCTGGGAGCAGGTGCTGCGGATCGCCGGGGACGGTTCGGTCGGACGGCCGCACGTCGCCTCCGCGCTCGTCGAGCTCGGTGTCGTACCGACCGTGAGCGACGCCTTCACCGAGGAGTGGCTGGCCGACGGTGGCCGGGCCTTCGTGGAGAAGCACGAGACCGACCCGTTCGAGGCGATCCGGCTGGTCAAGGGCGCCGGCGGGGTGTGCGTCTTCGCGCATCCCGGGGCCGCGAAGCGCGGGCGTACGGTCCCCGAGTCGGCGATCGCCGAGCTGGCCGCGGCCGGTCTCGACGGCATCGAGGTCGACCACATGGACCACGACGACGACACCCGCGCACGGCTGCGGGGGCTCGCCGCGGACCTGGGGCTGCTGGTCACGGGGTCGTCCGACTACCACGGCAGCCGCAAGACGGTGACGCTGGGCGAGTACACCACCGACCCCGAGGTGTACGGCGAGATCACCCGCCGGGCGACCGGTGCGTTTCCGGTCCCGGGGACCGGCGGAGCCTGAGGCCCGGCCCTCGCCCGTCCGAGTCCCTCCTCCCGCAAGGCCTGTAGCAGCCCCATGTTCGATCTCGCCGTCTTCGGCTCCCTCTTCCTGACCCTCTTCGTCATCATGGATCCCCCGGGGATCACCCCGATCTTCCTCGCCCTCACCGCCGGCCGGCCCGGCAAGGTGCAGCGGCGGATGGCCTTCCAGGCCGTGTGCGTGGCGGGCGGTGTGATCACGGTCTTCGGGCTGCTGGGGCACCAGATCCTGGACTACCTGCACGTCTCCGTGCCCGCGCTGATGATCGCGGGCGGGCTGCTGCTCCTGCTCATCGCCCTGGACCTGCTCACCGGCAAGAACGACGAGCCGAAGCAGACCAAGGACGTCAACGTGGCGCTGGTGCCGCTGGGCATGCCGCTGCTGGCCGGCCCCGGTGCGATCGTGTCGGTCATCCTCGCCGTGCAGAAGGCCGACAGCGTGGCCATGCAGGTGTCCGTGTGGACCGCGATCCTCGCCATCCATGTCGTGCTGTGGCTGGTGATGCGCTACTCGCTGCTGATCATCCGGGTCATCAAGGACGGCGGCGTGGTCCTGGTGACGCGGCTCGCGGGCATGATGCTCTCCGCGATCGCCGTGCAGCAGATCATCAACGGCGTCACCCAGGTGATCAAGGGCGCGTAGCGCGGCGTAGGGGCGGCGCAGGGGGGCGTAGGGGGCCCGCAAACGCAGAGCCCCCGCACGGCGTCGGTGCCGTACGGGGGCTCTGAAGACTGTGCGGTGCTCCGCGTGTCGTCGGTGTGGCTGTTCTCGTCTGTCGTTGTCGCGTCGTCTTGTTGCGAAACCTCGTTACGAGGCCTGGGTCTCGGCCGGTCGGATCCACAGGCGCTGCCCCACGGCGGCGGCCTGCTGCACGATCCTGCTGACGGAGGCGGCGTCCACGACAGTGCTGTCCACGGTGGTGCCGTCGACCTCGTCGAGTCGCATGATTTCGAAGCGCATGGCCTCTCCCTTCGTCGTCCTGTTCCGTAGGAGTCAACGGCTTGCGTGTTACAAACATTCCCTACGCTAAAGAAATTTTTCGAACGTCTAATTACTGACCGGTAAGAGTGTGCGGGAGACTGACCGGGACCGGTTGTGTTCGCAGCGTGACCGCCGGGACAATGGAGGCGATGAACGACGACCTCGACGCCCTCCGGGCCCGTATCGACCGCACGAACGAGCTGCTCACCCGCATGCTCGCCGAAGTGGCCAAGACGCCCTCGACGCACGCCATCTTCGTGGACGCGGGCTACCTCTACGCGGCCACGGGCCGGCTCGTCGCCGGGACGGAGGACCGCCGCGCCTTCGACCTCGACGCCGAAGGGCTGATCGAAGCGCTCATCGACAAGGCGCGCCAGATCTTCGCCGACAGCCGCCTGCTGCGCGTCTACTGGTACGACGGCGCCCGCCGCCGCATCCACACCGCCGAGCAGCAGGCCATCGCCGAGCTCCCCGACGTCAAGGTCCGCCTCGGCAACCTCAACGCCAACAACCAGCAGAAGGGCGTCGACTCCCTGATCCGCACGGACCTGGAGTCACTGGCCCGGCACCGCGCCATCAGCGACGCGGCCCTGCTCGGCGGCGACGAGGACCTGGTCTCGGCGGTCGAGGCCGCCCAGGGCTACGGCGCCCGCGTCCACCTGTGGGGCATCGAGGCCCCCGAGGGCCGCAACCAGGCCGAGCCGCTGCTCTGGGAGGTCGACAGCCAGCGCACCCTCGACCTCGAGTTCTTCAAGCCGTACGTCTCCAGACGTGCCGCCCCCGCCTACGAGGCCGGCACCACCAGACCCGCCCGCGAGGACGTCCGGTTCGTCGGTGCGCAGATCGCCGCGAAGTGGCTGTCCGCGCGGGGCCGCGAGGCGCTCGTCGAACTGCTGCCCGGCCACCCCTACCTGCCGGGCTCCGTCGACCAGGACCTCCTCGTCGAGGCCGAGGGGATGCTCCAGTACTCCCTGCGCGGCCAGGCCGACCTGCGCCGCGCCCTGCGGGACGGCTTCTGGGGGCACCTCCAGACGCAGTACTAGCCCCGGTTCCGGTCCGAGGCGTCGGCGGTGCTGTCCCAGGAGCCTGCTATCGCCTCGGCGGTGGCGGCGGGCCGGTCGGTGTTGGGCGAGTGCTCCGCCCCCTCGACGACCGTCCGGTGGGCCCGCAGCCGCAGCGCCATCTCGTCCAGCAGCGGTACCGGCCAGGTGTCGTCCCGCGCGCCCGACAGGACGTGGAACGGCAGCGGTACGGCGGCGAGTTCCGCGACGCGGTCCGGCTCGATGCACAACTGGCGTCCGGTGGCGAGGAGTTGGGCCGGCTTGTTGCCCAGCCAGCGGCGCCGCAGATCCTCGCCGTCCTCCAGACCTTCCTCCGGCGCGTCCGGTTCCTCCAGCTCCTCCGGTGCCTCCATGGCCTGCATGGCGTCCCACACCTCGGCCATCGACATCACGGCGAGCGCGTCCCGCAGCAGCTTCACGCGCTGCTGCTGGGAGGAGGAGATCTGCGCCGGGCCCGAGGACATCAGGGTCAGCGAGCGGAACGGCGTGCGGTCGAGGAGCACGGCCGCGCGGGCGATCTGACCGCCGAGGGAGTGCCCCAGCAGATGCACCGGCCGGCCCGCGCCGACCACCGCCGCCTGCGCGAGCACGTCCCGCGCCAACTCCTCCTGGGCGTAGACCGATTCGTCGTCCGCCGGCCCGTCCGACTCGAACTGCCCACGCCCGTCCACGGCGACCGTCCGGTACCCGCGCCGGCCCAGCGGTACGTGCAGCCGGTTGAAGTCCTCCTTGCTCCCGGTGAACCCGGGCAGCAACAGCGCGATCCCCCTGGGCTCGACCCCGGTGGCCACGGGCGCGTCGACGACGGCGAACTCACCCCGGTCGGTGGCGAGCGCGTACGCACGGGCACCGGAGGGCGGGACGAAGGTGCGAGGCCTGCTCATGGGGAGAGGTTATCCGGCGGCGGGGCCGGGGCTCGGTGGGGGCGGCGGGCGAAGGCGGTCATGGGACGGCGGGGTATGTAGTTGCGGGGGGTCGCGGGGTCGGGTGGGGGAGCGGGGAGCGCCTCCGGCGTGGTGGGAGGCGGGGATGCGGGCGGCGCGGCGTCGACCGGTGCCGAGGACATCGTGCGCGTCACCTCACGAGGTGCGACAGGCTGCTCGGCGTCGGCCTCCGTGTGGCCGTCGGCCGGCCCGGAGGCGCCGTGTTCGCCGTCCCGCGACGGACTTTCCGCGATTGCGGGCTCCTGCCGGGTGTAGGCCAGGTCCGGTTCCGGAGAGCTCTCGTCCAGCGGCCGGTGCCCGCCGAGACGGGTCAGCTCCTCGATCACCTCGTCCGCGGAGGACCGCGCGGCCGGATCCTTGCGCAGCAGCGCGGTCAACAGGGGCCTGAGCGGCTCGGGTACGTCGTCGAACCGCGGCTCCGAGTCCAGCACGGCCCGCATCGAGGCCCACGCGCTGGAAGCAGCGAAAGGCGCACGGCCCGTCACCGCGGCGTACAGCGTCGCACCCAGCGACCAGAGGTCACCCGGTGGCCCGTCGACGCCGCCCGTCAGGCGCTCCGGAGCCATGTAGCCCGGAGTACCGACCAGCACGCCGGTCGTGGTCAGGGTGGTTTCTCCCGGGGCGCGGAGGGCGGCGATGCCGAAGTCCATCAGCACCACGCGGCCACTGGGCTCCAGATGCACGTTGGCGGGTTTGACGTCCCGGTGCAGAACGCCGGCGGCGTGTACGTCACGCAACGCCGTGGCCAGGCCCAGCCCGATCCGTACGGTCTCCCGCAGCCCCAGCGGGCCCTTTCCGGCGACCTGGGCCAGGGAGGGGCCCCGGACCAGCTCCATGACGATCCACAGCCGCCGGTCCTCCTCGACGACGTCGTAGATGCGCACGACGTTCGGGTGGTTGATACGGGCGGCCGCGCGGGCTTCCCGGCGCGTCCGCTCGTACCGGACGCGCTGCCCGGTGGTGTCGGCCGACGGGTCGGGGATGATCTCCTTCACCGCCACCAGCCGGTCCAGCATCTCGTCCCGCGCCCGCCAGACCTGCCCCATGCCGCCCTGGCCGATCCGCTCCAGCAGCCGGTAGCGGCCCGAGACGATCGGGTGCGCCCGGCCCGGTTCGACCGCTCCGCTCATTCCTGGGACCTGCCCTTCCAGAAGGCGAGCTGGTTCCGGATGACCTCGGTGTGCGGATGGCGGCGGCCGAGCACGCGCAGGGTGTCCGGGAACAGCTCCGACAGATGGGCCGCCGCCGCGGACGTGTCGCCCGCGACACCCCGCCAGGCCGCGAGGTTGCAGCGGATGATCAGCGTGTACATGTGGTCCCGGCCGAGGAGCCGCACCGCGTCCGACAGCAGGGCGTCGAAGTCCGCCATCGCGCCTGTGACATCCCCCGAGACGCCCCGCCACTGGGCCAGGTCGCTGCGGGTGGCGAGGGTGTCCGGATGCTCGCTGCCGAGCACGCGCCGACGATGGGTCAGCAGGTCGTCCAGTGCGTCGGCGGCCCCCGTGGCGTCCCCCGCCTCACCCCGCCACACGGCGAGGGCATGCCGTACCGCCAGGGTGTCGGGATGGTCCGCCCCCAGCACCCGTATGGCGTCCGGCAGCAACGCGGCGAAGCCGGCCGCCGCCGCGTGGGGGTTGCCCAACGCGCCTTGCCAGTGGGCGAGGTTGTGGCGGGTGGCCAGGGTGTCGGCGTGGTCGGCCCCCAGAACGCGCTCGCGGTGGGTGAGCAGCTCGGCGAGGGCGGCGACCGCACCGGCCGGATCGCCTGCCTCGCCCCGCCAGGCCGCCAGGTTGTGCCGCGCGGTCAGGGTGTCCGGGTGGTCGGCGCCGGCGTGCTGCGACTGGGCGACGACGAGCTCCGCGTACAACCGCACGGCCTCGGTGATCCGGAAGGCGTCGGCGGCGGCCGAGGCCTCCGCCCACATCTCTGGGAGTTCGTGCGCCTCCACGGGGGACGGGCCGGCCGCGTCGGTGAAGAGGCGTGCCGTCGCTCTTTCGGGCGAAGGCGCACGGTGGGCGTGTCCGGACCGTTCGTGTCCGGGCTGGGCGGGGCCAGTGTGCGGGTCGGCCTCGGCGACCCGGTGCCGACCGCCGTCGCCGTCCTGAGCGACGTTGTCCCGGTTGTCCGGCGGGACGACGGGGTTGTCCGGGACAACCCCGGACAACCCCAGGAGAGTCAGCCGCTGCGTCAACTGCTGAGTGCGGTCGCGCTCCTGGGCCACCGACCGCTCGGCCGCCTGCTGCCTCTCCATCGCCTGTCTGGTCTCGGCCGCCGCCTGGTCGCGGGCTGCCTCGGCGCGGGCGAGTAACTCGCGGACCTGGTTCAGCTCCCGGGTGTGCCGCTCCTCGCGCTTGAGCCGCTTCCGTTCGCCCTTGAGCGCCGCGACTTCCAGCTCCAGCTCCATCCGGCGCTGCAGCAGGCGGGCGAGGTCCGAGCCCGGCGCCCAGGGCGAGGGTGGCTGGGGTGCGGCGGCCGGGTCCGGCGCGGCCCGGGTGTCCCGCAGCGAACGCCGCGCCTCGGCCAGCAACTTCAGCGCACGCCGCTCGTCGCGAACCCGGGACGCCGGGTCCTGCGCGGTGGCGCCGAGCAGGGCGACGACGAAGCCCTCGTGCGGGACCTTGCCGCTCAGGAACTCCGAGATCTGCGTGCGGGACACGTAGATCTCCTGCGCGAGCTGACGGTATGTCTTGCCGCTCAGGTCGACTCGCTCCCGCAGGAACACGGCCAGTTCGCGGGCCTCTTCGGACGCCGCTCGGACAGGCCCCCTGGGGCGTCCGCCCTTCCAGTCCGAGACCACGATCCCCCCTCGCACTCGCACTCGCGCTCGCCCGGCCGCTGTCCTGGACAACGGGTGGACCATCCGAAACTACTCCCGGATCGGGGCGGCCAACTGCAGGTCGCGACAAGGTCGTTGTCGGCGGCCGCGGACTCCTCCGGGCCGGGTTAGGAGACCACGATGTCTGTTCAGTCCCCCGGCACGGAGCCGGTCAAGCCCTCGGGGCCCGGGTGGCCCCACCTCGTACTCGCCGTCCTGCTCGCGGCGATCGGCAACGGCTGGAGCGCGGCCGAGGTCAGGACCCTCGGCTTCGTCCTGCTGGCGCTGGTAGCCGTCGGCGCGGTCGCGAGCCGTGACCGGTAGCGGTGGGTCGGCACCGTGTGGCGGAACGCCGACGGCCCGGCCCACACGAGGTGGGCCGGGCCGTCACGGGGCTCGGTTCGGTTCCGGCCGTCGTCAGGCCTCGGGGGCCGCGGCGGTTGCCTTCCGGGTCCGGCGGGCCTTCGGCTTCGCCTCTGCGTCGGCCGCCTCGACGGATCCGGCGGTCTCGGCGGACTCCGTCGCCTTGCGGGTGGTGCGTCGCCTCGGCTTCGCCTCCGGCTCCTCGGTGGCCTGCGCCGGGATCTCCGCGGTGGCGGCGGCTGCCGTCTTCCGGGTGCGGCGGGGCTTGGCCTCGGTGGCCTCGGCGGTGTCGACGGCGGCCTCGGCCGTCTTCCGCGTGCGGCGCGGCTTGGGCGCGGCTTCGGCCTCGGCGGTCTCCGGGGCGGCGGCCGCCGTCTTCCGGGTCCGACGGGGCTTCGCCTCGGTGACCGCCTCGGCCGTCTCCGGCTCGGCGTCGGTCGCCGTCGCCTTGCGGGTGCGGCGCGGCTTGGCCTCCGTGCCCTCGGCGGTGTCCACCGCGGCCTCGGCGGCTGCGGCCGTCTTGCGGGTGCGGCGCGGCTTGGGCGCGGCCTCGGCTTCCGCCTCGGCGCTCGCCGGCTGCGGTTCGGTCACCGCGGGCTCGACAGGCTCGGCTGCCTTGCGGGTGCGGCGGCGGGCCGGGGCCACCGGGGCCTCGACGGCCTCCGCCGGAGCCTCCGCGACCTCGGCCACGGGCTCGGCGGCCTTACGGACACGGCGGCGGGGCTTGGCCTCGGTGGCTTCGGCGGTGTCCACCGCGGCCTCGGCGGCGGCAGCGGCCGTCTTCCGCGTGCGGCGCGGCTTCGGCTCCGCCACGGTCTCGACCGCCTCGACGGCTGCCGCGGGGGCGGCCGTCTCGGGAGCCTCGACCGTCTTGCGGGTGCGGCGGCGTGCGGGGGTCGCCGGTGCCTCTTCGGACTCCGGAGCCTCGGTCACCACCGGCGTCGTCGCCTCCGCCACCGGCGCGGCCTCCGCGGACCTGCGGGTGCGGCGACGGCGCGGCTTCTCGGCCGCGGCCGGTTCCACGACGGCCTCGACCGTCTCGACGACGGCCTCCGGCGTCACGGCCTCCGGCGGCACGGTCGCCTGGGCGGCGGCCGCCACCGGCTCCTGCGACGCCCCGTTGCGCGTACGGCGACGGCGGCGCGGGGTCCGGGTGCCCGTCGGCTCCGACGCCGCGACGGCGTCGTCGGCGGAGACGGGCGACGCGGACTCGGCGGCCGGCGCCGTGGACGCCGTACCGGATGCCTGCTCCAGGGCCGTACCGCCCCGGGTGCGACGGCGGCGGCGCGGGGTGCGGGCCGGACGCTCGCGCTCCTCGGTACGGGCCTCGGCACGGGGCTCGGGGCGACCGCCCCGGCCACCGCGACCGCGGCCACCGCGACCACCGGTCTCGCCCAGGTCCTCCACTTCCTCCGCCGCCAGCCCGGCGCGGGTGCGCTCCGAGCGCGGCAGGACACCCTTGGTGCCCGCGGGGATCTTGAGGTCCTCGAAGAAGTGCGGGGAGGTCGAGTACGTCTCCACCGGCTCGGGGAACTTCAGGTCCAGCGCCTTGTTGATGAGCTGCCAGCGCGGGATGTCGTCCCAGTCGACGAAGGTGATCGCCGTACCCGACGCGCCGGCGCGGCCGGTACGGCCGACCCGGTGCAGGTACGTCTTCTCGTCCTCGGGGGACTGGTAGTTGATGACGTGCGTCACGCCCTCGACGTCGATGCCGCGCGCGGCGACGTCGGTGCAGACGAGGACATCCACCTTGCCGTTGCGGAACGCGCGCAGCGCCTGCTCGCGGGCGCCCTGGCCCAGGTCGCCGTGGACGGCGCCGGAGGCGAAACCGCGGTGCTGGAGCTGGTCGGCGATGTCGGCGGCGGTGCGCTTGGTGCGGCAGAAGATCATCGCGAGCCCGCGGCCCTCGGCCTGCAGTATGCGCGCGATCATCTCGGGCTTGTCCATGGAGTGCGCGCGGTAGACGAACTGCGCGATGTTCGCGACGGTCGCGCCCTCGTCGTCCGGCGCGGTGGCGCGGATGTGGGTGGGCTGGCTCATGTACCGGCGTGCGAGGCCGATGACCGCGCCCGGCATGGTCGCCGAGAACAGCATGGTCTGGCGCTTGGCCGGAAGCATGGCGATGATCTTCTCGACGTCGGGCAGGAAGCCCAGGTCGAGCATCTCGTCGGCCTCGTCGAGGACGAGCGACTTGATGTGCTTGAGGTTGAGCTTCTTCTGGCCCGCGAGGTCGAGCAGGCGGCCCGGGGTGCCGACGACCACGTCGACGCCCTTCTTCAGGGCCTCGACCTGCGGCTCGTAGGCGCGGCCGCCGTAGATGGCGAGAACGCGTACGTTACGGACCTTGCCGGCCGTCAGCAGGTCGTTGGTGACCTGGGTGCAGAGCTCGCGCGTGGGGACGACGACGAGCGCCTGGGGGGCCTCGGTGAGGGCCTCGGGGGCGGCGCGGCCGGCCTCCACGTCGGCGGGGACGGTGACGCGCTCCAGGAGCGGCAGACCGAAGCCGAGGGTCTTGCCGGTGCCGGTCTTGGCCTGGCCGATGACGTCGGTGCCGGACAGGGCGACCGGGAGTGTCATCTCCTGGATGGGGAAGGGGTTGATGATGCCGACGGCTTCCAGGGCCTCGGCGGTCTCGGGAAGGATTCCGAGTTCACGAAACGTCGTAGTCAGGGTGCTGCCTCTTCTGTGTGGCGCGGCGCGAGGCGAGCGCGGGGGTCTTTGACGGACCGTGCCGGGGGACGTCGGCTGCCTTACGTGCGGGCCGTGGGGGGCACGCCGTAGTGCACGGGACCTCTGCCGACGCTCTAGCGCTCGTACCGCTGAGGGTGTGTCCCTCCGGTCGTCGTACGCACAGTGCCGTACGAGCCGGGAGGGCTGTCGGGTCGGAGCCGATCGGGCCACCGACCGGGCATCCTCATACGTGCGGCCTGTCGAGGTACGTCGGAATTCGACGGCGTACCAGCAGGCGCATTACCACCATACCCCGGAATCGTGCACATGCGATGGCCGATTTGGTCACGTCGTGGTAGTCACAGTGGTTGACCAGGGGCTTCCCCGGGACTTCTCCGGGGCGCCCTGAGACTTTCCGGGGTCGGCCCGGAGCTTCCGCAGGACTTCCCCAGGGCTTCTCCGCGGCGGCGGGCGGGCTATTGTGCGCTTCATGACGAGCTCTGACAAGCCTGAGACCGCCTCCGCCGAACCGACCGGTGTCGCCGCCCAGGACTGGGCGCGGGCGGCCGCCGACCCGCACTACCGCGCCGCGGTCGTGGACCTGCTCGGCGCCCTCGCGTACGGCGAGCTCGCGGCGTTCGAGCGGCTCGCGGAGGACGCCAAGCTGGCGCCCTCGCTGGTGGACAAGGCCGAGCTGGCGAAGATGGCGTCGGCGGAGTTCCACCACTTCGAGCGGTTGCGGGACCGGCTGACGGAGATCGGCGAGGACGCCACGCAGGCGATGGAGCCGTTCGTCGCGGCCCTAGACGGCTTCCACCGGCAGACGGCGCCGTCCGACTGGCTGGAGGGCCTGGTCAAGGCCTACGTCGGCGACTCGATCGCCAGTGACTTCTACCGGGAGGTCGCGGCCCGCCTCGACGCGGACACCCGCGAACTGGTACTGGCCGTCCTCGACGACACCGGGCACGCCGGGTTCGCGGTGGAGAAGGTGCGCGCGGCCATCGACGCCGACCCGCGGGTGGGAGGCCGACTGGCTCTGTGGGCGCGGCGGTTGATGGGGGAGGCGCTGTCGCAGTCCCAGCGGGTGGTCGCCGACCGGGATGCGCTGTCGACCATGCTGGTCGGGGGTGTGGCCGACGGGTTCGACCTCGCCGAGGTGGGGCGGATGTTCTCGCGGATCACCGAGGCGCACACGAAGCGGATGGCCGCGTTGGGGTTGGCCGCGTAACGCCCTGTGAGGGGCGGTTGCGGGGAGTCGCGCGACCGCGGGTGCGTCGGTGGCCGGTCGTGCGGTTCCTCCCCCAGCCGTCGGCCGGGGGTACCCCCAGCGCCCCTTGCGGGGTGCTACGCCGGGATCGATCGTCGGCGCAGGTGGCGGCCCGCCGGGCGGAGCAGCAACGACAGGGACGCCGCCGAGACGATCGCCGCGCCCAGAAGAGTGACCAGGACCGTGCCGGGGCCGAGCGCGCTGTGGGTGACGAAGTCCCCGAAGAGGGCTCCCGCGACGCCCGTGCAGAACACCAGGGGACGGGCCGGGAGCCGGTGGGACAGCCGACTGGTCGCGGCCCACGACAGGGCCAGGCCGAGCAGGGCGGATCCAAGGACTTCCAGGAGCATCACGAGGGGTCCCTCCCACGGCCGGCTGGTGCTTCACGGTCGTAGCCCGTCATACCCGTGACCTGCGGAATGCAATCCTCCTCTGTGGACGACTTGTGGGCCACGTGTGGAAGGCGGACACGGCGGAGGGGCCGGGCGGACACACGTCCACCCGGCCCCTCCGTGCTGCTGCTGTGGTCAGACCGCGCTGAAGCCGACCTTGCGCACCGTCGGCTCGCCGAGCTCGATGTACGCCAGGCGGTCCGTCGGGACCAGGACCTTGCGGCCGCGCTCGTCCTCCAGGGACAGCACCTGTGACTTGCCGGCCAGCGCGTCGGCGACGAGGCGCTCGACCTCCTCGGCGTTCAGACCGCTCTCCAGAACGATCTCGCGGGGCGCGTGCTGCACGCCGATCTTGACCTCCACGGCTATGTCCCTCCGACGGTCAGTGAAGTGCGCGACCTTCCGCGCTGTACGCAGCACACATTAGCCCGGTGAGGGGACGTACACGCTGCGCACGTCCACGCCAGGAGCGAACAGCGAACGGGAATTCCTCCCGACGGTGCTGTCAGCGGCGTTGTCAGTGGTGCGCGTCGATGCCGTGCAGCGGGAATCCCGCGATGCCCCGCCAGGCCAGCGAGGTCAGCAGCTGGACCGCCTGGTCGCGCGGAACGGTGTGGTCGCTGTGCAGCCAGGAACGGGCCACCACCTGGGCGAGACCGCCGAGGCCGGAGGCCAGCAGCATCGACTCGGCACGCGGCAGACCGGTGTCCTCGGCGATGACCTCGCAGATAGCCTCGGCGCACTCGGTGGTGACCTTGTCGACGCGCTCGCGTACCGCGGGCTCGTTCGTCAGGTCGGACTCGAAGACCAGGCGGAAGGCCCCGCCGTCGTCCTCGACGTACGCGAAGTACGCGTCCATGGTCGCCCGGACCCGCTGCTTGTTGTCGGTCGTCGACGCGAGCGCGCCGCGCACCGCCTGGATCAGCGCCTCGCAGTGCTGGTCCAGCAGGGCCAGGTAGAGGTCGAGCTTGCCCGGGAAGTGCTGGTAGAGCACCGGCTTGCTGACGCCGGCGCGTTCGGCGATGTCGTCCATCGCGGCCGCGTGGTACCCCTGCGCGACGAATACTTCCTGGGCAGCGCCCAGGAGCTGGTTCCGTCGGGCACGGCGCGGCAGGCGCGTGCCCCGCGGGCGTGCTGCCTCTGTCTGCTCGATGGCTGTCACGCCGCCTCCCAAAGTCGTCCACATGAGTCGTCCACATGCGGATCGCTCCGCGCGGCCATCGTACTTTTCGGTAACCGTGCTGTGCGCGGTGCGAGCGCAGAATTTCACGTACCGGACGACAGCGAAAGCCGCACCGGGAAATACCTGGACATGCGAACAGTCCAGGTGGACAAGCCGGAGGCCGGCCGGGGTCAGCGGTAGTCGTCCTCGTCGAGGGAGACCACGCGTGCCTGCTCGATCAGATCGGCCTCGTTCGCGCGGTCCGGGTCCACACCGGTGAGCGGGTCGTCGTGGGACGGCGTGACGTCCGTGTGCTGCTCGGCTGCGTCGCCCTCAGGAGCCTCGACATCGATCTCCGGGGCGTCCGCCGCCTCCAGATCGTCGAGTACGTCGGGGTCGGTGGGGTCATGCGCCATGGTGGGCTCCCTTCCTTGGAAGATCCCTGGCGGAGCAGGGGGCCACAAACGGGTGCCCTGCTTACGAGCGTAGGAGACACCGGATGCGGACGCTATGCCATCTCCAGGGCCGTTCGCCCCGGATCTCAGCAGGCCCTTCGCCCGTGGCCGACGCGGCTTGCGCACCCGGAGCCGACGCGGCTTGAGCACCCCGGGCGGTACGCGCCTCGCGCGCGGCTCGCCCGGGCGAATCTGTGACGGCGAACACATGAATCACTGTGTGATCGTCTCGTAACATTGGCCCATGTCTTCGACCGAGCTGCCCTCCGTGCCGCCCACCAGCGTGCTCCCCGAGGCGGCGGCAGTCAGAGTCGCGGAGGGCGAGCGGCTGCGGTCGGTGGGACTGCCCGGAGTCACCCTCTCGGTCCGTTCGCGTCCGCCCGCGCGCGAGGGCCTGCCGCCCGCCCTCTACATCCACGGGCTGGGCGGCTCCTCGCAGAACTGGTCGGAGCTGATGGAACAGCTCGAAGGCGTCGTGGACGGCGAGGCGATCGACCTGCCGGGCTTCGGCGACTCGCCGCCGCCGGACGACGGCGACTACTCCGTCACCGGGCACGCGCGCGCGGTCATCCGCTATCTCGACGCGGTCGGCCGCGGGCCGGTCCATCTCTTCGGCAACTCCCTCGGCGGCGCGGTCGCCACCCGCGTCGCCGCCGTCCGCCCGGACCTCGTGCGCACCCTCACCCTCATCTCGCCGGCCCTGCCCGAGCTGCGCGTGCAGCGCACCGCCGTGCCGACGGTCCTGCTCGGCCTCCCCGGCGTCGCCGGGCTCCTCACCCGTACGACAGGTAAGTGGACCGCCGAACAGCGGGTACGGGGCGTGCTGGCCCTCTGCTACGGCGATCCCAGCCGGGTGACGCCCGAGGCGTTCGAGCACGCGGTGGAAGAGCTGGAACGGCGGCTGCGGCTGCCGTACTTCTGGGACGCGATGGCGCGGTCCGCGCGCGGGATCGTCAACGCGTACACGCTGGGCGGCCAGCACGGGCTCTGGCGCCAGGCCGAGCGCGTCCTCGCCCCGACCCTGCTGATCTACGGCGGCCGTGACCAGCTCGTCGGCTACCGCATGGCCCAGAAGGCCGCGCGCAGCTTCCGCTACTCCCGGCTGCTCTCCATGCCGGACGCCGGGCATGTGGCGATGATGGAGTACCCGGCGGCGGTGGCCGGGGCGTTCAGTGAACTCCTCGCTTCCGCCGACAGGCTGGGCCACGGACCGGCTTCCGGGACCGTCGGCGGCGGTCCGGTCACGCCGGGCGCGGGGAGCTGAGGGGCGAGTGGGACGCCACAGCCGCCGCGGGCCGGCACCCAAGGACGACGCGGCGGACATAGCGAACGGGCGCGCGGCCCGGAAACAGAGCCCGGGCGACCGCGAGCGCGGTCCTGCGGGGCCGACGGTGCCGCGCCCGGCCGACGGAACTCCCGCGGGCGGGGTACCGCGGTTCGCGGACGGAACCCCGGCGCACGGCGTCCCGCGCTTCCCGGACGGGACCCCGGCGCACGGCGTTCCACGCGTCCGTGGCGGTCACCCGCAGCAGCGTGAAGCGGGCGGTGGCTGGGGCCGGTTGGGTGGGGTGGCCGGTGCTCCCTCCGGGCCCGGCGGTACCGCTTCAGGGCCCGCCGGTACCGCTTCCGGGCCTGCCGGTGCCGCCTTCGGGGCGACCGGTGTGTCGATACCGCGGCAGCGGCAGAGCGGGCCCGGCGGTCCGCGGCAGGACTACGTCGACGCCTTCGGTGAGGACGTCGACGTCTTCGCACCCCGCCCCGGCATCGGCGCCCAGCGCGCGGAAACGTATCCGCCCGGCTCCGGTCCGCACACGTCCCCGCTCCCGTCCGGCATCGACGGCGGTGCGGGCGATGCCGACGACGCGCCGCCCACCGGCGAGCCCGCGCAGCCCAAGGGCGGCAAGGGCCGGGCCTTCGCGGGGGTCGCGGCCGCCGCCGTCACCACCGTGCTCGCGGTGATCGTCGCCGGGCAGGTGATCGACGGCCGGGACGGCGACGCCGTACGGTCGCAGTCGGCCGCGGGCGGGACGCGGGCCACCGACGGTGCCGCCTCGCGCGGGGACAGCCGTACGACGCCGTCCGCGTCGGCTTCCGCCTCGCCGGGCGTGGTGACGCTGTCGTACGAGCAGGCGATGGGTGAGAAGTACCCGCTCAGCGCCAAGCTGGCCGGGTCCGGGAAGTTCAGCACCGTGCCCGGGAGCGCGAAGGCGCCGGGCAAGGGGCGGAAGTACACCTACCGCGTCGATGTGGAGCAGGGGCTGGGGCTGGACGGGAAACTGTTCGCCGAGGCCGTGCAGAAGACGCTCAACGACGAGCGCAGCTGGGCCCACGACGGCGCCCGTACCTTCGCGCGCGTGTCCACCGGCAAGCCCGACTTCGTGATCACGCTCGCCAGCCCCGGCACCACCGCCAAGTGGTGCGCCAAGTCCGGCCTCGACACGACCGAGGACAACGTCTCCTGCGACTCGGCGTCGACCGAACGCGTCATGATCAACGCGTACCGATGGGCCCAGGGCAGCACGACGTACGGCGACAAGATCCACGCCTACCGGCAGATGCTGATCAACCACGAGGTCGGCCACCGGCTCGGCTACGGCCATGTGACCTGCGACAAGGACGGCGAGCTGGCGCCGGTCATGCAGCAGCAGACCAAGTTCCTCGACCACGACGGAATCCACTGTCTGCCCAATCCCTGGCCGTATCCCAAGAGTTGACAGGTGGCTCATACATCACATTGACATGCGCAGAAAGTTCGTACATATTTCTGGGCATGTCGTCCCTTCACGCCTCCGCGCGCGCCGCCATCGAGCTGGCGCTCATCGGCGTGACCGCGCTCTGCGTGGCCGACATTCACTGTCGCTGACGTCCGCCCTCGGGCGTTCGCGTCGCGATCTCTCTCTGTTGCCGTGACCTGGGTCACGGCTCTTTCGGCGACCTGACGCCCGGGCAGACGTCTGTTCACTTTCGTCTCACTCCTCGTCAATCTGTCTCACCAATCGAGACTCGCCTTCCGAGAGGTCGTCATTCCGATGCGTCACCCGTCCGTAACCAGCGCCCGCGCGGCGTACGTTTCGCTTGCCCTGGTCGTGGCAGCGGGCGCCGCTGCCTGCGGGCCGAAGGACAACGATGCCAACGGCTCCAGTGGCGACTCCACGCCGCACAAGGGCGGCACGCTCACCGTCCTGAACTCCGACCCCCAGACGGACTTCGACCCGGCCCGCCTGTACACCTCCGGCGGCGGCAACGTGCCCTCCCTGGTCTTCCGTACGCTCACCACCCGCAACCGCGCGAACGGCGCCGCCGGCACCAAGGTCGTCCCCGACCTGGCCACCGACACCGGGCGCCCCAGCAAGAACGCGACCGTGTGGACGTACACCCTGAAGGCGGGCCTCAAGTACGAGGACGGCACCGCGATCACGTCCGCCGACATCAAGTACGGCATCGAGCGCTCCTTCGCGCCCGAGCTCTCCGGCGGTGCGCCCTACCTGCGGGACTGGCTGGTCGGCGCCGCCGACTACCAGGGGCCGTACAAGGACAAGAAGGGGCTCTCGGCGATCGAGACGCCGGACAGCCGGACGATCGTCTTCCACCTCAACAAGCCCGAGGGCGAGTTCCCGTTCCTGGCCACGCAGACGCAGTTCACGCCGGTCCCGCAGGCCAAGGACACGGGCACCAAGTACGAGGAGCACCCGGTCTCGTCCGGCCCCTACAAGGTCGTGAAGAACGAGAACGACGGTGAGCACCTGGTCCTGGAGCGCAACAAGTACTGGTCCGCGGCCGTCGACGACCAGCGCAAGGCGTACCCGGACAAGATCGACGTGCAGTCCGGCCTCGACTCGTCCGTGATCAACCAGCGGCTGTCGTCGTCCCAGGGGACGGACGCGGCCGCCGTGACGACGGACACCAACCTCGGCCCGGCCGAACTCGCCAAGGTGACCGGCGACAAGGAACTCGCCGCGCGCGTCGGCACCGGCCACTTCGGCTACACGAACTACATAGCGTTCAACCCGAAGGTCAAGCCGTTCGACAACCCCAAGGTGCGGCAGGCGATCTCGTACGCCGTCGACCGGTCGTCCGTGGTCAACGCGGCGGGCGGCAGCGCCCTCGCCGAGCCCGCGACCACGTTCCTGCCCAACCAGAAGTCCTTCGGCTACACGCCGTACGACCTCTTCCCGGCGGGTGACACCGGCAACGCGGCCAAGGCCAAGGAGCTGCTGAAGGAGGCCGGTTACCCGAACGGGCTCACCGTCACGCTGACCCACGACAACGCCGACAACTTCAAGACGAGCCCCGAGATCGCGACCGCGATCCAGGACGCCCTCAAGAAGGCCGGCATCACGGTCAAGCTCCAGGGTCTGGAGGACAACAACTACTCCGACACCGTCCACAGCGTGAAGACCGAGCCCGGCTTCTTCCTCGCCGCGTGGGGTGCCGACTGGCCCTCCGGCGGCCCCTTCCTCGCCCCGATCTTCGACGGCCGCCAGATCGTCAAGGACGGCGCCAACTTCAACGCCTCCCAGCTCAACGATGCTTCGGTCAACGCCGAGATTGATGCGATCAACAAGTTGACGGATCTTGACGCGGCCGCCAAGCGGTGGGGTGCACTGGACCAGAAGATCGGCGCCCAGGCCCTGACCGTGCCGCTGTTCCACCCGGTCTACAAGCGACTGGTCGGCAAGGACATCAAGAACGTCGTGATCAGCGACTGGACCGGTGTCCTGGACATCTCCCAGGTCGCGGTGAAGTAGCACCGTGAGCGAGGCACTTGTCGCCCCCCAGGCCCCCGAGGCACTCGCCTCGGGGGCTTCGGGGGCTCGTCAGTTCTGGCGGCGGCTGCGTGCGCAGCGGGCCGCCACGGTCGCGGCGGGGATCGTCGCGCTGCTCGTCCTGGTCGCGCTCGCCGCGCCGCTGCTCACCGCCCTGGAGGGCCAGGACCCGACCACCTACCACCCCTCCCTCATCGACTCCGCGCGCGGTGGCGTGCCGATCGGCTCCCTCGGCGGCATCTCCGCCGACCACTGGCTCGGCGTGGAGCCGCAGACCGGGCGGGACCTGTTCGCACGGCTGGTGTACGGGGCGCGGGTGTCCCTGGGCGTCGCGTTCGCGGCGACCGTGATCCAGGTCCTCCTCGGTCTGATCGTCGGCGTGGCGGCCGCGCTCGGCGGTGGATGGATTGATCAACTGTTGAGCCGGATCACGGAAATCATCGTCGCGCTGCCCCTGATGATCATGTCACTGGCACTGCTCGCGATCGTGCCGCAGAGCTTCCCCCGGCCCGTCCTGGTCACCCTCGTCATCGGGCTCATCTCCTGGGGCAGCATCGCGAAGATCGTGCGCGCCCAGACCCTCACCCTGAAGGGGCTCGACTACGTCGCCGCCGCGCGGCTCAGCGGCTGGGGTGCCTGGCGCATCGCCCGCCGCGAGCTGCTGCCCGGCCTGGCGGCGCCGGTCATCACGTACGCCTCGATCCTCATCCCGGTCAACATCAGCGTCGAGGCGGCCCTGTCCTTCCTCGGCGTCGGCGTGAAGCCGCCGACGCCCTCGTGGGGCCAGATGCTCACCGCCGCCGACGTCTGGTACCAGGCGGCCCCGCAGTACCTGCTCCTGCCGGCCGGTGCGCTGTTCGTGACCGTCCTCGCGCTGGCCGTCCTCGGCGACGGCGTCCGCACCGCCCTGGACCCGCGCGCCGCCTCCCGGCTCGGCGTCGGCACCGGCCGCAGGCGCGCGGCCGGGACGGCGAAGGAGGAATCCGCGTGAACGGCTTCGGCGGCTTCCTGCTCCGCCGCACCATCGGCACCCTGGCGACCCTGCTCGCCATCTCGGTGATCGTCTACGTCGTCTTCTACGTCACCCCGGGCAACGTCGCCCAGATCACCTGCGGCCCGCGCTGCTCCCCGGAGCAGGTGCACCAGGTGGCCCAGCAACTGCACCTCGACGACCCCCTGTACGTGCGCTACTGGCACTTCCTGGAGGGCCTGGTCGTCGGCCAGGACTACTCCACCGGCACCTCCGTGGAGCACTGCTCCGCGCCCTGCCTCGGCCTGTCCTACCAGACCGACCAGCAGGTCCTGAGCATCATCCTGACCAGGCTCCCGGTCAGCCTCTCGCTGGTGACCGGAGCGATGGTGCTGTGGCTGATCCTGGGCGTCGGCACGGGCGTGCTCTCCGTCTGGCGCCGCGGCCGGCTCACCGAGCGGGTGCTGACCGGCCTCACGCTGGCGGGCTGGGCCACGCCGGTCTTCGTCATCGGCCTGGTGCTGATGATCGTCGTCTGCGGCGAACTGCAACTGCTGCCCTTCCCGCAGTACGTGAAGTTCACCGACGACCCCGAGCAGTGGGCGTGGAACCTGCTGCTGCCCTGGCTCTCCCTCGCCCTCATCGAGTCCGCCTCGTTCGCCCGGATGACCCGGGCGTCGATGCTGGAGACCCTGGCCGAGGACCACATCCGCACCTTCCGCGCGTACGGCGTCGGCGAGCGGTCGATCGTCGGACGGCACGCCCTGCGCGGGGCGCTCGCGCCGGTCATCGCGCTGAACGCCAACAACTTCGGCTCGGCCGTCGGCGGTGCCGTGCTCACCGAGACGCTGTTCGGACTGCCCGGCCTGGGCCAGGAACTCGTCCACGCCGTCAGCGTGGTCGACCTGCCCGTCGTCGTCGGCATGGTCCTCGTCGTCGGCTTCTTCGTGGTCCTCGCCAACGCCGTCGCGGACGTGCTGTACGCGGTGGCCGACCGACGGGTGGTACTGACGTGAGTCTCGTCCAAGTCACTGATCTGACCGTCCAGTTCGGCGACCTGCGGGCCGTGGACGGGCTGTCGTTCACCCTGGAGCGCGGCGCCGCCCTCGCCCTGGTCGGCGAGTCCGGCTCCGGCAAGTCCACGGTCGCCTCGGCCCTGCTGGGCCTGCACCACGGCACGGGAGCGCTGCTCGGCGGCTCGATCGAGGTCGCCGGCACCGACGTACAGGCCGCCTCCGACGGCGAACTGCGGAAGCTGCGCGGCGCGAAGGCGGCGATGGTCTTCCAGGACCCGCTGTCGTCCCTCGACCCGTACTACGCGATCGGCGACCAGATCGCCGAGGTGTACCGCGTGCACACGCGCGCGTCCCGGCGCGCCGCACGCGTGCGTGCCGTGGAGGTGCTCGACCGGGTCGGCATCCCGGACGCCCCGCGCCGGTCCCGGTCCCGCCCGCACGAGTTCAGCGGCGGCATGCGGCAGCGCGCGCTGATCGCCATGGCGCTCGCCTGCGAGCCCGAGCTGCTCATCGCGGACGAGCCCACCACCGCCCTCGACGTGACCGTCCAGGCCCAGATCCTCGACCTGCTGCACACCCTGCGCGAGGAGACCGGCATGGGCCTGCTGCTGGTCACCCACGACGTGGGCGTCGCCGCCGAGAGCGTCGACCGGGTGCTCGTCATGCGGCACGGGCGCGTGGTCGAACAGGGGCCGGTCGCCGCCGTGCTCGGCGCGCCCGCCGAGCCGTACACCCGGGAACTGCTCTCCGCCGTCCCGCGCGTGGACGCGGTGCGCGCGCCCTCACAGGCCTCCGAGGAGGTCGTCCTGGAGGCGAAGGGCCTGCGCCGCGAGTTCGGACGTGGGAAGCGGGCGTTCGCGGCCGTGGACGACGTCACGCTGACCGTGCACCGGGGCGAGACCCTCGGCGTCGTCGGCGAGAGCGGCAGCGGCAAGACCACCCTCGGCCGGATGCTGGTCGGGCTGCTGGAGCCGACGGCGGGGGAGGTCCGTTACGACGGCCGCGCGCGCGTGGGCGTGAACCCGGCCGTCCAGATGGTCTTCCAGGACCCGGTGTCCTCCCTCAACCCGCGGCGCAGCGTCGGCGAGTCGATCGCCGACCCGCTGCGGGCGCGGGGTGAGCGGGATGAGGGGCGCATCCGGGGGCGCGTGATCGAACTGCTGGAGCGCGTGGGGCTCGAAGGGGCGCACTACCAGCGCTACCCGCACGAGTTCAGCGGCGGCCAGCGCCAGCGCGTCGGCATCGCGCGGGCACTCGCGGCCGACCCGCGCGTCATCGTCTGCGACGAGCCGGTCTCCGCGCTGGACGTCACCACCCAGGCCCAGGTCGTCGCCCTGCTCGGCGAACTCCAGCGCGAACTCGGGCTCGCGCTCGTCTTCGTCGCCCACGACCTCGCCGTCGTGCGTCAGGTGAGCGACCGGGTCGCGGTCATGCGGCGCGGCCGGATCGTCGAGACCGGGCCGGCCGACGAGGTCTACGACAACCCCCAGGACCCGTACACCAGGCAGTTGCTGGCCGCCGTACCCGCTCTGGACCCCGAGGCCGCGGCCCGGCGGCGGGCGGCGCGCCGGGAACTGGCGTCGGCGTGACGTTTCCGCAGTTCTGCACACGGATCCGGGGGTGACGTTCCGCCGCCGCTCGGTCGCCTAGCGCGACCGAACGCGACCCGCACGGGAAAGTTACGACCGTTCACCCCTTTTGGTGGCGCGATGGACAACCGTCCGTCGCGCCACCGCCTTGTCCGCATACCTTCGTCCCGCTGCGAGCCGCCGAGCCACGGTGGCTCCCCATACGGGAGATCGATCGGGGGTGCACACGTGCGCATCGGACTGGTTACGGAGGGTGGCTATCCGTATGTGGGCGGTGACGCCGGACTCTGGTGCGACCGGCTCGTGCGCGGGCTCGGGCGGCACGAGTTCGACCTCTACGCGCTCAGCCGCACCCGGCGCCAGGAGGACGAGGGCTGGCTGCCGCTACCGTCGCACGTCAGCCGGGTCCGGACGGCTCCTCTGTGGACCGCGGACGAGGACGGTGTCAGGTACGGACGGCGCGCGCGCCGGCGCTTCGCCGAGAGCTACAGCGAGTTCGTGGGGGTGCTGTGCGCCGGTCCGGCCGCGTACGGAACGGATGACGGGGACGGCGCGGTCGGCTTGAACGGCCCGGACGGCTCGAACGGGCCGGGCGACGCGGTCGGCCCCCGGGCCGTGCCCGATTCTCTGACGGACCGTTTCGGCAACGCGCTCCACGGACTCGCCGAACTCGCCCGTGACGAGGGCGGCCTGGCCGGGGCGCTCCGCTCCGACACCGCCGTGCGCGCACTGGAGCGCGCCTGTCGCGCACCCGGCGCACTCGGTACGGCCCGCGACGCGCGCGTGCCCGATCTGCTCGCCGTCGCCGCACACCTCGAACGCGCCCTGCGCCCCCTCTCCCTGGACTGGTACGGCGACGACGGCCTCGGCGCGGCCGATCTCTGCCACGCCACCGCCGGCGGCCCGGCCGCCCTGGCCGGCCTGCTCGCCGGGCACTTCTCCGGCGTGCCGCTGCTGGTCACCGAGTACGGCGTGCAGCTGCGCGCGCACTACCTCGCCGCCGGCCCCGACGCGGCCACCCCCGCCGTACGCGCGCTGCTCGCCGCCTTCCACGGCCGGCTCGCCGCCGAGGTCTACCGCCGCGCCGCGATCATCACGCCGGGCAACGCGCACGCCCGTCGCTGGCAGGAGCGCTGCGGCGCCGACCGCGCCCGCATCCGTACCGTGCATCCCGGCATGGAGGCCGCCCGCTTCACCGAGGTGGGCGAGGCCCCGGACCGGGCCGATCCGGACACGCTCGTGTGGGTCGGCCGGATCGAGCCGGCCAAGGACCTGGTGTCGCTGCTGCACGCCTTCGCCGAGGTCCGCAAGGAGGAGCCCAAGGCGCGACTGCGGGTCGTGGGCGCCCCGGCGGGGCCGGCGGGCGAGGCCTATCTGGGGCACTGCAGGGCGCTCGCCGCACAGCTCTTCCCCGACGAGGCCGAGGGCGTGCACGCCGTCGGCGACAACCCGGTCTCCTTCGACGAGATAGGCGGCCCGGAGGCGCCGACCCTCGCCGACGCCTACGCGTCCGGCGCGGTCGTCGTCCTCTCCAGCGTCGTCGAGGGCTTCCCGGTGGGACTCGTCGAAGCGATGTTCTGCGGCCGGGCGACCGTCTCCACGGACGTCGGCGCCGTGGTGGAGGCCATCGGCGGCACCGGGCTCGTCGTCCCCCCGCGCAATCCGCGGGCACTCGCGGAGGCGTGCGTGGCGCTGCTGCGGGACCCCGAGCGCCGGGAGCGCCTCGGAGCCGCCGCGCGCGCCCGGGCGCTCGAACTGTTCACCGTCGAGCAGAACATCGCGGCATTTCACAGCATTTACCTGGAGATCGTCTCGCACTGTCCGGTACGCCGGGTCGTTCTCGACCAGGCGGGCGAGCCCCTGCCGTTCGCCGTCCCGGCCGAGGCCCACGTGCCGGGCCGTTGGACCGGCCCCACGGCCCGCGTCGCGCATCGCGCCGGGCCCGGCTGGGCCCTGGGTACCGCCCTGCGGCCCACCCCCGTACGGGCCACCCCGCTCACGGCCACCGAGGGGGCGCTGTGAACGGCGACGAGGGCGGCACGGTGAGCGGCGGCCTGGGAGAGCTGGACCGGCCCGGGCGTCCCGGCGCGGCCGACGCCTGGGACACGCGGTCGGAGGGGTGGCTCCTGGGAGCGGACGAGGAGGTCCCGGGGCACGCCTTCCCCGCGAGCGGGACACCGGTGTCCGGCGGGGTCGCCCCGGGCGGCCCGGCTGCCGCCGAGGACCCTGGGCCGGGCCTCATCGGCAGCCGCAGAACGACACCTCGCCGAGGCGCCGCCGCCGACCCGGTGAAGGCGCTGATGCACCGGCACCGCGCACTCTGCGAGCGGGCCGTGGACCCGCTGGAGATCGCGGCCGGCCTCGAAGTGCACGGCGTCACCGACCGCACCGCCGCCCGCTTCCGGCACCGTGACGTCTTCTCCCTCGCGGAAGAGCTCTACGCGCGCGTGCCCCGCGACGGCGACCGACGCCCGCCTCCCGAACCGGAGCCCGTGCCCCGCGTGCGCGCCGACCGGGTACTGCTCACGCTTCTCCCCGGCGCCGTGTGCGCGGCGGCCGTGACCGGCGTACGGCTCACCGAGGGCCGCCCCCGCCTCCTCGCGGCAGCCGCCGGCGTGCTCGCCGTCGCCCTGGCCGTACGCCCGGTCCTGCGCCGCGGCCCCCTGGCCGCACCGGCCCGAACGCCCGCCTGGCGCACCGCCACCGGCACCCGCGGGTGGACCTGCTGGCTCCTCGCCTACGCCCTGCTCGGCGACGGCCTGCTGCGGGCCGTCGTGGACGGCGGCCCCGACGGCCTCCCGACCGGTGCCGCCGACGGCCCCTGGCCGGTGACCACGGCCCCCGTCCTCGCGCTCACCCTGGCCTGCGCCCCGGCCGCCTGGAGCGCCCGCCTCTTCACGGCGGGCGCCCGCCGCAGGCTTGCGGCGAGCCGGGGCCTGGAGGAGTTCACCGGGGCCGTACAGCCGTTGCTGCTCTGCACGTTCGCCCTTTTCCTCGGCGCCCTCACCGCCCTGCTCGCCCTGTGCGGCGCCGCCCTCGGCGAACCCGCCGGCTACCCGGCCGCCCTCGCCCTCGGCGCCCTCCTCCTACTCGCCCGCCTCCTCGCCGTCCACAGCGTCCCGCTGGGACCCGTACTCGCCGTCGCGGCCGCCACGGAAGCGGCGGCCGTGGCCCTCGTTCTGGCCGGCCGACTGCCCGGCTGCGCCTTCCTGGCCGCCCCCGTCGACGCCCTGGTCGACGCCTGGGGAGCGGGCAGCGTCCCGGCCCTCGTCTGCGGCGCCGCCGCCCTCGCGCTGCTGTTCCGCGCGACCCGCACCCTCACCCGGGCCTCGGCCCACGCGCCGACGGGAGATCCGGAATGAGCAGAACCGCCGACGACCTCGCACGCCTCACCGAGCCGCCCCGGCGGCGGGCCCCCGGCACCCCGCCTGAGGCAACCGCACCACCCCTTGAAGGAGACCACCAGATGACCACCTCCCGACCCGGACCCGGAGCGTCCGGAACCACCGGAAGCGCCGGAACCACCGGAGTCGCCGGAGCACACACCCCGGGAGCCGCGCGATGAGGGTTCTGCTGATCGGAGCCAACGGATACCTCGGCCGCTTCGTCGCCGACCGGCTGCTCGCCGACCCGGCCGTCCAGCTCACCGCGCTCGGCCGCGGCGACGACGCCGACGTCCGCTTCGACCTCGCCACCGGCAGCCCCGGCGCGCTCACCCGCTTCCTCGACGCGGTCCACCCGGGCGTCATCGTGAACTGCGCCGGCGCCACCCGCGGCGGCGCCCGGGAACTCACCCGGCACAACACCGTCGCCGTCGCCACCGTCTGCGAGGCCCTGCGCCGCAGCGGCTGCGGCGCCCGCCTGGTGCAGGTCGGCTGCAGCTCCGAGTACGGCCCGAGCCAGCCCGGCTCCTCCACCGCCGAGGACGCCGTGCCACGCCCCGGAGGCCCGTACGGGGTCAGCAAGCTCGCCGCCACCGAACTCGTCCTCGGCTCCGGCCTCGACGCCGTCGTCCTGCGCGTCTTCTCGCCCGCCGGACCCGGCACGCCGGCCGGCTCACCCCTCGGCCGCCTGGCCGAGGCGATGCGCCGCGCCATGCAGTCCGGCGACGGCGAACTCAAACTCGGCGGACTCGGCGCCCAGCGCGACTTCATCGACGTACGCGACGTCGCCCGCGCCGTCCACGCGGCCTCGCTCTCCGCCGCCCAGGGCGTCATCAACATCGGCTCCGGCCGCGCCGTCCGGCTCCGCGACGCCGCCGCCGTCCTCGCCCGGGTCGCCGGATACGGCGGCGCCCTGCACGAACTGGACGGCCCGCCGGGCCCGCTGCGCGGCGCCATCGGCCACCCCCGGATGGACGGCGAGCACACGGGCCCCGTCGCGTACCCGTACCCGGACGGCTGCGGCAGCTGGCAGCAGGCCGACGTGCGCTGTGCCCGCGACCGGCTCGGCTGGCGCCCCCGCATCAACCTCGAGGAGTCCCTCGCGGACATCTGGATGGAGGCGGCGTGCCGCATCTGACCAGTACCAGGGCGGGCGCCGCGACCACCGGCGTCCGCCCCGCCGTCGGCGTCCCCGGCTACGCCCACCCCCTCCTCGCCCCCGCCCAGTGGGCCGAACTCACCCGCCCGGGCACACCCCTGCACTGGGTCGTCCTCAACGTGGCGAACGGCCCCGGCAGCCTCCCCGACCCGCACTGCCTGGAGGCGGCCGGCCGGCTCCGCAACGCGGGCGTCCGCGTCCTCGGCCACCTGGACACCACCTACGGCGCCCGCTCCCACGGCGACCTGATCACCGACGCCCAGCACTTCCACGACTGGTACCGCGTCGACGGCTTCCTGCTGGACCGCTGCCCCACCGAGCGCACCGCGCTCCCCGAGATCCGCCGCGCGGTCGCCGCGCTCCGCGCCATCGGTGACGACACCCACATAGTCCTCGGGCACGGCACCCACCCCCACCCGGGCTACGCCGAGAACGCCGACCAGCTGGTGACCTTCGCCGGTCCCTGGAGCGACTACCGCTGGTCCCAGGTCGCCGAGTGGACCGCCGACTACCCGCCCGACCGCTTCTGCCACTTCGTGCACGGCGTGCCCCTCGGCCACCTCGACGAGGCACTGCGCATCGCCCGCTGGCAGGGCGCCGCCACCATCTACTTCACCGACCGGACCGATCGCTGGGGCCGGGCCGATCCCTGGGAGGCCATGCCCGGCTACTGGGACGAATTCGTCTCGCGGATCGGAACAGGTGTCTCGGAATGAAGAAGCCCGTGGCAGTGTTACAGGGAGAACAACTGTAGTGATAGACCGATCAACGGAGTCCCCGTGTCGCTGCCACCCCTGGTCGAGCCAGCCTCTGAGCTCACCGTAGACGAGGTCCGCAGGTACTCCCGCCACCTGATCATCCCCGACGTCGGGATGGACGGGCAGAAGCGGCTGAAGAACGCCAAGGTGCTCTGTGTGGGCGCCGGCGGCCTGGGCTCGCCGGCGCTGATGTACCTGGCCGCCGCGGGCGTCGGCACCCTGGGCATCGTGGAGTTCGACGAGGTCGACGAGTCGAACCTGCAGCGCCAGATCATCCACAGCCAGGCCGACATCGGCCGCTCCAAGGCCGAGTCCGCCCGTGACACGGTCAAGGGCATCAACCCGTACGTGGACGTGATCCTTCACGAAGAGCGGCTCGAGGCCGAGAACGTGATGGACATCTTCAGCCAGTACGACCTGATCGTCGACGGCACGGACAACTTCGCCACCCGCTACCTGGTGAACGACGCCTGCGTGCTGCTGAACAAGCCGTACGTCTGGGGCTCCATCTACCGCTTCGACGGCCAGGCCTCGGTCTTCTGGTCCGAGTACGGCCCCTGCTACCGCTGCCTGTACCCGGAGCCCCCGCCGCCGGGCATGGTCCCCTCCTGCGCCGAGGGCGGCGTCCTGGGCGTGCTGTGCGCGTCCATCGGCTCCATCCAGGTCACCGAGGCCATCAAGGTCCTCACCGGCACCGGTGAGCCCCTCCTCGGCCGCCTGATGATCTACGACGCCCTGGAGATGCAGTACCGCCAGGTCAAGGTCCGCAAGGACCCGAACTGCGCGGTCTGCGGCGAGAACCCGACCGTCACCGAGCTCATCGACTACGAGGCCTTCTGCGGCGTCGTCTCCGAGGAGGCCCAGCAGGCGGCCGCCGGCTCGACGATCACTCCCAAGCAGCTCAAGGAGTGGATCGACGACGGCGAGAACATCGAGATCATCGACGTCCGCGAGCCGAACGAGTACGAGATCGTCTCCATTCCGGGCGCCAAGCTGATCCCGAAGAACGAGTTCCTCCTCGGCACCGCCCTGGAGGGCCTGCCCCAGGACAAGAAGATCGTCCTGCACTGCAAGACGGGTGTCCGCAGTGCGGAGGTCCTCGCGGTCCTGAAGTCCGCGGGCTTCGCGGACGCCGTCCACGTCGGCGGCGGCGTGATCGGCTGGGTCAACCAGATCGAGCCGTCGAAGCCGGTCTACTGAGCACAGGCTCCACGGTGGGCGGGGGCTTCGGGCACGACAGGTGCCCGAAGCCCCCGTCTTCGTCATGAGCAGACCGTGCCGTCCTTCGGGACCGTGCCGCTCACCAGGTAGGCGTTCACCGCCGAGTCCACGCAGTCGCTGCCGCTGCCGTAGGCCCCGTGGCCCTCGCCCTTCCAGGTCAGCTCCACACCGACACCCTTGCCCAGTTCGTCGGCCATCCTCCGGGCGCCCTCGTACGGGGTGGCCGGGTCGCCGGTGTTGCCGACCAGCAGGATCGGTGCCGCGCCCGGTGCGCTCACCTCCGGTGTGTCCCACTGTCCCGCCACCGGCCAGTCGTGGCACCAGCCGGCCGAGTCCCAGCCCAGGAAGTCCCCGAAGACGGGCGAGACCTTCTCGAACTCCGCCAGCCGCTTCTTCGTCTCGGCGAGCGTCGGCCGCTCCTTGTCGTCCAGGCACGATATGACCCGTTGGGAGTGCGTGGTCGTGCCGTAGTGCCCCGCGGAGTCACGCTCGTTGTACTGGTCCGCCAGTGACAGCAGCTCCGAGCCGTCACCCTCCTCGGCCGCCTTGAGTGCGCTGGTCAGCGTCGGCCAGCTGTCCTGGCTGTACAGCGGCAGCACGATGCCGGTGACCGCGAGGCTCTGGGTCAGCTTCCGCCCGGAGGACGTGGGCAGCGGTGTGGCGTCCAGCCGCTTCAGCAGATCGACGATCTTCCGGGAGCCCTGTTCCGGGTCCTGGCCGGTGGACTTGAGGTAGTCGTCCAGGGCCCGCTGGAAGCCGGCGGCCTGGTTCTTCTCCTGGCCGACCGAGTCGGCCGTCGGGTCCACCACCGCGTCCAGGATCAGCCGCCCCACCTTCTTCGGGAACAAGTGGGCGTAGACGCCGCCGAGTTCGGTGCCGTAGGAGATACCGAAGTAGTGCATCTTCGTGTCGCCGAGGACCTGGCGCATCAGGTCCATGTCGCGGGCCGTGTCGGTCGTCGAGACATGCGCGATCAGCTTGCCGGCGGCCTTCTCGCAGCCCTTGCCGAAGTCCGCGGCGTCCTGGAAGTACGCTGTCTCCTCCGCCGGGGTGTCCGGGGTGGCGTCGATCGACTCGGCGCTCTGGACGTCCTTGTCGCTGCGGCAGCGGATCCCCTCGCTGGCCCCCACCCCGCGCGGATCCCAGCTCACCAGGTCGTACCGCTCGCGCAGCGCGGAGACGGTGGTGGCGAAGTACGGCATCGTCGAGACGCCGGAGCCGCCCGGTCCGCCGAAGTTGAACAGCAGCGAGCCGATCCGCTTCCCCGAACCCCCGCTCGCCTGCTCCCGGATCAGCGCCAGCCCGATCGTCTCCCCGTCCGGCTTTGCCCAGTCCAACGGCACCTTGAGCGTCGCACACCGCCACTCGTCCCCCGGCGCGGCCGAGTCCGACGTGGCCTTGCAGCGGCCCCAGTCGAGCTTCTGGGAGGTGAGGGAGGCGGGCAGGGCGGCCGAGCCCGTGGCGGCGGACGTCGCCGCCGACGGCTGCCCGGACGAGGCCTTCCCCTCGTCCTCGTCCCCACCCGACGACCCACTGCTGCACCCGGCCACGAGCAGCCCCGCGGCAACAGCGGCCGCCCACCGTACATATCGCAACATGCGCGCACACCCCCCACACAGGCTCTCCGCGCATTCGTTGCGGGAGAGCGGTCAGGTCATAGTAGGCGGAGCGGGCGAAGGCCGTTCAAGCCTGTGGATAACCGTCTGACCTGCGGTTCTGCAGCGCCCCCAGAGGGGCGCGGGGAACTGCGCGCTCAACCACGATGGTGCCGCAGACGACATAGTGCACTGCACGGCACTCTCAAAGCGCCCTCACGTACAGATCGCTCCCGCCTTCGGCACCGTCCCCTCCAGCAAATAGCCGTTCACGGCCCCCTGCACGCACTTGTTCTTGCTGTCGTACGCCCCGTGCCCCTGCCCCTTGTACGTCAGCTCGACCCCGACGCCCTTCCCGAGCGCGTCCACCATCTTCTTCGCGCCCTCGTACGGTGTCGCCGGATCCCCCGTGTTGCCCACGACCAGGATCGGCGCCGACCCGGGCGCGCTGACGTCGGGGTGGTCGGCGGCCCCCGGCACCGCCCAGTTGGTGCAGCTGACCATGCCCCAGGCGAGGTAGTCGCCGAACAGCGGCGAGGCGGCGCGGAACTCGGGCAGTTTCTGCTGGACGTAGTCGGCGGTGTACCGCGGCTTCTCGTCGGCGCAGTTGATGGCGATGTTCGCCGCCGTGATGTTGCTGTACTCGCCGTTCTCGCTGCGGCCGTTCATCGAGTCGGACAGCAGCATCAGGATCTTCCCGTCGCCGTCGTACGCCTCTTCGAGCCCCTCGGTGAGGTACTCCCAGAAGTCCTTGGAGTACAGGGACTGCGCGATGCCGTTGGTGGCGGCGGACTGGGTGAGCTGGCGGGGCAGGATGCCCGGGATCGGCTTCTTGTCGAGGTCCGCGAGGAGCTTGGCGATACGGTCCTTCACGTCCTGCGGGGTGTCGCCGATCGGGCACTCCGTCTGCTTCGACGTGCAGTCCTCGGCGAAGTTGTCGAGCGCCAGCTGGAAGCCCTTCGCCTGCCCGAGCGAGCTCTGCTCCGTGTCCTGGGTGGGGTCGACGACGCCGTCGAAGACGGCCCGGCCCACGTTCTTCGGGAACAAGTGGGCGTAGACGCCGCCGAGTTCGGTTCCGTAGGAGATGCCGAAGTAGTGCATCTTCGTGTCGCCGAGGACCTGGCGCATCAGGTCCATGTCACGGGCCGCGTCGGTGGTGCGGACGTGCGGCAGGATCGCCCTGGAGTTCTTCTCGCAGGCGGCGTTGAACTGCTTGGTGCGGTTGATCAGCTGGGTGCGCTCGGCGCTGCTGTCGGGCGTCGCGTCCTGCTGGAAGTAGTTGTCGAGCTGGGCGTCGTCCTCGCACTCGACGGGGTCGCTGCGGCCGACTCCGCGCGGGTCGAAGCTGACCAGGTCGTAGCGGGTCCGCAGGGCCGCGTAGTCGGAGCCGAACGCGGGGAGCGTGGTGACGCCGCTGCCGCCGGGCCCGCCGAAGTTGAAGATCAGGGAGCCGATCCGTTTGCTCGCGTCGCCGCTGGCCCTGGCCCGGATCAGGGCGAGGCCGATGGTGGCGCCCTTCGGTTTCGACCAGTCCAGGGGCGCCTTCATGGTGGCGCACTGCCAGGTGCCGCCGCTGGGCAGCGGTGACGGCGCTTCGCCGCCGCCCTCGGCCTCGTCGGGCGCCGGGCAGTTCTTCCAGTCCAGCTTCTGCGCCGTCAGATCCCCGCCCGCGGAACCGTCGCTGCACCCGGTCGGCAAGGTGGCCAGCACCAGGGCGGCGGTCAGGGTGGCGACACGGATCCGGAAGGGGTTCGGCATGCTCCCATCCTGGGGTCGCGCACGGCCACGCGCGCGGGGCGCGAGCCGTCCGAGGTACGGCCCTAGAGCGCGCCCTTGCGGGAGAGGTGGTTGAAGGCGAGCCAGCCGGGCAGGACCGGCAGCCACAGGGTCAGCAGCCGGTACAGCAGGACGGCGGGCGCAGCGACCTCCTTGGGCAGGCCGACGGCGATCAGGCCGACGGTCAGGGTCGCCTCGACCGCGCCGACACCGCCCGGGGTCGGCGCCGCCGAGCCGAGCGCGTTGCCGGCGAGGAAGACGACGGCGACGCTGGCGATGCTGAGCGAGCTCGAATCGTCGCCGAACGCGCGGATGGAGGCGTCCAGGCACATCACGAAGCAGGCGGTCAGCAGCAGCATGCCGCCGATGCCGGTGACGAGCTTCTGCGGCCGCTGGAGCACGTCCAGCATGCGCGGCACGACACCGGCGAAGAGCGACCGCACGCGCGTGCTGACGAACTTCCGCAGGAACGGCACCGAGGTCACCACGAGGACCAGTACCGCGACGGTCAGCAGGCCCGCGATGACCGTGCGGGACGGCGACAGCGACGGGGTCTTCTCGGTGCCGGTCAGATAGCCGAAGGACAGCAGCATCAGGATGTGACAGCCGAGCGAGAACAGCTGCGAGGCGCCCACGCTCGCGACCGCGAGCCCCGGGCGCACGCCCGCGCGCTGCAGGAAGCGCGTGTTGAGGGCGACACCGCCGACCGCGGCGGGCGCGACGATCTTCACGAACGACCCGGCGAGCTGCGCTGCCACGGTCCGCACGAACGGCACCCGCTCCGGCACGAACCCGAGCAGCGACATCGCGGCGGCGACGTAGCTGATCGCCGAGAACAGCACCGCGGCGAGCACCCAGCCCCACTGGGCGTTTGCGACCAGGGGGCCGAACTCGATGTGGGTGAGCTGGGTCAGCAGGTAGTACCCGCCGATCGCGCCGGCGAAGACGCTGATCAGCGTGCGCGGCCGCACCCGCTCCAGGCGGGCCGGCTCGACGGGTGCCTGCGGCCTGATCTTCAGCACCTGGTGCCGGATCTGGGTGAGCAGGTCCTCCTCGCGGGCCTCTTCCAGCGCGTCGTCCAGGGCCCGCTTCTCGGCCCGCTGCTCGGCGCGCACCGTCTTCTTGTCGGGCTTCTCGGCCTCCTCCGCGCGGGCCTGCTTGGCCTGCCGGGACGCCTCCAGGACCGCGTCCCGCTCGCGCTGGGCGCGCTCCCTGGCCAGTCTGCGCAGCGTCGCGCGCGTGGAGCGCGTCAGCGCGATCGGCTGGAGCATCGGCAGACAGTCGGCGACGGCGTCGGGGCCGAGCACGCCGACCGCCGAGGCCACCGCCCGCTCGGCGCCCACCCGCAGCCCGAGCGTGGTGACCAGCTGGGCGACGTCCATGCGCAGCAGCAGTTCACCGGCCGCGATCTCGCCGCCGCGCAGGTCGGTGAGGATCACCGTGCCGGAACGATCCACCATGATGGCGTCGCCCGCGAGCCTGCGGTGCGCGATCCGGCGCGACTGCAACGCCTGCACCTGGTGCCAGGTGTGGCGCAGCAGTTCGTCGGTGATCTCCTCGTCGGCCAGCGAGTCGAGCGTGCGGCCGCCGGTGTGCTCGTAGACGAGCATCACGGCGTCGGGGCCCAGCTCGGAGGTGGCGATCAGCTTGGGCGCGTTGGCGCCGGCCGCGATCGCCGCGTACGCCAGCAGCGCCTCCTGCTCCAGGGCCTGGCGCAGGGACTGGAGGCTGGAGCGGGTGGCGAAGCCGCGCAGGGTCAGGTTGCGCCACGCCCGGTAGAAGAAGCCCTGGGCCTGCTGTTCCCGGTCGACGACCGTGACGTCCAGCGGCGGGCCGTCCTCCAGGGTGACGAAGTAGCGCCGGCCCCGGTCGCCGTTCTCGGTGTCCAGGGCCTCCTCGCGGGCCGCGCCGACCGGGTGGAAGCCGACGTGCCTGAGGCCCGCCAGCAGGGTCCGTCCGGTGGGGCGGACGTTGGGGGAGCCGACGGCGTACAGCGTGCCGTAGGCGACGGTCCAGCCGATCAGCACCGTGAGGATGATCGAGAACGGTGTGGTGTAGCCGGTGACGAGCATGGAGAACGCGTCGAGCAGCAGCACGATCCACAGCACCGCGCGCCATCTCGGCCGCCGGGACATGCCGACGGCCGTCATGTAGGCGATGACGGGCGCGAGATAGCCGTGCACCGGGTCGGTGAGGGCGTGGATGTCACCGGGGGAGGGCTGGGTGAGCGCCTCCTGGATGGAGTCCGGGGCGGCCCTGGCCACCCACAGGTCCGTGGCGAGAGTCACTCCGTGGGCGAGGACGGCCGCGAGCACACCGTCGGCGATGCGCAGCCCGTCCCGCTTGATCAGCCGCTCGATCGCGAACGCGACCGGCACCAGCAGGATCGCGATGCTGGAGGCCAGCCCCGCGAACCTGATCAGCAGGTCCGGGGCCTGTCCGGTGCCCTTGTTGATGTCCTGTTCGAGCCCTGAGGTGGTGCCGTGCGCGAACGCGGCGATGCCGAGCAGGACGGCGACGGCGAGCACCCCGACCAGGAGCCGCATGAGGTCGGAGGGGCGGTGCACGCGTGCGGGGAGCAGCGGTTCGTCGCCCTCCACCTCGTCGGCGTGGGCCTCGTCGCACCCGTGTTCCGCCTCGGCTTCCGCTTCGACGGCGCCGGGGTCCGCGGTGTCCGGGTGCGCGGAGTCCGGGTGCGCGGTGTCGGATCCGGGCGCGTCCGGGCGTGCGGCAGCGTCAGAGGTGCCCGCCCCGCCCTCGGGGTGCACGCCCTGCTGCTCGGTCGTCTCTTCTTGATCTCGTATCACCAGTCACCGCCCGCACGATGGTGGCATGCTCCGCCGACACCCGAGGGCATCAGGGTGCAGATGCGGGGGCGCACAGTCTGCCCCAAGCGCGGCGGGAGGGCGAGGCGGAGGCCCGCCGCGGACCGCGCCGGTTGTCGGTGGGGTGCGGCAGGATGGGGCGAATGAGCGAGCAGAGCCTTCCCGAGGACACCCGAGAGGGGTACGCGGACGAGCTGCCCGAGTACGCCGAGCGGGTCCTGGAGGTCGCCGAGCGGATCCCGCCGGGGCGCGTGATGACGTACGGCGACGTCGCGGAGTGGCTGGACGAGGGAGGCCCGCGCCAGGTCGGGCGGGTGATGTCCCTCTACGGCGGTGCCGTCCCGTGGTGGCGGGTGGTGCGCGCCGACGGGGTGCTGCTCCCGGGGCACGAACTGGGCGCGCTGGACCACTACCGCGCCGAGGGCACCCCGCTGAAGGACGCGAGCAGGGCCGCGGAGGGCCATCTGCCGCGGCTCGACATGAAGCGGGCGCGGTGGGACGGCGGCGCGGACGCGGGGGCTCACACCTGACAGCTTCCGCCATCGGAGGCCCTCGGGGGGAACCCGTGGCCCGTACGAGGGACACCGGGGACGTCCGTGGCATGACGTACGTTCGTGAGGTGTGCGGCGCGCGTGCCGCGAGCGCCGCACGAGGCGGACGGGAAGAAGCGGAAGCTCTGCTTCCGCCCGGTTCGTCGGCGTAGCGTCGGCTGCGCGTGTCCCGCTCACCCCGCGGCCACCCCCGCGCACGCGCGACCGCGCACCGACCAGCACACCCACCAGGACCGGCGAACCACGTGAGCTCCTCTTCCTCCACCAGGCGCCTGCCGCACCAACAGGGGCGGCAGGGGAACCGTGGCGCTTACCGACTGGTCCGTACCCCGCCGGCCGACGTGGATCCCCCTCGTCTGGACGCCGCACAGCATGCCGTGGTTGACCACGGGTCCGGGCCGCTCCTCGTCCTCGCGGGTCCCGGCACCGGCAAGACCACCACCCTGGTGGAGTCCGTGGCCGCGCGGATCGCCCGTGGCGCGGACCCCGAGCGGATCCTGGTGCTGACGTTCAGCCGCAAGGCCGCCGTCGAGCTGCGCGACCGCATGGCCCTGCGGGTGGGCGCGGCCCGCGCGCCCCGGGCGACCACCTTCCACTCGTACTGCTACGCGCTGGTCCGCGCCCACCAGGACAGCGGCCTGTTCGTGGACCCGTTGCGGCTGCTGTCCGGACCCGAGCAGGACGTCGCCGTCCGCGAGCTGCTGGCCGGCCAGCCCGACCTGGAGCGGCTCTGGCTGAACCACGTGCGCTGGCCCGACGAGCTGCGCGCCTGCCTCACCACCCGGGGCTTCGCCGACGAGGTCCGCGCGGTCCTCGCCCGCAGCCGCGAACTGGGCCTGGACCCGGCCGCCCTGGACGCCTTCGCCCGCCGCATCGGGCGCCCCGACTGGGGAGCCGCGGCCGCCTTCCTCGCCGAGTACCTCGACGTCCTCGACCTCCAGGGCGTCCTCGACTACGCCGAACTCGTCCACCGCGCGGTGCTGCTCGCCCACCGCCCCGAGGTCGCCCTGGACCTCGCAGGGCGTTACGACGCCGTGTACGTCGACGAGTACCAGGACACCGACCCGGCCCAGGTGCGCCTGCTGCACGCCCTGGCCGGCGGCGGCCGCACGCTGGTCGCGTTCGGCGACCCGGACCAGTCGATCTACACATTCCGCGGCGCCGACGTGAACGGCATCCTGGACTTCCCGTCGGCCTTCGCGCGCGTGGACGGCCGTCCCGCCCCGATGGAGGTGCTGCGCACGTCCCGCCGGTCCGGGGCCGGCCTGCTCGCCGCGACCCGGCTGCTGACCCGACGGATGCCGCTGACCCGGCTGCCCGCCGACAAGGTGCGTGCCCACCGCGAGCTCACCGCTGCGCGGGACGGCGGCCGCGTCGAGGTCTACACGTACCCCACGTCCGGCACCGAGCTGGACAACATCGCCGACATCCTGCGCCGGGCGCACCTGGAGGACGGCGTCCGCTGGAGCGACATGGCCGTCCTGGTGCGCGCCGGCTCCCACACCATCCCGACGGTCCGCCGCGCCCTCACCGCGGCCGGCGTGCCCCTGGACATCGACGGCGACGACGTGCCGCTGCGCCACGAACCGGCGGTGGCGCCCCTGCTGACGGCACTGCGGGCGGTGGCGGCTGCGGATGCCGCGAGCACCCAGGAGGAGGTCGCGAGCGCCCAAGAGGATGCCGCGAGCGCCCAGGAGGAAGCGCCCGAAGCGCCCTCCTGCTGGCTCGACACCGAGACCGCGCTGACCCTGCTCACCTCGCCCCTCGCCGGCATGGACGCCGCCGACCTGCGCCGCCTCGGCCGTGCCCTGCGCGACGAGGAGCGGGCGGCTGGCAACGCGTTCCCGCCCCCGTCGGACGAACTGCTCGCGCGGGCGCTCGCCGAGCCCGAGCGCCTGGCCGTGCACGACCCCGGGTACGCGCGCGGGGCGCAGCGGCTCGGTGCGCTGCTCAGGAAGGCCCGGGAGCGCCTCGCGGGCGGCGGTACGGCCGAGGAGGCGCTGTGGGTCCTGTGGAACGGCACGCCCTGGCCCTCCCGTCTTGAGCGCTCCGCCCGGCGCGGCGGCGCGGCCGGCCGCAACGCCGACCGTGATCTGGACGCCGTGTGCGCCCTGTTCGCCACCGCCGCCCGCGCGGAGGAGCGCAGCGGCGGCCGGGGCGCGCTGAACTTCCTCGCGGAGATCGAGGCCGAGGACATCGCCGCCGACACCCTCGCCGGCCGCGCGGTACGCCCCGACGCCGTCCGCCTGATGACCGCGCACCGCGCCAAGGGCCTGGAGTGGCGCCTGGTTGTGGTGGCCGGCGTCCAGGAGGGCCTGTGGCCGGACCTGCGCCGCCGCGGCTCGCTCCTGGAGGCCGACCGCATCGGCCGCGACGGACTCGCCGAACCGCTCACCCCGGGCGCGCTGCTCGCCGAGGAGCGCCGCCTGTTCTACGTCGCCGCCACACGCGCGCGTGAACGCCTGGTCGTCACCGCCGTGAAGGCCCCCGCGGACGACGGCGACCAGCCCTCCCGGTTCCTCACCGAGCTGGGCGTCGAACCCCAGGACGTCACCGGCCGGCCCCGCCGTCCGCTCGCCGTGGCCGCCCTGGTCGCCGAGCTGCGCGCGACCACCGTCGACCCGCGCGTGTCCGACGTCCTGCGGGAGGCCGCCGCCCGCCGCCTGGCCCGGCTGGCCGCCCTCGCCGACGAGGACGGCCGCCCCCTGGTGCCGTCCGCCCACCCCTACCGCTGGTGGGGCATGTACGAGCCGACCGAGAGCAAGGTGCCGCTGCGCGACCGCGACCAGCCCGTGGTGCTCTCCGGCAGCGCCCTCGACCAGCTCGCCAACACCTGCAGCCTGCAGTGGTTCCTGGGCCGCGAGGTGAAGGCCGACGCGCCCGCCACCACCGCGCAGGGCTTCGGCAACGTCGTGCACGTCCTCGCCGACGAGGTCGCCTCCGGACGCACCCCCGCCGACCTCGCCGTCCTCATGGAGCGGCTGGACTCGGTGTGGAACGCGCTCGCCTTCGACGCGCCCTGGAAGTCGGCGCAGGAGAAGGACAACGCGCGCGTGGCGCTCGAACGCTTCCTGAAGTGGCACGTCCTGGCCCGCACCGCCCGCACCCCGGTCGCCAGTGAGCAGGACTTCGACGTCACCCTCGGAGCGGGCGACTACGAGGTGCGCATCCGCGGCCAGATGGACCGCGTGGAGGCGGACGGCGAGGGACGCGCGTACGTCGTCGACTTCAAGACCGGCAAACAGGCGCCCAGCACGGCCGAGGTGGCCCGGCACCCGCAGCTCGCCGTCTACCAGCTCGCGGTCCGCGAGGGCGCGGTCGACGACGCCTTCGACGGCGCCCGGCCCGAGCCCGGCGGCGCCGAACTGGTCCACCTCAGACAGGGCGCGGCCCAGCGGGACGGCGGCGAGACCCTGCCCAAGGTGCAGGCGCAGGAGCCGCTGGAGGGGGAGTGGGTCGGAGAGCTGCTGGCCACCGCCGCCGGCAAGGTCCTCGACGAGCGGTTCGCGCCGACCACCGGCCAGCACTGCACCCACTGCGCCTTCCGCGCCTCGTGCAGCGCTCGGCCGGAGGGGCGGCACGTGGTGGAGTGAGCGCTGTGTAGGCGATTGCGCTGTTTCGTCGATTGTCAGTGTCCGCCGCTAGCCTCTTTCCTCATGCCCGCCCGTATCACCGACCCCGAGCAGCTCAAGGAGCTCCTCGGCATCCCGTTCACCCCGGAGCAGACGGCCTGCATCATCGCGCCGCCCGCCCCGCAGGTGATCGTGGCCGGGGCCGGGTCGGGCAAGACGACGGTGATGGCGGCCCGCGTGGTCTGGCTGGTCGGCACCGGGCAGGTGGCCCCGGAGCAGGTCCTCGGCCTGACCTTCACCAACAAGGCGGCCGGCGAACTCGCCGAACGCGTCCGCAAGGCACTCGTCAGGGCCGGCGTCACCGACCCGGACGTCATCGACCCCGACAACCCGCCGGGCGAGCCCGTCATCTCCACGTACCACGCCTTCGCGGGCCGGCTGCTGACCGACCACGGCCTGCGCATCGGCCTGGAGCCGACCTCCCGGCTGCTCGCCGACGCCACCCGCTACCAGCTGGCCGCGCGCGTGCTGCGCGAGGCCCCCGGCCCCTATCCGGCCCTCACCCGCTCCTTCGCCGACCTGGTCAGCGACCTGCTCACCCTCGACTCCGAGCTCGCCGAACACCTGGTACGCCCCGAGGACCTGCGGGCCTGGGACGCCGGACTGCTGAACACCCTGGCAGGCGTGAAGCTCGGCAACGCCGACCTGCGCAAGGTCCCCGAGGCGGCCGCCGCGCGCCGTGAACTGGCCGAGCTGGTCGTCCGCTACCGGGCCGCCAAGCGGGAGCGGGACCTGCTCGACTTCGGCGACCAGATCGCGCTGTCCGCGGTGCTGGCCGGCATCGCCGAGGTGGGCAGGCTGCTGCGCGACGAGTTCCGGGTCGTCCTCCTCGACGAGTACCAGGACACCTCGGTTGCCCAGCGCGTGCTCCTGGCGGGCCTGTTCGGAGACGGCACCGGCCACCCCGTGACCGCGGTCGGCGACCCCTGCCAGGCCATCTACGGCTGGCGCGGCGCCTCCGTCGCCAACCTGGACGACTTCCCCGAGCACTTCGCGCACGCCGACGGCCGCCCCGCCACCCGCCAGGCGCTCAGCGAGAACCGGCGCAGCGGCGGCCGTCTCCTCGACCTCGCCAACGGCCTCGCCGAGCCGCTGCGCGCCCTGCACGCGGGCGTGCAGGCCCTGCGCCCCGCCCCGGGCGCCGAGCGGGACGGCATGGTCCGCTGCGCCCTGCTGCGCACCCACGCCGAGGAGATGGACTGGATCGCCGACTCGGTCGCCCACCTCGTCCGCACCGGCACGGCACCCGGCGAGATCGCGGTCCTGTGCCGCACGGCGACCGACTTCGCGGAGATCCAGGGCGCCCTCGTCGCCCGCGACGTCCCCGTCGAGGTCGTCGGCCTCTCCGGGCTGCTGCACCTGCCCGAGGTCGCCGACCTCGTCGCCGTCTGCGAGGTGCTCCAGGACCCGGGGGCCAACGCCTCCCTGGTCCGGCTGCTGACCGGCCCGCGCTGGCGCATCGGCCCCCGCGACCTCGCCCTCCTCGGCCGCCGCGCCCGGCTGCTGGTGTCCCGCGCGCGCGTGGGCGACGCCGACGACCCGGACCGCAGGCTCGCCGAGGCCGTCGAGGGCGTCGACCCCGCCGAGGTGATATCCCTCGCGGACGCCCTGGACACGTTCCTGGAGCTGCCGTTCGACGGCGAACGGGCCGGACAGGGGGACGACGGGCTGCCGTTCTCGCCGGACGCGCGCGTGCGCTTCGCCCGCCTCGCCACCGAACTGCGCGAGCTGCGCCGCTCCCTGTCCGACCCGCTGATGGACGTCCTGCACCGCGTCCTCGCCGTCACCGGCCTGGAGGTGGAGCTGTCCGCGTCCCCGCACGCGCTGGCCGCCCGCCGCCGCGAGACGCTGTCCAACTTCCTGGACGTCGCCGCGTCCTTCGCGGCCGGCGACCAGGAGGCGACCCTGCTCGCCTTCCTCGGCTTCCTGCGCACCGCCGCCCAGTACGAGAAGGGCCTCGACAACGCCCTGCCCGGCGGCGAGAACACCGTCAAGGTGCTCACCGCGCACAAGTCCAAGGGCCTGGAATGGGACGTCGTCGCCGTCCCCGGGCTGGTCAAGGGCACCTTCCCGAGCAGTCAGGGCCGCGAGAAGTGGACCGCCCAGGCCAAGGTGCTCCCGCACGCCCTGCGCGGCGACACCGCCACCCTGCCCGACGTCGAGGCCTGGGACTCGCGGGGCATGAAGGCCTTCCACGAGGCCATGAAAGAGCACCAGCACACCGAGGAACTCCGCCTCGGCTACGTCACCTTCACCCGCCCCCGCTCCCTGCTCCTCGGCTCGGGCCACTGGTGGGGCCCCAGCCAGAAGAAGCCGCGCGGCCCGTCCGACTTCCTCCAGGCCCTGTACGAGCACTGCACCGCCGGGCACGGCGAGATCGAGACCTGGGCCGACGAACCCGAGGAGGACGAGGAGAACCCGGCCCTGCACGCGGTGAGCGCGGACCAGGTGTGGCCGCTGCCCCTGGACGAGGCCGCCCTGGCCCGCCGCCGCGCGGCCGCCGAGACCGTCCTCGCCCACCTGGACGCGCTCACGGCCGGCACCGACGGAGGCGCTCCCGCCGACCACGATGGGGCCGCCGTCGAGGACCCGGACTGGCCCCCGCCGCCCGAGGACGAGGAACCCGCCCCCTACGCGGACGACTTCCCGGACGCGGACTCCGCCGACTGGGACTCCTGGAGCACCGACCGCCCCACGGTCCCGCACCAGGCCACGCCCCCAGACGTGCCCGCCGAGCGCACGCCGGCACCTGACAGCACCCCGGAACCCGAGCGCATCCTCCCCACTTCGGAGGAAGCCCTCCTCACCCCCGAGGAAGCCCGCACCATCGCCGCCTGGGACCGCGACCTCGACGCGCTCGCCGGAGAGCTGCTGCGCGCCCGCCGGAACATCACCGACGTCCCCCTCCCCGCCACGCTGTCTGCGAGCCAGCTGATGCGGCTGGCCGAGGACCCGGACGGGCTCGCACAGGAACTCGCGCGCCCCATGCCACGCCCCCCGCAGCCGGCCGCACGCCGGGGCACCCGGTTCCACGCCTGGGTCGAGGCACGCTTCGAGGAGCTCACGCTGCCCATGCTGGAGCCCGACGAGCTGCCCGGCAGCGACGCCGAGATCGCCGACGAACGCGACCTCGAAGCCCTCAAGGAGGCCTTCGAACGCACCGAGTACGCCCACCGCACGCCGTACCGCGTCGAGGCCCCCTTCCAGCTCTCCCTCGCGGGCCGGGTCGTCAGAGGCCGTATCGACGCCGTCTACCGGACGGACCACGGCGACGGGGCCACGTACGGGACGACGTACGAGATCGTCGACTGGAAGACCAGCCGCACCCGCCCCGCCGACCCGCTCCAGCTGGCGATCTACCGGATCGGCTGGGCCGAGCAGCAGGGCGTGCCGCCCGAGTCGGTCACGGCCGCGTTCGTGCACGTACGCACCGGCGAGGTCGAACGACCGGACGGTCTGCCGGACCGGGCCGCCCTGGAAAGGCTGATCGTCGGACAAGCCGAGTGTGACGAACCGCCCGCCGAGGATGTCGGTCCGGGCCGATAGGCTCGTGACCATGAGCCAGACCCCGGACAGCGCCGTCCGTACGTACATCGAGCAGCACCGCGCCGCCTTCCTCGCCGACCTCGCCGAATGGCTGCGGATCCCCTCTGTGTCGGCTCAGCCCGACCACGCTCCCGATGTACGCCGCAGCGCCGACTGGCTCGCCGCCAGACTGACGGAGACCGGCTTCCCGACCGCCGAGGTCTGGGAGACACCGGGCGCCCCGGCCGTCTTCGCCGAGTGGCCCGCCGGCGACCCGGACGCGCCCACGGTCCTGGTCTACGGCCATCACGACGTCCAGCCCGCCGCCCGCGAGGACGGCTGGGACAGTGACCCCTTCGAACCGGTCGTCCGGGACGACCGGCTCTACGCGCGCGGGGCGGCCGACGACAAGGGCCAGGTGTTCTTCCACACACTCGGCGTCCGCGCCCACCTCGCCGCCACCGGCCGCACCGCACCCGCCGTCAACCTCAAGCTGTTGATCGAGGGCGAGGAGGAGTCCGGCTCGCCGCACTTCCGGGCCCTGGTCGAGCAGCACGCCGAGCGGCTCGCCGCCGACGCCGTGATCGTCTCCGACACCGGCATGTGGTCCGAGGACACTCCCACCGTGTGCACGGGCATGCGCGGGCTCGCCGAGTGCCAGATCGTCCTGCACGGCCCCGACCAGGACATCCACTCCGGAGCCTTCGGCGGTGCCGTCCCCAACCCCGCCACCGTCGCGGCCCGCCTGGTCGCCGCCCTGCACGACGAGCACGCGCGCGTGGCGATCCCCGGGTTCTACGACGGCATCGTCGAGCTCAGCGACCGCGAGCGGCAGCTGTGGGCCGAGCTGCCGTTCGACGAGGAGAGCTGGCTGCGCGAAGCGCATTCGTACGCCACCGAGGGCGAGGCCGGGCACACCACCCTGGAGCGCGTCTGGGCCCGCCCCACCGCCGAGGTCAACGGCATCGGCGGCGGCTACCAGGGCCCCGGCAGCAAGACGATCATCCCGTCCTCGGCCCTGCTGAAGCTTTCGTTCCGGCTGGTCGCCGGACAGGAACCAGAGCACATCGAGAAGATCGTCCGGGCCTGGGCCACCGAGCGGATCCCCGCCGGGATCCGCGCCGAGATCACCTTCCTGCCGGCCACGCGCCCGTGCCTGACACCGCTCGACCACCCCGGCCTCCAGTCGCTCGCCCGCGCCATGGGCCGGGCCTTCGAGGGACCGATCCGGTTCACCCGATCGGGTGGCTCGGGACCCGCCGCGGACCTCCAGGACGTTCTCGGCGCACCCGTCCTCTTCCTGGGCATCTCCGTCCCCTCCGACGGCTGGCACGCCCCGAACGAGAAGGTCGAGCTGGACCTCCTCCTCAAGGGCGTCGAGACCAGCGCCTACCTGTGGGGCGACCTCGCCGAGAACTGGCGCCATGCCCCCTGAGCCACCGACGCCGTCCGGAGCGGCACCGTGGGCGGGGCACACTGGAAGGGCCGCCCCGCCCGCCCCGCCCCACCCGTTCTCCTCCCGCCCTTCGTCCCGCTGAACCGCCCGCTGAAACATCCGTTGCACTGGGGGAGTTGGAAGCACCCGTGACCACCTGGACCGACCACACAGCCGACCGACCCATCTCGCTCACCGCCCCGAGCGGCATCGACCGCGCCGCCCACCACCGGCTCGACGAAGCCTGGCTCGCGGCGGCTTGGAGCCACCCCGACACCCGCTGTTTCGTGGTCTCCGGCGGCCAGGTCCTCATCGACGAGACGCCCGACGGCCGCACCGAACTCGTCATGACGCCCTCCTTCGAGGCCCCCCTCACCGAGGCGCACCGCTACTTCCTGGGCACCGACGAGGACGGCGTCAGCTACTTCGCCCTCCAGAAGGACGCCCTGCCCGGCCGTATCGACCAGTCCGCACGCCCGGCCGGCCTGCGCGAGGCCGGACTGCTGCTGTCCCCCCGGGACACCGGCCTGATGGTGCACGCGGTCGGCCTGGAGAACTGGCAGCGCACCCACCGCTTCTGCTCCCGCTGCGGCGAGCGCACGGTCATCGCCGCCGCCGGCCACATCCGCCGCTGCCCCGCCTGCGGCGCCGAGCACTACCCGCGCACCGACCCCGCCGTGATCATGGCCGTCACCGACGAGGACGACCGCATCCTGCTCGGCCGCCAGGTCCACTGGCCCGAGGGCCGCTTCTCCACGCTCGCCGGCTTCGTGGAGCCCGGCGAGTCCATCGAACAGGCGGTGCGCCGCGAGGTCTTCGAGGAGGCCGGGATCACCGTCGGCCCGGTCGAGTACGTCGCCAGCCAGCCCTGGCCGTTCCCGTCCAGCCTGATGCTCGGCTTCATGGCCCGCGCGACCTCGACCGAGATCAACGTCGACGGCGACGAGATCCACGAGGCCCGCTGGTTCTCGCGCGACGAACTCCGCGCGGCCTTCGACTCCGGCGACGTCCTGCCGCCGTACGGCATCTCGATCGCCGCCCGCCTGATCGAGATGTGGTACGGCAAGCCGCTGCCGACGAGGAGCTTCGTCTGAGACGGCCGTCATGACCGCAGAGGAGTACTGGAACCACAACGTCCACTACCACCCCGTGGTACTGGACGCGGTGCCGCACGGCTGCCGCGCCGCCCTGGACGTCGGCTGCGGCGACGGCCTGCTCGCCGCCAAGCTCGCGGCCAGGGCCGAGTCGGTGACCGGCGTGGACCGGTCGGCGGAGATGATCAGGAAGGCGCGGAAGCGGGACGTCGGGAACGTCACCCTCGTCGAGGGCGACTACCTCGACGGGGCCGCCCTCGACGAGGAGGGCTACGACTTCGTCAGCGCGGTCGCCGTCATCCACCACGCCCCCTTCGACGACGCGATCGACCGACTGGTGGGGCTGCTCGCACCCGGCGGCCGGCTGGTCGTCGTCGGCCTGGCCCACAACCACACCCTGCTGGACTGGGTCATCAGCGGCTGCGGGGTCCCCGCGAGCCTGCTGACCGCGCGCCGGCACGGTGGCAAACGGGGCCCCGCCGACATGCCCGTCGAGGACCCGATCATGACCTGGCGAGAAGTCCGGCAGTCCACCGCACATCTGCTCCCCGGGCGCCGGTTCCGGCGCCGGTTGCTGTGGCGCTACACGCTGGTGTGGGACAAGCCGGTCTGAACCGGTCTGAACATACGAAAGCGGCCCCTGAAACGAGCCAGGGGCCGCTGCGTGCCGGGAAACCTACGCGCTGATCTTCTGCTTCACCTGGGCCAGCGACGGGTTCGTCAGCGTCGAGCCGTCGGCGAAGAGCACCGTGGGGACCGTCTGGTTTCCGCCATTCGCCTTCTCCACGAATACGGCCGACTCCGGGTCCTGCTCGATGTTGATCTCGGTGTACGCGATGCCCTCGCGGTCCAGCTGGCTCTTCAGCCGGCGGCAGTAGCCGCACCACGTGGTGCTGTACATCGTCACAGTGCCCTGCATCTCGCTCGCACTCCTTCGGCAGGTCGGGGAAGTTCGTCCAGGGAAGGAACGTACGCGACCCGCCCGCCATTCCCGCAGCACGGGCCCGAGGGACGCCTGCCGCATTAGTACGACTGCGCGGGGCCGCCTGTGGACAACCGGCACAGCCGTCTCCGGCGACCTGGCAGCATGGCCATGTGACAGCAGCAACGCACTCCTCCCTCTTCCCGCCGGTACCGGACTCTGCCGACGCGGTGCTCGAAGGGCTCGACCCCGAGCAGCGCGCGGTGGCGACCGCCCTGCACGGTCCGGTGTGCGTGCTGGCCGGAGCCGGTACCGGCAAGACCCGGGCGATCACCCACCGGATCGCCTACGGGGTGCGGGCCGGCATCCTCCACCCGTCCAGCGTGCTCGCCGTCACCTTCACCAACCGCGCCGCCGGGGAGATGCGCGGCCGGCTGCGCCAGCTCGGCGCCCAGGGGGTACAGGCCCGCACCTTCCACTCGGCCGCGCTGCGTCAGCTCCAGTTCTTCTGGCCGAAAGCGATCGGTGGCTCCCTGCCCCGGCTCGTCGACCGCAAGATCCAGCTCGTCGCCGACGCGGCCGCCGCCTGCCGCATCCGCCTCGACCGGGGCGAGCTGCGGGACGTCACCGCCGAGATCGAGTGGTCCAAGGTCACCCAGACCGTCCCCGCCGACTACCCCCTTGCAGCTGTGAAGGCCGGCCGGGAAGCCCCCCGCGACCCGGCCGAGATCGCCCAGCTCTACTCGGCGTACGAGAACCTCAAGCGTGACCGCACGGTCATCGACTTCGAGGACGTCCTGCTGCTGACCGTCGGCATCCTGCAGGACCGGCACGACATCGCCGACCAGGTCCGCGCCCAGTACCAGCACTTCGTCGTCGACGAGTACCAGGACGTCAGCCCGCTCCAGCAGCGGCTGCTGGACCTGTGGCTCGGCGACCGCGACAGCCTGTGCGTCGTCGGCGACGCCAGCCAGACCATCTACTCGTTCACGGGAGCAACCCCCGACCACCTGCTCGACTTCCGCACCCGCCACCCCGGGGCGACCGTGGTCAAGCTGGTCCGCGACTACCGCTCCACACCCCAGGTCGTCCACCTCGCCAACGGGCTGCTGGCCCAGGCCCGAGGCCGGGCCGCCGACCACCGCCTGGAGCTGATCTCCCAGCGCCCCGCCGGGCCCGAGCCCGTCTACACCGAGTACACCGACGAGCCCGCCGAGGCCGAGGGTGCCGCCCGCTGCATCCGGGAACTCGTCGACGCCGGGGTCCCGGCCGCCGAGATCGCCATCCTCTTCCGGACGAACTCCCAGTCCGAGACCTACGAGCAGGCTCTCGCCGACGCCGGGGTGCCCTACCAGCTGCGCGGCGCCGAGCGGTTCTTCGACCGGCCCGAGGTGCGCAAGGCGGGCGTGGCCCTGCGCGCGGCGGCCCGCTTCGGCGGCAACGACGCGCTGCTCGACGACACCGTGGACCTGCCCTCCCAGGTGCGCGCCGTCCTCTCCGGGGAGGGCTGGACGACCGAGCCCCCGGCCGGCTCCGGAGCGGTCCGGGAGCGCTGGGAGTCGCTGGCCGCCCTGGTCAACCTCGCTCACGACGTCGCCGCCGCCCGGCCCGCCGCCACCCTCGCCGACTTCGTCGCGGAACTCGACGAGCGCGCGGGCGCCCAGCACGCCCCGACCGTCCAGGGCGTCACCCTCGCCTCCCTGCACTCGGCGAAGGGCCTGGAGTGGGACGTCGTCTTCCTGGTCGGCGTCGCCGAGGGCATGATGCCGATCACCTACGCGAAGACCGACGAACAGATCGAGGAGGAACGCCGTCTCCTCTACGTCGGCGTGACCCGCGCCAGGGAACGGCTCCACGTCTCCTGGTCCCTCTCCCGCACCCCCGGCGGCAGACCCGGCCGCAGGCCCAGTCACTTCCTGGACGGTCTGCGCCCCGGCTCCACCGGCACCGTCGGCCGTGCGGGCGGCACCGGTGGCGGAGGTGTCGAACGCGGCTTCACCGGCGGCCCCGTGACCGCGCCCCGACGCACCCAGCGCAGCCCCGCCCGGTGCCGGGTCTGCGGACGCACGCTGACCGACGCCGGCGAGATGAAGCTGATGCGCTGCGACGGCTGCCCGTCCGACATGGACGAGGGCCTCTACGAGCGGCTGCGCGAATGGCGTGCCGACCAGGCCCGGCTCAGCGGCCAGCCCGCCTTCTGCGTCTTCACCGACAGGACGCTGATGGCCATCGCCGAGAGCGCTCCGGACGACGACCGCGAGCTGGCCCGCATCCCCGGTGTCGGCATGCGCAAGCTCAACCGTTACGGCGCCGATGTTCTGGCCATCTGCGCAGGCCAGGAGCCCGAGGGAGAAGAAGTGGGGGACTGATGCGAACTCGTCGAAAAAATAGTTTGCGCATGCCCCAGCAATCCCCATAGGTTCTAGGCACGGAAGCGGCGGCCTTCTCGAAGGCCCGGTTCCGTGTTGTACTTGCATATCCGAGCGGATCGGCTCAACGCCGGTCCCCTAGACGCCGAGAGGAGGCGAGTCCAGTGATCAGCATCAAGACCAGCAGCAACATCAGCGCGGCCAAAATGACCGATCTCTCGGCCGTCTCCGTGTGCATGCTCGGCGTCTCGAACCTGGGCACCGGTCTGTCCGGCATTCCTGCCGTGCGTCCGGCGTCCTCCGTTTCTCTCGCGGGTCTTCCCGTCCGTGAGCGCAATGAGCGACCGACGAAGGCACTGGAAGCAGTAGCGGCACAGGCACAGGCCTATGCCTTTACGGCAGCCGGTGCCGGAAGCCGGAAGCAGACGACGCAGCACCACCTGATGTGGGCCTTCCGTGGGCCAGAACCCTGGAGTGATCCAGCCTGATCGATCAGGCCGGCGCCTTCAGGGCCGCGGAACCCCATCCGGGATCCGCGGCCCTTCTGTTTTCCCCGAACGGGGAGAGCGGACCGAAGGGGCCTCGGGGCAAGAGCAGAACCCGGTACCAGCCGCCAACCGGTCCAACCCGACCGGCACGACCAGACGAGGAAGAACAGCCGTGCAACTCGAAGCGCACGCCCCGTCCGTACCGCCTTCCGAAACGATCCCCCCGCCCGGCCTCACGGAGGACTCCACCTTGATCCCGCTCACTGCGCTCACCGCGCTCGACGACGCCATCGAGAACCTCGGTGTACCCGTCCCCTGCCGCTCCTACGACCCGGAGGTCTTCTTCGCCGAGTCGCCGGCGGACGTCGAGTACGCCAAGTCCCTCTGCCGCACCTGCCCGCTGATCGAGGCCTGCCTCGCCGGGGCCAAGGAGCGGCGCGAGCCCTGGGGCGTCTGGGGTGGCGAGCTGTTCGTCCAGGGCGTCGTCGTCGCCCGGAAGCGGCCGCGTGGCCGCCCGCGCAAGAACCCGGTCACGGCATGAACATCCACGGAACGATCGACCGCCCCCTCACGCACGATCCCAAGAAGCAGGCCCCGATGAAGCCGTCCATCAGCGAGCCCGCAGGCTCCGCGATCCCAGACTTCACCACCGCCGGTACCGCCACCGGCTCGCGTCAGAACAGGACCCGAGAGATGCAACTCATCCCAGAAGCCCTGGCTCGTGCGCATATGCACGAGCGACTGCACGAGGCCGAGCAGGAACGCCGGGCCGTGCGCCTGGCGACCGCTCGCCGGATGCAGCGCCGGGCCGAGCGCGCCTCGATGCGTGCTCGCCGTGCGCTCGCCATGGCCGTGATGCAGTAACCCAGCACACCTGAAGCGGTGGCCTCCCGACCCCGGGAGGCGAAAGCTCCCCCGCGGGGGCCGGTCCGGCCGAACGGACCGGCCCCCGCGGTGCGTTGTGCCCGCCGATCCACCCGCGGCGGAGTTATCGTCACCGGGTGACGAGTCTTTCCGGCGGCAGTGATCACGGCGGCTCCGCCACGGAGCCCCACCCGCTCGCGTGCGCCCGCTGTGGCACCCCGGCCGACGGCCCCCCGCCCGTCACCTGGACCTGCTCCGTGGAGAACGGCGTCCGCCAGTTCCTCTGCGAGGCCTGCTCCAGGGACAACCTGAGAGCGATCGAGGGCCGGCTCGACTCGTCCTGGTGGTGAACACCGCTCCCTACTGCGCCTCCACGGCCGCCCCGGCCTCTGCCACTTCCCCCGCTTCTCCGCCCGCCACGACCTCTGCGGCCTCGCCGAGTTCTCCGAGTTCTTCGAGTTCTTCGAGTCCCTCGGGCTCCTCGGGCACGAACCCGGGCAGCCATGCCTCCAGTTCCTCCCGCAGCCGCACGGTCGCGCCCAGCTGGCACAGCACGCCGATGGTGCTCAGGGTCACCCGGTGTATCAGGAGGTAGGCCGGCGGCAGGTTGAGCTGCTTGCCCAGCTGGTGGGCGGGGTTGCGGGGGTCCGCGATGCGGGCCGCCTGGCTGCGCATCCAGTTGCGGGTGAAGGTGAACTCGTCGACCTGGGCCGGTTCGATGATCGGCAGCAGATAGTCCAGGACGGCGTCGGGATCCAGCTCTATGGACTCCTTGACGAACCCCTCCGCGCACAGCAGCTCGTAGACCGCCTCGGCGTCACCGTCCAGCGTCATCCGCAGAGAGTCGCCGATCGGGCTGGGCAGGCCGCCGGAGAGACGGTCGACGGTGCCGAAGTCCAGGACGCCGAGACGCCACTCCTCCTCGTCCTCCGGCTCACCGGGCAGCAGGCGGAAATTGCCGGGGTGCGGGTCGGCGTGGAGGAGGCCGGTGCGGGCCGGGCCCGAGAACAGGAAGCGGGCCAGGAGCTGACCGGCCCGGTCGCGCTGCTCCTGCGTACCCTCCGAGATGATCTCGGAGAGCGGTATTCCGTCGATCCACTCCGTGACCAGCACCTGGTCGCACTGGTGCACCACCGCCGGCACCACCACATCGGGGTCGCCCTCGAACTCCTCCGCGTGCGCCGCCTGGGCCTGCGCCTCCAGGGAGTAGTCCAGTTCCTCGGAGACCCGGTCGCGGAGCTCCGCGATCAGCGGCTTGATGTCCATACCGGGGATCAGTGGCCCCAACAGGCGGGCGAAGCGGCTCAGTTGCCCCAGGTCGGAGAGCAGGGCCTCGCCGGCTCCCGGGTACTGCACCTTGACCGCCACCGCCCGGCCGTCCTGCCACACCGCCCGGTGCACCTGACCGATCGAGGCCGCCGCCGAGGGCTTGTCCTCGAACTCCAGGAACAGCTCCCGCCAGTCCTCCCCGAGGCGCTGGGTGAGTACCGCGTGCACGGTGCGGGTCGGCATCGGCGGCGCGGCGTCCTGGAGTTTGGTGAGGGCCGCCCGGTAGGGGCCGGCGATCTCCTCCGGGAGGGCCGACTCGAAGACGGACATCGCCTGCCCGAACTTCATCGCCCCTCCCTTCAACTCGCCCAGCACCTTGAACAGTTGCTCCGCCGTGCGCTGTTGGAGCTCCCGGCCGACGATCTCCGCGGACTCGCCCACGATGCGCTTGCCCAGACCCCAGGTGGCCCGGCCGGCGAAGCCGAGCGGGAGTGCGGCGAGCTTGGCGGTCCGGGTGACCGCCTTCCGGGGAAGATCAGACATGCGCCCTCCAAGTCCCAGTCGGCCGTGCCGCGTCCGCGTGCCCTCGTCGCTCCGCCGACGGCCGTTGCACCACCATTGTCGCGTGTGGATCCCCGTTGGTTGAGGAGTGTTCCCCCTTAGCTTTCTCCGCCGCTCCGCACGGGCATGCGGGGTGCGGCCAGACCGGCCGCGCGTGCCAGTGCAGAACCGGTACGGACGCCTCCCAGCGCGCCCCCGCGACGGCAGGCGACTCCCCGTCGAGGAAGGCCAGGGCGTGCGCGGCGGCCAGCCCGGCCACGGCCGCCGCCAGCGTCTGATCACAGGCGCCCACCCGCCGCGCCTGCCCGGACCGCCACTGGGCGATCAGGCGCGGCCAGGCCGGATCCCGGTCCGTGCGGTGCTCGTGCAGACAGCGGGCGCAGCCCGTCCCGCCGGGCAGGACGAGGGGGCCGACCACGCCGGTGCCCTCCACGACACCCGTGTAGAGATGAGGGGTTCCCGAGGCCATGAGTGGCTCGGCGGCGCGCGCGTCCGGGGCGTGCACCAGGACGTCGTCGCGCGGGGCGATGATCACCAGCGCCAGGCCGGGCTCCGCCCCGGCCGGGTCCGGGCGGCGGGGCGGGCGGTCCGGGGCCGCCCGGCGGACGACTCTGCGCGCGGCCTCGGCACGGGTCTCGCCCACCGTCTCCGCCGGCAGCCCGCCCGGCGCCACGTCCCACGGCTGGACGCGGCCCACGTCCCGCACGTCGACCTCGCCGACGCCCGCGCCCGACAACAGCGCGGCCAGCGTGACCCCGACCCGGCCCGCGCCCTGCACCCGCACCCGCAGCGCCCGCCGGGCCGCCAGCCGGTCGATCGCGCCGCCCGGCTCCGGAGTGATCAGGGAGAGCGAGGCGAGATCCGGGCGCAGCCGCTCCAGCACCTCCTTCTTCTCGCGCAGGTCCTCCGCCGCAGGCCCGCCGCCCTGTGCGTCGTCCACCAGCCCGGCCCGGGACAGCCGCTCCACCAGCGCGTCGACATGGCCGTCCGGCAGGTCCATGCGCCGCCCCTCCTCGCGCAGCAGCTCCAGCCCCCGGGCGCCGTTGAGCAGGTCCAGGAAGCTCCCGGTCGCCGTGTCCATCGGCCCCAGTGTCATCGCGTGCGCGGGAGTCATCCCGAACTGCACGGTGTTGAGGTCGCGCCAGCCGCGCCGCAGCGCGGGCTTCACCAACGGATGCATGACAGGCCCCCGTAGCCGTCGAAAGGTCACAGAACGTCCCCGTGTGCCGGTGGAGCCGGTCCCGCTCCGCCGACGAGTGCCAGAATGCCGGTCCAGCCCGGCGGGCGGCGAAAGTTGTCCACAGGCGGTGAGTATTCGTCGTACAAATCAGACGCATGGTGGGGGATCGGCACCGAACCGTCCCGGACCCGGGACTTCCCCCATGTGCAGCGGGTAACGTCGGGGCGTGCCCGCCGACCCACTGCACCGCGCCGGAAAGCCACAGCGCAGCACGACGAGCCAGCCGCCCAGCGGCTTGGGGGCGAGCGCGATCGAGGTTCGCAGGAGCACCCGGCGCCGCCGGACCGTTTCTGCGTACCGCGAGGGCGATCGCACCGTCGTGCTGATCCCCGCCCGGATGTCCGAGGCGGAGGAGAAACGCTGGGTGACCGTCATGCTCAACAAACTCGCCGCCCAGGAGAGCAAGCGAGTGCTGGGCGACGCCGAACTGTCCGAGCGCGCCGAGCGGCTTTCGGCCCAGTACTTCGGCGGCCGGGCCCGCCCCGCCTCGGTGCGCTGGGTCACCAACCAGAACACCCGCTGGGGCTCGTGCACCCCGTCCGAGGGCAGCATCCGCCTCTCGCACCGGCTCCAGGGCATGCCCGAGTACGTCGTCGACTACGTGCTCTGCCACGAACTGGCGCATCTGCTGGTGCCGGGGCACGGCCCCCGGTTCTGGCGGCTGCTGGAGGCGTATCCGCGGACCGAGCGCGCCCGCGGCTACCTCGAAGGGGTGGTCGCGGCCGACCGGCTGCCCCACGTGCCCGGCGCGCGCGATGAGTGACACACCCCGGGAACGCTCCCTTCGGGATCGCTGAGCGCGGTTGTGTACCGGGTCTGTACCGACTTCTTCCGATGTCCGAGTTAGCCGTTAGCCTGGCGCGACGCACTCACATTCGGGATGGGGGACGGTCGTAACGCATGGCCAGGGAATTCCAACGCGGCCACAAGGCCAGGATCAGTGACCTCACGGCCGGCACGGATCTGTACGTAGGCGTGCAGATCTCCGGCCCCGGGCTGACCTTCGACATCAGCTGCTTCGGCCTCGACGCCGACGAACGGCTGTCGGACGACCGCTACTTCGTCTTCTTCAACCAGCCGAAGTCGCCCGAGGAGTCCATCCAGCTGCTGGGTACGCAGGCGGGCGACACGGAGTCGTTCCGGATCACGCTGGACCGGATCCCGCCGCAGATCCAGAAGCTGGCGTTCACGGCGACCATCGACGGCGCCGGGCAGATGTCTCAGGTCGCGCCCGGATACATCCGGATCGTCGCGGGCGGCGAGGAGGTGGCCCGGTACTCCTTCAACGGCTCGGAGTTCTCCACCGAGCGTGCCGTGATGCTCGGCGACTTCTACCTCAAGGACGTGTGGCGCTTCGCCGCCGTCGGCCAGGGCTTCGACGGTGGTCTGGAGGCGCTGCTGAAGAACTTCGGCGGCGAGGTGATGGAGGAGGAGGCGCCCGCCGCGCCCGAGCCGCAGCCGGCGCAGGCCGGGCCCGCGCCCGGATTCGCGCCGCCCGCGTTCGCCGCCCCGCCCGCCCCGGCGCCCGCGCCGGCTGCCCCACCCGCTCCCCAGGGCTTCACCCCGCCTCCGGCCCCCGGTCCCGTGCCGGCCCCGAACATGCACGGCGCGCCCACCGTCATCGCCCCGATGACCCCGCCCGTCGGCGGCACCGTGCCGCCCCCGGCCCCGGCGCCCGCGCCCTACGGCCAGCCGCCCGCACCGGGTGCGCCCATGCCGCCGCCCGGCTACGGTCAGCCCCCGGCGCCCCCGCAGGCCCCGGGCCCGCCGCCCGGATACCCGCAGGCGCCCCAGGCCCCGACCCCGCCCCCGGGCTACGGCCAGCAGCCGCCGTTCGGTCAGGTCCCCGGGCAGGGGCAGCAGACCTACGCGGTCCCGCAGGGCGCTCCCCAGGGCGGTGCCGGTGTCGGTGCCGCGCTGCAGAAGTTCAAGGAGACGCCCACCGGGCAGCGCTGGACCCCGCAGAACAGCAAGCTCATCCGCGTCGACCTCGGGATGGGCGGGCAGCCGGTGCTGGCCCGGCAGGGCAGCATGGTGCTCTATCAGGGCAAGGTCGACTTCAGCTACAAGGGCGCCGGGTTCGCCGGCCGGATCGTGGGCAACGCCACCGGCCAGGAGATGCAGCTGATGCGCTGCACCGGTAACGGCCAGGTGTTCCTCGCCGAGAACTCCGCCCATCTGCACCCCATCGAGCTCCAGGGCGACGCGATCTGCGTCTCGGCCGAGAGCGTCCTCGCCTTCGACGAGGGCCTCCAGTACGAGGTCCGCCGGATCGAGGGGCACGGCATCCCCGGCGGCGCGCTGTTCACGATGCAGTTCCAGGGCACCGGCACGATCGTCGTCAAGACGCACGGCACGCCCGTCGTGCTGCCCGTGACGCCGACGACGTTCGCCGACTGCAACGCCGTGGTCGCCTGGTCCGCGGCCTCCCAGGTGATCGTCTCCAGCCAGGTGCGGATGCGCCGCAACGCCTACCCGGGCGACACCGGGGAGAGCGTCAACCTGCAGTTCCGGGGCGCGCCCGGCAACTTCATCGTGGTCCAGCCGTACGAGGTCTGAGGGAGCCCGTCATGAACCAGCCGCTCGCGGGCTACGCCCCCGCACCCGTCACCGCCCGCATGGAGAACCACGGCAACAACATGCTGAAGGTCGCCATGCAGACCGGAAGCGACCTCCTCGCGCGCGTGGGCTCGATGGTCGCCTACGAAGGCTTCATCCAGTACGAGCCCAACCCGCCGGCCGTCCGCCAGATCGCCAGAGACTGGATGACCGGCGAGGGCGCCCCCCTGATGAAGTGCTCCGGCGACGGCCTGCTCTACCTCGCCGACTACGGCGCCGACGTCGTCGTCATCAACCTCAACGGCGACGGCATCTCCGTCAACGCCACCAACCTGCTCGCCTTCGACGCGCATCTGACGTGGGGCGTGGAGCGGGTCAAGGGCCTGGCGAAGTTCGCCGGTCAGGGCCTGTGGAACACCAAGATCTCCGGGCAGGGCTGGGTCGCGCTGACCTCCCGGGGCAAGCCGATCGTCGTCGACTGCGGCGGCGGCGAGGACGAGACGTACGTCGACCCGGACGCGCTGGTCGCCTGGTCCCCGAACCTCAAGGTCAAGGGCAAGCGCAGCTTCAAGGCGCAGTCGCTGATCGGCCGGGGCAGCGGCGAGGCCTACCAGATGGCCTTCTCCGGTCAGGGCATCGTCGTCGTCCAGCCCAGCGAGGACAGCACCGACCGCCTCCGGTTCCGGGGCTGAGGGGGAGTCAGGAAACCATGCAGAGCCCGCTTTTCGCCTTCAACGACTCCCAGGCCCGGGACCGCTACAGCCTGCAGAACAAGCAGATGCTGCGGGTCGTCCTGGAGGGCCATGACGACATCCTCGCCCGCAAGGGCACCATGGTCGCCTACCAGGGGCTCGTCGAGTTCGACGCCGAGTACCAGGGCCACAACCAGGCACGCGCGCGTGCGTACACCGGCGAGGGCCTGGACCTGATGCGCTGCCACGGGCAGGGCACGGTCTACTTCGCCAACCTCGCCCAGCACATCCACGTCCTGGACGTCGAGCAGGACGGTCTGACCGTGGACAGCGGCTACGTCCTCGCCATGGACTCCTCGCTGCACTACGAGGTCGTCGCCGTCGACAGCCTCTACGGCATCTCCGGGTCCGGGAAGTACCAGCTCAACATCACAGGACGCGGTCAGGTCGCCCTGATGACCTCGGGCGCGCCGCTGCTCATGCAGGTCACGCCCGACAAGTACGTGAACTGCGACGCAGACGCGATCGTCGCCTGGTCCACCGGGCTGCGGGTCCAGATGCAGGCCCAGACGCATTCCTCGGGTGTGTGGCGGCGCCGGGGCAGCACCGGGGAGGGCTGGGAGCTGAGCTTTATGGGAAGTGGCTTCGCGTTGGTCCAGCCGAGTGAACTGCTGCCGCCGCAGCACGCCCAGATCGGTCAGGGCGTCGCCGCCCAGTTCGGCATGGGCCAGCAGGGAGCGCGCGGGATGAACCAGGGCAACGTCTGGAGCTGAGGGCAGCGAAGACCCGCAAAGTAAGGGGCGCCGGCCATGGGCGGGCGCCCCTTACACATGCGTCGATGTCTCTGAAATCCCAGGTCAGAGCCGCGCGCGTGTCCCTTTCAGCAGCCGTACGACCGAGTCGTCGGCGGCCTCGGGTACCTCGTCGTAGGCGAACCAGCGCAGGTCGAGGGACTCGTCGCTGATCGTGTGGGCGGCGCCGCGCGGGGCGAGGGCCGCGTACTGGACGTCGAAGTGCCAGTGGCAGGGCGCCGGGATCGGGTGCCGGTCCAGGCGGACCGGGCCGCCCGGCAGCAGCGTCAGCCCGGGGATGCCGGACTCCTCGGCCGCCTCCCGCAGCGCAGCGGCCGCCAGTGTGGTGTCGCCGGGCTCGCAGTGGCCGCCCATCTGCAGCCACATCCGCAGCTTCCGGTGCAGGGTCAGCAGCACCCGCCCGTGCTCGGGGTCGACGACCAGCGCGCTCGCCGTGACATGGCCGGCGTGACAGGCCTTCCACATGCCGTCCGGGTGTGCCGCGAGGTGGTCCAGGTAGGTCTGGCGCAGCTCGTCCTGGCCCTCGTACCCCTTGAGAACGAGGACCGCGTCGTCGTACAGGCTCACTCGGTGTCGTCGCCCTGTTCCTGGTCGCCCTTGTCCTGGGCGTCCTTCTTGCGCAGGTCGGGCTTCTGCGCGGCCTCGCCGAGCATCTTGTCCAGCTCGGAGAAGTCCAGCTGCTCGCGGTGCACGAAGCCGTCCGGGTCGTCCAGGTCGGACGCCGTCGGCAGCATGTCCGGGTGCGCCCACAGGGCGTCCCGGCCGTCGACACCGCGCGCGTCCGTGAGCGAGGCCCACAGGCGGGAGGCGTCGCGCAGGCGGCGCGGGCGCAGCTCCAGGCCGATCAGGGTGGCGAAGGTCTGCTCCGCGGGGCCGCCCGTGGCCCGGCGGCGGCGCAGGGTCTCGCGCAGCGCGTCGGCGGACGACAGACGCGGCTTGGCGGCCGCGTGGACCACCGCGTCGACCCAGCCCTCGACGAGCGCCAGAGCCGTCTCCAGACGGGCCAGGGCGGCCTTCTGCTCGGGCGTGTCCTCCGGCTGGAACATGCCCTGCTGAAGGGCGTCCTGGAGCTGCTCGGGGTTCTGCGGGTCGAACTGGCCGACCACGTCCTCCAGCTTGGCCGTGTCGACCTTGATGCCGCGGGCGTACCCGTCGACCGCCCCGAACAGGTGCGAGCGCAGCCACGGCACGTGCGCGAACAGGCGCTGGTGGGCCGCCTCGCGCAGGGCGAGATACAGCCGTACCTCCTCCTTCGGCACGCCGAGGTCCTTGCCGAACGCCTCGATGTTCACCGGCAGCAGCGCGGCCTTGCCGGCCGGGCTCAGCGGCAGGCCGATGTCGGTCGAACCGACGACCTCGCCCGCGAGCACGCCCACGGCCTGCCCGATCTGGGTGCCGAACATGGCGCCGCCCATCGAGCGCATCATGCCGATCAGCGGGCCCGCCATGGCCTGCATCTCCTCCGGCAGGACGTCGCCCATCGCGGCGCCGACCCGCTCGGCGACCGGGTCGACCAGCTCCTGCCAGGCGGGCAGCGTCGCCTCGACCCACTCCGCGCGCGACCACGCCACGGCCGAACCGGAACCCGACGGCAGTGACGTCGCGTCGTCCAGCCACAGGTCGGCCAGCCGGACGGCCTCCTGGACCGCGGTGCGCTCGGCGGGACCGACGCTCGCGTCCTTGACGCCGTCCGAGGTGCCCTGGGAGACCGTCTGGCGGGCGATCTGCTTGGCCATGTCCCAGTTCACCGGGCCGCCCTCGTACGAGAGCATCTGGCCCAGCTGCTGGAAGGCCGCGCCCAGGTCGGTGGGGTTCAGCGAACCGAACATGGCAGCGAACGGATTGTCGGCGCCGGGGCTGCCGAAGCCACCGGCTCCGGGTGTGCCGAAACCGAACGGGTTGGCCGGTCCCTGCCCACCACCGCTCTGCTGGTCCTTCTTCTTGCCCTCGTCGCCGTCTTCCGGCTCCTCCGGCGGAAGGCCGAAACCGAATGGGGTGTCACTCACGGGAATCCTCGGCTGGTAAGGCCACCGGTTCTCTCCGGCGGCGCGGCTGCCCGACAACACCACCCAGCGTAGACACCCCGACCCGATCGGGCCTCGGTGCTTCGCCGACAGTCGGCCTGCGGCAGGATGGATGCCACCTGGTACGTACGCGTCACTCACGCTCGTACTGAAGACAACCGCTGGAGACGCCCGGTGAGTTCCCCAGATCCGCAGGTTCGCGCAGCGCGAAACCACTCAACCCCTCCCGCGGTGCGCGGGCCCGTCGTCGCCGTCACCGGCGCCGCGACCGGGGTCGGCGCGCTGCTCACCGAGCGGCTGGCCGCGTCCCCGGAGGTCAGGCAGGTCATCGCCATCGACGAGCGGCGCGGAGAGTGCGCGGACGCCCAGTGGCACATCCTCGACGTACGGGATCCGGCCATCGCGGACAAGCTGCGCGGGGCCGATGTGGTGGTGCACCTCGCGCTCGACCTGGACCTGGAGACCGATCCGGCGGCGCGCACCGCCTACAACGTGCGCGGGACGCAGACCGTGCTGACCGCGGCTGCCGCGGCCGGCGTGCACCGCGTGGTGCTGTGCACCTCCGCGATGGTCTACGGCGCGCTTCCGGACAACGAGCTGCCGTTGTCGGAGGACGCGGAGTTGCGCGCCACCGCGGAGGCCACCGGCGTGGGCGACCTGCTGGAGATCGAGCGGCTCGCGCGCCGGGCGCCCCGCGCGCATCCCGGGCTCAACGTCACCGTCGTGCGCCCCGCGGTGCTGGTCGGGGGGACGGACACCGCGCTGACCAGGTACTTCGAGTCTCCTCGGTTGCTTGTCGTCGCGGGGTCGCGGCCTGCCTGGCAGTTCTGCCATGTCGAGGATCTGTGCAGCGCGCTGGAGTACGCCGTCCTGGAGAAGGTCGACGGGGAACTCGCCGTCGGGTGCGACGGGTGGCTGGAGCAGGAGGAGGTCGAGGAGCTCAGCGGGACCCGGCGGATGGAACTGCCGTCGGCGGTGGCGCTGGGGGCGGCGGCCCGGCTGCACCGGATCGGGCTGACGCCGTCGCCGGCCGGTGATCTCGCGTACACGATGTATCCGTGGGTGGTGAGCGGGAGCCGGCTGCATGATGCCGGGTGGCGGCCGGGGTGGACGAACGAGGAGGTGCTGGCCGAGTTGCTGGAGGAGGTGGCTGGGCGGCACACGGTGGTGGGGCGGCGGCTGGGGCGCAAGGACGCGACGGCGGCGGGGGCTGCGGGGGCGACGGTGGCGTTGCTGGGCGCGGCGGCTGTGGTGCGGCGGGCGCGGAAGGCTCGGCGGCGGATCTGAGGGGGGTCACTCTGAGGGGGTGTCGCCCCCGCCGCCCCTACCCGTCCCGTCCTCCAGGGGGTGTGCCCCCTTCGACCCCCCGGTTGCGGCCGTCCGATTCGGGGGCTGCCGCCCCCGGACCCCCGCTTCGGCCTGAACGGCCTCGTCCTCAAACTCCCCCAGAGGGGGTACCCCCAGACGGGCTGGATTGGGTGCGGACCGGCTCGAGTCCTCGGACACCGGACGGGCTGGATGTGAGTGCCGACGCTGTAGGAGTCTCCAAAGCAGCACACGCGTGTGCCTGGTGTTGGTCGTATTCCGTGTGGCCGTGGGCGTGCGGCACGATGGGGGTATGACTGCTGTGAGTGATCATCCTGGGGAGCGGGGCGCTGACGATCCCGTGAAGCTGATCGGGATTCGGGAGAGTGCGCTCTCCTTGGACGAGGTCTTCGCGGCGGTGGGGGACGACGCGGCCGGTGGGATCGCGCTGTTCGTGGGGACGGTGCGGAACCACGACGGGGGCGCCGATGTGGACGCGCTCGGCTATTCGTGTCACCCCAGTGCCGAGGCCGAGATGCGGCGGATCGCCGAGAAGGTCGTCGCCGAGTACCCGGTGCGGGCGCTGGCCGCCGTGCATCGGGTGGGGGACCTGCGGGTGGGTGATCTCGCCGTGGTCGTCGGTGTGTCGTGTCCGCATCGGGGGGACGCCTTCGAAGCTTGTCGAAAGCTGATCGACGACCTCAAGCACGAGGTGCCCATCTGGAAGCACCAGAAGTTCTCGGATGGGACGGAGGAATGGGTCGGGGCCTGCTGAAGGGCCCCTGTCCGGCCTCCGCTTGCGTAACCGAACCCCTCGCGTGAGCGTTGTCAGTGCGGGTGATTAATCTGCTGATCAGTCAGTCGCGGACGCTCACGGGGTTGGGAGGTCGGCATGGCGGCGCTCGTCTGGTTGCTGATTCCGCTTGTGGTGGCGGTCGGTGCCGGTGTGTGGGGCAGCTGGGCCAACAGGACCAGGAGAGCGCGCAGCGACGGGCCGGAACTCGACGGGTACGCGCGCTTCCGCGAGGCCATGGAGAAGTCCCGCTCGGGCAGCTGAGGGCAGCCGTGCGCAGCCGGGGCGCGTGCGACGGGTGGCCCTGACGGTGCGCTGACAGACCCGTCCCGTACTGTCTTCGCATGCCACGCCGCACCGCGACGATGCTCGCCTCCACCCTGATGCTGATCGCGCTCCTGTGCGCCGGAGTGCTCATCAACGTGCCGTACTCGGAGATGTCTCCCGGCCCGACCGTGAACACGCTCGGGGACCACGACGGCGAGCCGGTGCTGCAGATCTCCGGTCACAGGATTTACGCGACCTCCGGGCACCTGAACATGACCACGGTGCGGGTCACCAGCGCCGACTACAAGATGAACCTCGTCGAGGCCGTCTACGGGTGGCTCTCGCACGACAACAAGGTCGTGCCGCACGACACGCTCTACCCGGACGGCAAGACGGAGCAGCAGTCCACCCAGGAGAACGCCGAGGAGTTCAGCCAGTCCCAGGAGAGCGCCAAGGTCGCCGCGCTGAAGGAGCTGGGCGTCCCGGTGAGGTCCTGGGTGATCGTCTCCACGGTCCTCAAGGGCTCGCCGGCCGAGGGCAAGCTGCACGCCGGTGACGTGATCAAGGCTGTCGACGGCACGGTGGTCAAGCAGCCGGCCGATGTCGCCACGCTGGTGACCAAGCACAAGCCGGGCCAGGACGTGGTCTTCACCGTCGTGCCGGCCAAGGAGCAGGCCGCCGCCGAGAAGGCGAACAAGACGGCCACCAAGACCGAGAAGGTCACGGTCACCACGACCACCTCCGACGACACCGGCGAGAAGCGTGCCATCGTCGGGATCTCCGCCGGGACCGATCACACGTTCCCGTTCTCCATCGACATCAAGCTCGCCGATGTCGGCGGACCGAGCGCGGGGCTGATGTTCTCGCTCGGCATCTACGACAAGCTCACCCCGGGCAGCCTCACGGGCGGCAAGTTCGTCGCCGGTACCGGCACGATCGACGACGCCGGCACGGTCGGCCCGATCGGCGGCATCTCGATGAAGACCATCGGCGCGCGCAGCAAGGGCGCCCAGTACTTCCTGACCCCGGCCGACAACTGCGCCGAGGCCGCCAAGGACACCCCGAGCGGGCTCACCCTCGTCAAGGTGAAGACCATCGACGACGCCCTCGGCGCCCTCAAGGACATCCGCAGCGGGGACACCGGCGCCCTGCCGAAGTGCACCACCAAGGGCTGAGAGGGCGTACACGCAGCCGGGGGCGCCCTTCCTGGCGAGGGGCGCCCCCGGTGCCGTGCGGTGTGCCGTCCGGCGACGGTCTCAGTCCTCGAACGTCGCCTTCAGCGCGTCCGCCAGGCCCGGGACCAGGTCGGGGCCGGTGAGTACCTCCGTCGGCGAGTCCTTCTCGCGCAGCCGTACCGCCGAGTCGCGGCTGCCGTCGCGCAGCACCGCGACGGTCATCCGGACCTCCTGGCGCTCGGGGTGGCTCGCCACCCACTTGGCCAGCTTCGCCTCGCTCAGCCCCTCGGGGACCTGGGACTCGGCGGACGGCGGCAGCATCAGCCGCTCCACGGTGAGCGCGCAGCCGACCACGGCGTCCGGCCAGGCGATGGTGCCCAGGAACTCGTCCAGCGCCTTGGCCGTTGGCACTTCGTCCTGCTCGATCGGGGTGAGGCCGGTGGTCGCGGACTCGTCCTCCAGACCGAGCTGGGCGGCGAGAGCCGGTTCCTGGGCGCGCAGCCGTGCGGTGTCGACGAGGGCGAAGAGGCGAGCGGGCTGGTCCCAGCCGAGGCCGGAGGAGTACTCGTCGATCTCGAGTACGGCCCGGGTGAGTGGGTTCGCTGCCATGGGAGTGTTGGACATGGTCACAATCCTGCCTCGTTCATGGCCGGAATCGGGAACCGAGTAAGCCGTGAGTAAGTTGCATAGGTGTGGCCCCGCGATCACGGGGGGCCACGTCCGGCCCGCGAACAAGAGGGCCTGACGCAACAACAACGGATCAACAGCGGATCAAACAGCGAACTTCGAGGTGCGCACCTTGGCTTTCCAGATGCCGGACCGCGGCGGAGGCCCGACGGGGCCACGGATCAGAGCGACCGGACGTCCGTCCCGGCGGGTCCGGACCCTGCTCCTGACACTGGGCGTCCTTGCCGTGCTCGGCATGGCGTTCACGATGTTCGCGGGCTTCTGGACGGACTGGCTCTGGTACCGGTCGGTGCACTACTCCTCGGTGTTCACCACCACCCTGTGGACCAAGATCGGGCTGTTCTCCGTCTTCGGTCTGCTGATGGCGGCCGCGGTGGGCTTCAACATCTGGCTGGCGCACCGGCTGCGCCCCCCGCTGAGCGCCATGTCCATGGAGCAGCAGAGCCTCGACCGCTACCGGATGGGCATCGCGCCGTACAAGAAGTGGCTGCTGCTCGCGGTCACCGCGCTGGTCGGGCTGATCGCCGGCGCGTCCGCGGCCGGCCAATGGCGCACCTGGCTGATGTGGGTCAACGGCGTGCCCTTCCACCAGAAGGACCCGCAGTTCCACCTCGACGTCTCCTTCTACGCCTTCGACCTGCCCTGGTACCGCTTCCTGCTGGGCTTCGGCTTCGCCACCGCGATCCTCTCCCTGGTCGCCTCCGCGCTCACCCACTACCTGTACGGCGGGCTCCGGGTCACCAGCCCCGGCGCGCGCGCCACCGGTGCCGCGACCGGCCACCTCTCGGTGCTGCTCGGCCTCTTCGTCGCCCTCAAGGCGGTCGCCTACTGGCTCGACCGCTACGGACTGGCCGTCAAGTCCAGCGACTTCAAGGCCACCGGCAACTGGACCGGTCTCCGGTACGTCGACGCGAACGCCTATCTGCCGGCCAAGACGATCCTGTTCTGCATCGCGGTCATCTGCGCGCTGCTGTTCTTCGCCACCCTGTGGCGGCGCACCTGGCAGTTGCCCGTCATCGGCTTCGGCCTGATGGTCCTGTCCGCGATCCTGATCGGCGGCCTCTACCCGGCGATCGTCCAGAAGTTCCAGGTCCAGCCCAACGAGCAGGCCAAGGAAGCCCCGTACGTCCAGAAGAACCTCAAGGCGACCCGCGAGGCGTACGGCATCGACGACACCCAGGTCACCGAGTACACGGGCAAGAGCACCACCACGGACAAGACCAAGCTCCGGGACGACGTCGACTCCACGGCGAGCATCCGGATCATGGATCCGAACATCGTGTCGCCCACGTTCCAGCAGCTCCAGCAGATGCGGAACTACTACGCGTTCCCGACCAATCTGGACGTGGACCGGTACCCCAAGGACGGCAAGGTCCAGGACACCGTCATCGGTCTGCGCGAGCTGAACCTGGCCGGCATCCCGAAGAACAACTGGATCAACGACCACTTCCGTTACACCCACGGCTACGGCGTGGTCGCCGCCAAGGGCACCGAGGCCGACAACCAGGGGCAGCCGGTCTTCACCGAGTCCGACCTGCCCTCCTCGGGTGACCTCGGCACGTACCAGCAGCGCGTCTACTACGGCGAGAAGACGACCACGTACTCGATCGTCGGCGGTCCCCAGAAGGAGATCGACTACTCCGACAACAGCGGCGAGGAGACCACCAGCTACCAGGGCAAGAGCGGGGTCAGCCTCTCCAGCCCCGTCAACCGTGCCGCGTACGCGGTGGCCTTCAACGAGCCGCAGATCCTCTACTCCGGCGCGATCGGCAAGGGATCGCGGATCCTGTACAATCGCACGCCCAAGGAGCGCGTCGAGGCGGTCGCCCCCTGGCTGACCATCGACGGTGACGCCTACCCGGCCGTGGTGAAGGGCCGTATCCAGTGGATCGTCGACGCCTACACGACGTCGAACGGCTATCCCTACGCCTCCCGGACGACCCTCGGTGACACCACCGCCGACTCGCTGACCGCGACCAACAACTCGCGCGCGGTGGTCGCCCAGCAGAACCAGGTCAACTACATCCGCAATTCGGTGAAGGCGACCGTCGACGCGTACACCGGCGCGGTCAAGCTCTACCAGTGGGACACCGAGGACCCGGTGCTGAAGACCTGGATGAAGGCCTTCCCCGGCACGGTGCAGCCGAAGAGCGCCATCTCGCAGGACCTGATGGACCATCTCCGGTACCCGCAGGACCTGTTCAAGGTGCAGCGCGAGCTGCTCACCCGCTACCACGTGACGGACGCCCAGACGTTCCTGACCGGCAGCGAGGTGTGGCAGGTGCCCGACGACCCGACCAACAACTCGGGCGACGCGGTGCCGCCGTACTACCTGAGCATGAAGATGCCCGACCAGAGCGCGCAGGCGTTCTCGCTGTCGACGACGTTCACGCCCAACGGCCGGGACAACCTCAGTGCGTTCATGTCGGTCGACTCCGAGGCGGGTTCCAAGGACTACGGCAAGATCAGAATCCTGAAACTGCCGACCAGTACGACCGTCGACGGACCCAAACAGGTCCAGGGCAAGTTCAACTCCGAACAGGAAATCGCCGCCGCCATCAAACTCCTCAAGGGCGGCGACTCCGACGTCGAGTACGGCAATCTGCTGACCGTGCCACTGGACGGGGGCCTGCTGTACGCGGAACCGGTCTACGTACGCGGCGCCGGGGTCAAGTACCCCTTCCTGCGCAAGGTGTTGGTGACCTACGAGGGCAAGACCGCCTTCGAGAACACCCTCGACGAGGCGCTGGACAAGGTGTTCGGGACGAACAGTTCGGACACGGGATCCTCGGACACCGGGACGACTTCACCGCCGACGTCGTCCGGCAACCCCACCGTTCAAGAGGCGCTGAACGACGCACAGAAGGCCTTCGAGGCGGGCCAGGAGGCCCTGAAGAAGGGCGACTGGACGGCGTACGGCAAGGCGCAGGACGAACTGCAGGACGCGCTGAAGCGGGCCGAGGAGGCGCAGGCGAAGGCCGACAAGACCAGCGGTGGCGGTGCGACGGCGAGCGGCAGTCCGAGTCCGAGTCCGAGTCCGAGAGCGAGTGCAAGCGCCAGTAGCAGTCCGAGTCCCAGCGGGAGCTCCAGCCCGAGCGGGTGACCCCAGGCTGGTGATCAAGCCCGCCCGCGCCGTGATACGGTTTGAACACAACGGCGCGGGGTGGAGCAGCTCGGTAGCTCGCTGGGCTCATAACCCAGAGGTCGCAGGTTCAAATCCTGTCCCCGCTACTGAAGTCGAAGGCCCGGATCCTCTTGGGATCCGGGCCTTCGTGCGTGCGCGTGCGCGGACGGACTGCCCGTGATGCCCGGCCGAACGGCTCCCGGTGTCCGGACGGGCGGCGAACGCATGTACCGATGGACTGGGTCGCCGTGCCGCTGTGGGGAGTTGAGGGAGATGTGTTTGACTTGTCGTTCTGTGGGCATGTCGACAAAACGCTGAAGTGACCTCACGGTCTGCGGTATACGTGGTGTACCCAGGTTGCAGGTGGTGCGACGATGAACGTTATGGGGGACAAGGCAACTCTGTTCGAGACAGGGCGATTTGTGCAGCCTTCGGGCGAGGAGCCGACCCGCGACGAGGCCGCCGAGGCCGCAGAGGAGGCACGTCACCGGCTCCAGGCCGAGGCCGGTGACGTCGAGTCGATGAGTGTGCTCGGCGCCATGCTGCTGCGCCGTGGCGACCTCGACGGAGCCGAGCCGCGGCTGCGCGCGGCCACCGCCGCCGGTGACCGGGCCGCCGCCAACAACCTCGGTGTCCTGCTGCACCAGCGCGGCTACCCCGAGGAGGCCGCCGGCTGGTGGCGGATCGCCGCCGTCGCCGGATCCGCGGCCGCCGCCCACGCGCTGGGCCGCCACCACCGCGAACGCGGCGACGAACCCGCCGCCGAGTACTGGCTGCGCCAGTCCGCCGAACAGGGCCACGCGCTCGGCGCCTACGCACTGGCCGACCTGCTGGAGCACCGGGGGGACACGGACGCCGGACAGTGGATGCGGGCCGCCGCCGAGCGGGGGCACCGGGAGGCGGCGTACCGGCTGGCGCGCGCGCTCGACCGCAGGGCGGCCGTGAGCGAGGGCGAGACCGGGTCCGACAACGGTGTCGACACGGAGACCGGGGCCGCGGAGACCGACGAGGCCGAGCAGTGGTACCGGCAGGCCGCCGCCCGCGGCCACCGGCGGGCCGCGCTGCACCTCGGCGCGATCCTGGAGAAGCGCGGCGAGCTCAGGGAGGCCGGGCGCTGGTACCTGACCTCCGCCAAGGACGGCGAGGCCCGGGCCGCCTGCGCGCTCGGCTTCCTGCTGCGCGACGCCGGGGACACCGAGAGCGCCGCCGTGTGGTGGCTGCGGGCGGCGCAGGACGGTGACGGCAACGCGGCGAACGCGCTCGGCGCACTGCACGCCGAGCGCGGCGAGACGCAGACCGCCGAGCGCTGGTACCGGGCGGCGATGGACGCAGGCGACGACAACGGGGCGTACAACCTCGCGCTGCTCTGCGCCGAGCAGGGGCGGACCGCGCAGGCCGAGCAGTGGTACCGGCGGGCCGCGTACGCCGGGCACCGCGAGGCCGCGAACGCGCTCGCCGTCCTGCTGCTCCAGGGCGGCGACACGAGCGGCGCCGAGCCGTGGTTCTCCAAGGCCGCGGAGGCGGGCAGCGTGGACGCCGCGTTCAACCTCGGGATCCTCTACGCCGGGCGCGGCGAGGAGCGGGTCGCGCTGCACTGCTACGAGCGGGCGGCCGCCGCCGGGCACACGGAGGCGGCCCTGCAGGTCGGCATCGCCCGGCTCCGCGAGGGCGACGAGGCGGCCGCCGAGCGCCATCTGCGGTGCGCGGCGGGCGGCGGCAGCGCCGAGGCCGCCTACCGGCTCGCCGCCGTCCTCGACGCACGCCGGCCGGCGGTGTCCGAGCACGAGCTCGGGGAGTCGTCCCTGAACGTGAAGACCGAGTGCGAGGAGTGGTACGAGCGGGCCGCCACGCAGGGGCACCGGCGGGCCCAGGTGCGGGTCGGGATGCTGGCCGCCGCGCGCGGGGACGTGGTGGAGGCCGCGCGCTGGTACCGGACGGCGGCCGAGGCAGGGTCGCGCAACGGCGCGTTCAATCTCGGGCTGCTACTGGCCCGGGAGGGCAGCGAGCCGGAGGCGGCCGTGTGGTGGGAGCGTGCGGCCGACGCGGGTCACGGACGGGCGGCGTTGCGGCTCGCCCTGGTCTACGCGCGTCGTGGCGAGCTCGCGGTGGGGCAGCGGTGGGCCGACCGGGCGGTGGCGCTGGGTCCGGCGGAGGTGACCGAGCGGGCGGGGCGGCTCCGGGATGCCCTGCGGGAGGAGCTGTCGGCGTAGGCCGGGGCGTTTTCGCAGGTCAGGAGGGCTGACCGGTATTGATTTGCATCCGCCCGCGTCCCTCACGTAATGTTCAGTTCACCGACGCGGGGTGGAGCAGCTCGGTAGCTCGCTGGGCTCATAACCCAGAGGTCGCAGGTTCAAATCCTGTCCCCGCTACTGAAGGCCGAGGGCCGGAGTCCGGAAACGGACTCCGGCCCTCGGTGTTTTCCGGGCCGACACCCACCAGGCCGGAGCACGACAGAGGCCCCGGTGCTCATCAAGAGTGCCGGGGCCTTCAGGAACGTTCGCTCGTCAGACGGCCGTCGCGCAGTCCGGGCACAGGCCGCGGTACGTCACCTCGACGTCGGAGATCGTGAAGCCGAACCGCTCCGAGGTGGGGAGGTCGGCCATCGGGTTGCCGGTCGGATGGACGTCGCGGATCGAGCCGCAGTGGGCGCAGACCAGGTGATGGTGCGGCTGGTGCGCGTTCGGGTCGTACCGCTTGGCGCGCTTGTCTGTCGAGACCTCGATGACCTCACCGAGCGAGACCAGCTCCCCCAGCGTGTTGTAGACGGTCGCCCGGGAGATCTCGGGCAGCTTGGCCACCGCCCTGGCGTGCACCTCGTCGGCCGTCAGATGGACGTGCTCGCCGTCGAGTACCTCGGCCACGACGCGTCGCTGCGCGGTCATCCGCCATCCGCGTCCACGCAGCCGTTCCAGAAGGTCACTCATGGAATTCAGCCTAACAGCAGGGGCTCCTTTTTCCGAACAGGTGTGACTTTGGAACCTTGCTTGACTTGGACTGAGTCCAATGTAGGATCGAGTTCGGGGCCAGCAAAGCGACAGGAATGGTGTGAAATGGCGCAGGAGACGCAGGGCACAGGACGGGGCACAGGTGTGAGGCAGGGGCAGTTGACCACGGAGGCGGGGGCGCCGGTGGCCGACAACCAGAACAGCGAGACCGCGGGCATCGGCGGTCCGGTCCTGGTCCAGGACCAGCTGCTGCTGGAGAAGCTCGCCCACTTCAACCGTGAGCGCATCCCGGAGCGCGTGGTGCACGCGCGCGGTGCGGGCGCCTACGGCACCTTCACGGTGACCGCCGACGTCACGCCGTACACCCGCGCCGCCTTCCTCTCCGAGGTCGGCAAGGAGACCGAGACCTTCCTGCGCTTCTCGACCGTGGCCGGCAACCTCGGGTCCGCCGACGCCGTGCGCGACCCGCGCGGCTGGGCGCTGAAGTTCTACACCGAGGAGGGCAACTACGACCTCGTCGGCAACAACACCCCGGTGTTCTTCATCAAGGACGCCATCAAGTTCCCCGACTTCATCCACACCCAGAAGCGCGACCCCTACACGGGCAGCCAGGAGGCGGACAACGTCTGGGACTTCTGGGGGCTCAGCCCCGAGTCCACGCACCAGGTGACCTGGCTGTTCGGCGACCGCGGCATTCCGGCGTCGTACCGTCACATGAACGGCTACGGCTCGCACACCTACCAGTGGAACAACGCGGCCGGCGAGGTCTTCTGGGTCAAGTACCACTTCAAGACCGACCAGGGGATCAGGAACCTCACGCAGGCGGAGGCGAACCTCCTCGCCGGTGCGGACCCGGACTCGCACCAGCGTGACCTGCGCGAGGCCGTCGAGCGCGGGGACTTCCCGACCTGGACCGTGCAGGTGCAGATCATGCCGGCGGCGGACGCGGCGACCTACCGGTTCAACCCGTTCGACCTCACCAAGGTGTGGCCGCACGTGGACTACCCGCCGATCGAGATCGGCCGGCTGGAGCTGAACCGCAACCCGCAGAACGTCTTCGCCGAGGTCGAGCAGTCGATCTTCTCCCCGGCCCACTTCGTGCCCGGCATCGGCCCGTCCCCCGACAAGATGCTCCAGGGCCGCCTCTTCGCCTACGGCGACGCGCACCGCTACCGCGTCGGCATCAACGCCGACCACCTGCCGGTCAACCGCCCGCACGCCGCCGAGGCGCGCACCTACTCCCGTGACGGCTCGCTGTACGACGGCCGGCACGGGGGCGCGAAGAACTACGAGCCGAACAGCTTCGGCGGACCGGCGCAGACGGACCGCCCGCTGTGGCAGGCGTACGACGGTTTCGCCGGCGGCACCGGCAACCATTCCGCCCCCGTCCACGCCGAGGACGACGACTTCGTGCAGGCCGGCAACCTCTACCGCCTGATGTCCGCGGACGAGCAGGAGCGGCTGGTCGAGAACCTGGCCGGCTTCATCGCCAAGGTGTCGCGCGACGACATCGCCGAGCGCGCGATCGGCAACTTCCGTCGGGCCGACGGAGACTTCGGCAAGCGGCTGGAGGCCGCGGTCCAGGCCCTGCGCGGCTGACCATCCAGTACCAGTACTGGACCGCTTGTCGTGGGCGGGCGGGCCGGATCCCCGGGAGGTCGGGGTCCGGCCCGTTCGTCGTGCCCGGAGTGCTAGACGGGTTCCGGTGCGCGGGCCGGGGCCCAGCAGCGGATGATGTCGCGGACCGAGACGATGCCGGCCGGTTCGCCGTCGTCCAGGACGATCAGATGCCGGAAGCCGCCGTGGGCCATCGCCCGGGCCGCCTCCTCCAGCGTCCAGGTCGGGGTGGCGAACACGACGTCGTTGGTGGTGTGGGCGTGGATGGGCTCGGTGTCCGGGTTCTGGCCGAGGCCCACGGAGTTGAGGATGTCGCGTTCGGTGAGGATCCCGATGCCGCCGGCGTCCGGGTCGTGGACGATCGCCGCGCCCACGCGGCGCGCGGACATCAGGGCGGCTGCCTGGCGGAGGGTGTGGGCGGGGCCGACGGTGAGGACCACCGTGCTCATGGCGTCACGGACGAGCATGAAAGTGCCACCTCCTAGGGAAATCGCCGGGATAGTTCAGCGATTCACAAATGCACAAGTGAGGGTTCTCTCAGGGTGGCAGGTAAAGCGAGGGTCAACAAGGGGGTGCGTGCAGCCAATTGAGGGCGCACGCGCTCATATGTGAGGGGAGCAGTGAGCCCGTTTGGGTCCGTTGTGCCTCAGAAGACCGTTTCAGTAACGCTGGGTGAGGTACGACAGCAGCTCGTCGTGGAGGAGGCCGTTGGACGCGGCCGCGTTGCCGCTGTGCGGGCCCGGACGGCCGTCGAGGCCGGTGAAGGTGCCGCCGGCCTCCGTCACCACGATCGCGTTGGCCGCCATGTCCCACAGGGACAACTCCGGCTCGGCGCAGATGTCCAGGGATCCCTCGGCGACCATCATGTACGGCCAGAAGTCGCCGTACGCGCGCGTGCGCCACACCTCGCGGGTGAGGTCCAGGAAGCCGTTCAGCTGCCCGCGCTCCTCCCAGCCGCCGAGCGAGGAGTACGCGAAGGAGGCGTCGGCGAGCTTCGAGACCTTGGAGACGCGCAGGCGGCTCGCCGAGGACAGGCTGCGGCCGGTGAAGGCGCCGTGGCCCTTCGCGGCCCACCAGCGGCGGCCGAGCGCGGGGGCGGAGACCATGCCGACGACCGGCTGGTAGCCGCCCTCGGCCGCCTCCGTCAGGGAGATCAGGGTCGCCCAGACCGGGACGCCGCGTACGTAGTTCTTGGTGCCGTCGATCGGGTCGACCACCCAGCGGCGCGGGCCGGTGCCCTCGATGCCGTACTCCTCGCCGAGGATCGCGTCCCGCGGGCGGGCGCGCTGCAACTGGCCGCGGATCAGTTCCTCGGCGGCCTTGTCCGCCTCGCTCACCGGGGTCATGTCCGGCTTGGTCTCGACCTTGAGGTCGAGGGCCTTGAAGCGGTCCATGGTCACGGCGTCGGCCGCGTCCGCGAGCACGTGGGCGAGACGCAGGTCATCAAGGTAGTCCGGCATGTGACGAACGGTATCTGCCGGGGTGGGCGCGGGGCTACCAGGGGAGGCCGGGCGATGCCGGCAAGTGATCGGGCGGCGACCCCCGTTGGCCCGCGGTACGCCTGTGGCGCGCCCGCGCGTGTTGGCCGAAGGGCGCCCCCCGGTGCCTTCGCGAACCCTTGACAGTCGATCCGTGCGCGTCAAATCTGGGCGCAGAGTCGCTCGCCCCAGGGAGGCGATGATGCCTGCAGCCCGGGAATCCCTTCTGGACGCCGCGTACGCGGCGCTCGCGCGTCGGCCGTGGGCTGCCGTGCGGATGGTCGACGTGGCGGCGGCGGCCGGGGTGTCCCGGCAGACGCTGTACAACGAGTTCGGCAGCAAGGAAGGCCTGGCGAGGGCGCTGGTGCGCAGGGAGGCCGACGGGTATCTCGCCGGGGTGGAGCGGGCGTTGGGGAGCCATGCCGAGGCGCGGGAGCGCCTTACGGCCACGGCCGAGTGGATGGCGGTGGCGGCTCGGGACAACGTGCTGGTGCGGGCGATGCTCACGGGATGCTGGAGCGAGCGGTTGCCGTCGCCGACGCTGTCCGCGGTGCCGTCCTCGTCGGCGGTGCCGGCGCAGCGGAGGGCGGACGGGCCGTTGCCTTCTCCCGGGGACTTCGTGCAGATCGTGCGGGATCGGGCGGTGGCGGTGCTTTCCGGGGCGGGTGCCGGGAAGGGGAACGGTGAGCTGGCCCGGTCGTGCGAGCTGGTGGTGCGGCTCGCGTTGTCGTGTGTCGCGGCGCCGCCGGGGGAGGGCGGGGGCGGGGTGGCGGAGCTGGTGCGTGGGGCGCTCTATCGGCAGCCGGTGTGACGAAGAGGCAAGAGGTGGTGCGGGTCGTGGGTACCCGCGGGTGCGTGGGGGCTGGTCGCGCCCGCGCGGCGGAGCCGCACATCAGATACAGCCCGGTGCCCCTTGAGGGGCGCCTCAGTGGGCGGAACCGGACAGCTGGAGGCCGATCACGCCCGCGATCACCAGGCTGATGGAGATGATCTTCAGGGTGGAGACCAGGTCGCCGAGGAAGACCATGCCGTAGATCGCCGTGCCTGCCGCGCCGATGCCGGTCCAGACCGCGTAGGCCGGGCCCACGTCCAGTTTCTTCAGGGACAGGGTCAGCAGGCCGAAGCTGCCCAGGGCGAAGGACGCGAAGGCTATCGTCGGCCATAGTCGGGTGAAGCCGTGGGAGAGTTTGAGGCACACGGCGAAGCCGGTCTCCAGGATCCCGGCCACGATCACCAGCAGCCACGCCATGTGCTGTCCTCCCGTACGTCCAGCTCGGTGCGATTATGCACTTACCGAACTCCGGTCATGACAAACACCCCGGTGGTCAGTCGCCTTCCTTGCGGTCCCGGGTCGCCAGCAGCCGCCGCAGCGAGTAGAGGCGGGCCGGGTCCGCGTGGCCCTCGGCGACCCACTCGTCCAGCGCGCACTCCGGCTCGTCGTGGCTGCACGCGCGCGGGCAGTTCACGGTGCCGGGTTCCAGGTCGGGGAAGGCGTGGATCACGCGGGACGGGTCGATGTGGGCCAGGCCGAAGGAACGGATGCCCGGGGTGTCGATGACCCAGCCCCCGTCGTCGGACAAGGGGAGGGCCAGGGCGGAGGTCGTGGTGTGGCGGCCCCTGCCGGTCACCGCGTTCACGTGGCCGGTCGTGCGGCGGCGGTCCTCCGGGACCAGGGCGTTCACCAGCGTGGTCTTGCCGACGCCCGAGTGGCCGACGAACGCCGTGATCTTGCCGTCGAGATGCTCCCTGACCTGGTGGGCGGCTTCCCCCGCAGCCAGTTCCTCGCGGCTCGTGACCACGTGCGGGATCTCCAGGTGGCTGTACAGCTCCAGGAGCTTGTCCGGCGGGGCCAGGTCCGACTTGGTCATGACCAGCAGGGGGGTGAGGCCGCCGTCGTAGGCCGCGACCAGGCAGCGGTCGATGAGCCGGGGGCGGGGTTCCGGGTCGGCCAGGGCCGTGACGATCGCCAGCTGGTCGGCGTTGGCGACGACCACCCGCTCGAACGGGTCGTCGTCATCGGCGGTACGGCGGAGCAGGGACGTGCGGTCCTCGATGCGCACGATACGGGCGAGGGTGTCCTTCTTGCCGGACATGTCGCCGACCAGGGCCACCCGGTCGCCGACCACCGCTGCCTTGCGGCCCAGCTCCCGGGCCTTCATCGCCAGGACCGTACGGTCCTCGACCAGGCAGGTCAGGCGACCCCGGTCCACGGTGAGGACCATACCCTCGGCGGCGTCCTCGTGTGCGGGGCGGATGTTCGTCCGGGGCCGGGTGCCCTTGCGGTTGGGACGGCTGCGGATGTCGTCCTCGTCGGTGTGCTTGCCGTAGCGGCGCATGGTGTACGCCCCTACGCCCCGTCGCTCCGGAGCATCCCGGTCCACAGGTCGGGGAAGTCCGGCAGGGTCTTCGCCGTCGTCGCCACGTTCTCGATCTGTACGTCGGCCACGGCCAGGCCGATGATCGCACCGGCCGTCGCCATGCGGTGGTCCTCGTAGGTGTGGAAGACGCCGCCGTGCAGCCTGCGCGGGCGGATGCGCAGGCCGTCGGCGGTCTCGGTGACGTCGCCGCCGAGCTCGTTGATCTCCTTGGTGAGCGCGGCCAGCCGGTCGGTCTCGTGCAGCCGCAGGTGGGCGACCCCGCGCAGGGTGGAGGGGGTGTCCGCGAGAGCGGCGACCGCCGCGATGCCGGGGGTCAGCTCGCCGACGTCACCCAGGTCGACGTCGATGCCGTGGATCCGGCCCGAGCCGGTGAACTCCAGGCCGTACTCGGTCAGTTCGCAGGAACCGCCCATCTCGGTGAAGATCTCGCGCAGCCGGTCGCCCGGCTGGGTCGTCCGGGACGGCCAGTCCGGGATCACGACCCGGCCGCCCGTCACCAGGGCCGCGGCGAGGAAGGGCTGGGCGTTCGACAGGTCCGGCTCGACGGTCAGGTCGCGGCCCAGCAGGGCGCCGGGCGTGACCCGCCAGACGTTCGGCTCGCCGCCCGACTCGGGGGTGTCCACCTGGGCGCCGACCGCGCGCAGCATGTCCACCGTCATGCGGATGTGCGGGAGGGAGGGGAGGGTCGCGCCGGTGTGGCGGACCTCCACGCCCTGGTTGAAGCGCGGGCCGGACAGGAGGAGGGCCGACACGAACTGGGAGGAGGACGAGGCGTCGATGGACACCGGGCCGCCGTCCAGGGCGCCGCTGCCGTGGACGGTGAGGGGGAGCGCGCCGCGGCCGTCGTCGTCGATGCGGGCGCCGAGGACGCGCAGGGCGTCGATCACGCCGTGCAGGGGGCGTTCGTACGAACGGGGGTCGCCGTCGAAGCGGATGTCGCCTGCGGCGAGGGTGGCGACGGGCGGGAGGAAGCGCATCACCGTGCCGGCGTTGCCGACGTCGACGGTGGCGGGGCCGCGGAGCCCTGCGGGGAGCACCCGCCAGGCCTCGCCGGAGCCGTCGGGGCCGACGCCCTCGTCGATGCCGACGCCCATCGCGCGCAGGGCGCCGGCCATCAGCAGGGTGTCGCGGGAGCGGAGGGGGCGGCGCAGCCAGCCGGGTTCGGAGGCGAGGGCGGCAAGGACGAGGGCGCGGTTGGTGACCGACTTGGACCCGGGCACGTGAACCGTCGCGTCGACGGCTCCGCGCGCGTGGGGGGCGGGCCAGAGGGCGGTTGGTGCGGTGGGGTTTGCGGCCATGGGGTCACTTTAGTGCGCGGCCGGGGTCGGGGTGCGGTGGCGGTGGGCTGGGGTGGTCGGTCGGGTGCGGCGCCGTGGGGGCTGGTCGCGCAGTTCCTCCCCCAGCCTTCGGCCGGGGGTACCCCCAGCGCCCCTTCAGGTGGGCTGTCGCCCCGTCGGCGGCGATGTGCTGCTCACATCCCCAACAGCCACCTGCCCCCGCCGATCAGCGAGCACAGTGACACCGTGTGGAACAGGAACAGCCATACGCCAGCCGGGAGATGGGTCAGCCTCGACAGCTGGTCCGCGTCCGAGTCGCCGGCGCCGCCGCGGGAGCGCTTCGCCTGCAGTTCGAAGGCCGGGCGGACTCCGCCCAGCAGCAGGAACCACACCACCGCGTACGCGAACGCCGCCTGCACCTGCGGTCCGGCCAGCCAGGACACCAGCAGGAACGTGCCGCCCGTCAGGAACACCGTCAGAACGCCGTACGCGTTGCGGATCATCACCAGCATCACGAGGAGCAGGGCGGTGGCGAGCCAGAGCAGGAGGGTGATGCGGCCGGCGCCGAGGAGGGCCGCGCCGCCCAGGCCGAGCAGCGGGGGAGCCGTGTAGCCCGCCGCCGCCGTGAGGATCATGCCGATGCCGTGCGGCTTGCCCCGGCTGAGCGTGAGGCCGCTGGTGTCGGAGTGCAGCCGGATGCCGGTCAGCTGGCGGCCGGAGAGCAGTGCGGTCAGGCCGTGGCCGCCCTCGTGGGCGATGGTGATGGCGTTGCGGGATATCCGCCACAGGTTGTGCGGGACGACCACCGCGACCGCGGCGGCCAGGGTCGCGAGCACCACCCACAGGTCGGGGTCGGACTGGGTACCCGTCAGACGGTCCCAGAGGTCGGGCAGCGCGAGGGCGGCGGTGCTGTCCATGGTGCGGTGGTTACTCCCTCTGGTCAGTCGAAAAGGTGCCGGCGCGTAGCGCCGTCGTTGCGGGGTGGTGGTCGGGCGACGGGCGGGCCTGGCAGTGTTGCACGTATGTGCGGACGGTATGCATCCAGTCGTGGGCCCGAGGATCTCGCAGGAGTCTTTGAAATAGAGAAGTGGGAGCCCGAGGAGACCCTGGAGCCCGACTACAACGTGGCTCCGACCAAGGAGGTCTACGCCGTCCTCGACCGTCCGGTGAAAGACGCCGACGACCCCCGTCCGGTTCGCCAGCTGCGCAAGCTGAAGTGGGGGCTCGTGCCCTCCTGGGCCAAGTCGCCCGAGGGCGGCGCCCGGATGATCAACGCGCGCGCGGAGACCGTGCACGAGAAGCCGTCGTACCGCCGCGCCTTCGCCACCCGCCGCTGCATCCTGCCCGCCGACGGCTACTACGAATGGGTCACCGACCCGGAGGAGCGGGACCTGGAGGTCGAGGGGAAGAAGAAGCGGCCGCGCAAGCAGCCGTACTTCGTGCTGCCCGCCGACGGCTCGGTGTTCGCGATGGCCGGGCTGTACGAGTTCTGGCGGGACCGTACGCTGCCCGACGAGCACCCGCTGGCCTGGTGGGTGACGTGCTCGGTGATCACCACGGAGGCGGAGACCTCGCCGCTGGCCGTGGCGCCCGCAGAAGGGCCGCGGTCGCTGCACGACATCCACCCCCGGATGCCGCTGATGCTGACCCCGGACCGCTGGGACGCCTGGCTCGACCCGGCCCGGACGGACGTCGAGGACCTGCGCTCGCTGCTCGCCCCGCCGCCGGAGGGCCTGATGCGGGCCTACCCGGTCTCCACGGCGGTCAGCAACGTCCGCAACAGCAGCCCGGAGCTGCTGAAGGAGCTGGAGGGGCCCGAGGAGGGCACGCTCTTCTAGCCTTCTCACGTGACCACAGCGAAGATCGTCGGTACGGAGGCGGGGGACGCCCGCATCACCTGGCACGAGGCGGAGCAGGCACGGCTGGTGCTCGCCGTCGGCCATGGGGCGGGCGGGGGCGTCGAGGCGCGGGACCTGCGGGCGATCGCCGCGGTCCTGCCGGAGCACGGCGTGACCGTCGCGCTCGTCGAGCAGCCCTGGCGGGTCGCCGGGAAGAAGGTCGCGCCCGCGCCGAAGACGCTCGACGTCGGCTGGCGCGGGGTGTGGCCCGCGCTCGCCGCGCCGGGGCTGCCGGTGGTGTCCGGCGGTCGCAGCGCCGGAGCCCGGGTCGCCTGCCGTACGGCGACGGAGCTGGGCGCCGCCGCCGTCCTCGCGCTCAGCTTTCCGCTGCACCCGCCCGGGAAGCCGGAGAAGTCGCGGGCCGGGGAGCTGCTCGGTGCCGGGGTGCCCACGCTCGTCGTGCAGGGCGGGAACGACCCGTTCGGGAAGCCGGCCGAGTTCCCGGAGGGGGAGTACGACCTCGTCGAGGTGCCCTACGGGGATCACGGGTTCGCGGTGCCCAAAAGGGCCGAGATCGGGCCGGAACAGGCAGTGACCATCATCACGGACGCGGTCGTCGCATGGACCGCGGCTCTCGGGTGACGCCCGGGAATGTTGGGCGGCGGACCACTGTTGAGGCGGACAGAAGTGCTGGGACGCCAGCGCCGACGCCGAAGGAGAGGAAGTCCGCCGCATGGGTTCGACCATCTGCCCGAGCCGTACCAGCAGCGCTGACCTGGACTGGACGGTGCTGCACGCGGCCAAGACCGCTCCTATTCGAGCGGCGGCAGGCACGGGTCGTGTTCTATCCTCCGAGACGAGTGGGATCGGTTTTGGTCCTGCCCGGGATCTTGAGGAGGTGGGTCCGGTCACCGGTACCGACGCAGGGACCGACAACGGCCAGGCGGAGCTGCCCGAGGGCCAGGGCGTCAGCGCGGAGTCGACGTCGGAGCGCACCGCGCGCTTCGAGCGGGACGCGCTCGAATTCCTCGACCAGATGTACTCGGCCGCACTGCGCATGACGCGCAACCCGGCCGACGCCGAGGACCTGGTGCAGGAGACCTACGCCAAGGCGTACGCGTCCTTCCACCAGTTCCGTGAGGGCACCAACCTCAAGGCGTGGCTGTACCGCATTCTCACGAACACCTTCATCAACTCGTACCGCAAGAAGCAGCGCGAGCCCCAGCGCTCCGCGGCCGAGGAGATCGAGGACTGGCAGCTCGCCCGCGCCGAGTCGCACATGTCGACGGGCTTGCGCTCCGCGGAGTCGCAGGCGCTCGACCATCTGCCGGACTCGGACGTGAAGGAAGCGCTGCAGGCGATCCCCGAGGAATTCCGCATCGCCGTCTACCTCGCCGACGTAGAGGGCTTTGCCTACAAGGAGATCGCGGACATCATGGGGACACCCATCGGTACGGTGATGTCCCGGCTGCACCGGGGCCGTCGTCAACTGCGCGGCATGCTGGAGGACTACGCGCGGGAGCGCGGGCTCGTCCCGGCCGGCGCCGGAGAGTCGAACGAAGCGAAAGGCTCGGGCTCATGAGCTGCGGAGAGCCGCACGAGACGGACTGCAGTGAGGTACTCGATCATCTGTACGAGTTCCTCGACAGTGAGATGCCGGACGTCGATCGCGTCAAGTTCAAGCAGCACTTCGACGAGTGCTCCCCCTGCCTGGAGAAGTACGGGCTGGAGGAGGCCGTGAAGAAGCTGGTCAAGCGGTGCTGCGGGCATGACGACGTGCCCACCGACCTGCGGTCCAAGGTGCTGGGGCGGCTGGACCTGATCCGCTCCGGCCAGGCCGTCCCGGAACACGACGTCACGGCTGCCCGGGCCGCCCAGCCCGTACGGGTCACGCCGGAGAGCTGACCGCGGCAGCGCCGCCCGCAGGCGGCGCCCAGCGGTTCCCGCCCCGGTGTTCCGTCACCCGAACGTGCTAATCCTCCGGTCATAAGCCCCCGAACCCGCCGGCTCCCGCCCTAGGCTCCGGAGCCTGGACAGGCATGGTCGGGGGAGGGGCGAGATGGAGGCGGTCCCGGTACGGGTGCGCGCGTACGTGACCTGCGTCGCCCTCGCCGCCCTGCTCTGTCTGCTGCCGCTGCCCGGCCTGCGTACGCCCTGGTGGGCCGTCGCTCTCCTCGCCGCGCTGTACGCGGCCTGCGAGCACGTCGTACGGCGCCGTCTCGGTGGCACCTTCTACCCGGTGCTGCTCGCCGGTGCGTTCCTGCTGCCACCGCCGGCCGCCGCGCTCGTACCGCTGCCGGGTGCGCTGCTCTCGTGTGCCGAGCAACGGCCGCAGGCGCTGCGCCGGATCTGGCGGGCCGCCGAGCTGGGGCTCGCCGTGTGGGGCGCGGGGCGTGTGCACTGGGCGCTGGGCGGGCGGGACTCGGTGGTGGGCTGCGACTTCCCGTACGCGCTGTTGCCCTGCGCCGCGGCCGTACTGGCCTTCTGCGTGGTTCTCGCCCTGCTGGACGGCGGGATTCTCGCGGTCGCCGAGCGGGTGCCGGTACGCCGGGCCTGGCGCGGTCTGCTCTCCCGCTCCCTCGCCCCGGTCGGGGTGCACGGGCTGGCCGGGCTGATGATGGCCGTGCTCTGGCGCAGCCCCTACGGTCCCGTCGCCGCGCTGCTCGTCCTGCTGCCGATGTGCGTGTCCTGGTGGGTGTTCGCCCAGTACCACCGGGAGCGCGCCGCCCACCAGGCCACCATCCGCGCGCTCGTCCAGGCCGTCGACATCAAGGACGGGTACACCCGCGGGCACAGCGAGCGGGTCGGACAGGCCTCCGTGATGATCGCGCGCGAACTGGGCATGGCCGACGACCGGGTGGAGGTGCTCCGCTTCGCCGGCATCCTCCACGACGTCGGAAAGCTGGGCGTCCCCACCCGGCTGCTCCGCAAGAACGGGCCGCTCACCCCGGAGGAACGCCGGATCATCGAACTGCACCCCGAGTACGGCCACGAGATGGTGCGCGGGATCTCCTTCCTCGGGGAGGCCCGTGCGGCGATCCTCCACCACCACGAGCGCATCGACGGCAGCGGCTACCCCTACGGACTGGCGGGCGGCCAGATCCCGGAGTCCGCCCGCGTGGTGGCCGTCGCCGACGCGTTCGACGCGATGACGTCGACGCGCTCCTACAGCCGGGCCCGGCCGGTGGCGGCCGCCGTGGCGGAGCTACGGCGGTGCGCGGGGCGGCACTTCGACGCGGGGATCGTCGACGCCCTGGCGCGAGCGCTGGCCAGACACGGCTGGCACCCCGCGGTCACCGCCGACGTCCGGCCACCGGACCCGGCCGACCCGGCCCTCTCCGGTCCGCCGAGCGGTGACCGCGAAAGCGTCGGGCGAGGTACCCCGTGACGTCCGGGGCCCCGGCGTTCGCCCCGGGACCGGCGGCCAGTGGCAGTGGCAGAGGCAGTGGCCGCGGCAGCGGTTTCGCCGGTCCGGCCGCGGCCCCTCGCTCCCGCCGCCCCGCCGCGCTCGGGTGCATCCGTCTCGCTGCCCTGCTGCTCGCCCTCGGCTGTCTCGCCGGCACCCTCTGGGAAGGCCTCGACGACCGCGGCATCGCCCTCGCCTTCGGCGTGCTCGTCGGCATCGGGGAGTGGGCCCGGTGGACCGGCGCCGAGGTGCGCGAGGCCGCCCCGCTCGGGGCCGCCGGCGGGCTCGCCTACGCCCTGCTCGGCGCCGACGCCGGGGCCGTGACGCACGACGGGGCGTTCCAGGTCGTCACCGTCGTCTGCGCGGCCTCGCTGCTCGGCAACGTCCCGCACATAGCCGACGGGCGGCGGCCCACCCTCGACCACCTCACGCGCCGCGTCCTCACCGTCGGCTTCGCCGCCGTCTGCTTCCAACCCCTCTACAGCAGGGGCGCGTTGGAACACTTGGGCGGACCGGCGTACGCCCTGCTGCTCGTCGCGCTCCTCGTGCTCACCGCGCTGTGCGACGCCGTGCTCGCCGCCGCGCAGGCCCACGCGCGGACGGGCTGGCCGTTCGGACCGCTGCTGCGGGACGAGCTGCGCGGGCTGCTCGGCATCGGGTCCGCCGTCTGCGCCACCGGGGCCGTGATCGCGCTGGCCGTCGCCGTCGTCGGGCTGTGGGCGCTGCCCGTGTTCTGCCTGCCCCTCCTCCTCACCCAGCTGTCCCTGCGCCGGTACGCGGCCGTCCGGGCCACCTACCGGCAGACCATCGCCTCCCTCGCCCGCGCCACCGAGATAGCCGGGTACACCCCGGCCGGGCACGCCCGCCGGGTGGCCACGCTGAGCCAGGCCGTCGGGCGGGACCTGGGACTGTCCGGGGCGGAGCTCACCGTGCTGGAGTACGCGGCGCTCATGCACGACATCGGCCAGCTCAGCCTCGTCGACCCGGTGCCCGCCGGGGCCACCGCCGGGCTGCCCGCGGCGGAGCAGCGCCGGATAGCCCTGCTCGGCGGCGCCGTCGTACGGCAGACCGGGGTGGCCGCGGCGGTCGCCGTGGTGGTGGAGCGGCAGGCCGACCCGTACCGGGAGCAGCCGGTCGCCGCGCGGATCGTGCGGACCGTCAACGCGTACGAGGAGAAGGCCCGGGATTCCGGGCCCGGCGGGCCGCTGACGGCACTGGAGGAGTTACGGCTGGCGACCGCCGGGGACTACGCTCCGGAGGTTGTGGAGGCCCTGGCCCGCGTGCTCTCCAGAGACTGTCTGACCTTGCGCGCGGCTGGGTAACCCATGGGTAATGAGCGGCCCTCCCGTCGTACGTGGTTGGATGCGAGGGAGAGGGTGATGTCCGGGGGCACAAGCCAGCCCACTGTGCGGAACTGGAACTGGCAGGCGGGAATCGTGAGGATCTTCGGCAAGGGACGGCACCGGCCCTCCGCCTCCTGGCGGCAGGCCACCGACCGCGCGTTCACGCTGATCGGCGACGGCCGGTACGAGGACGCGGGCGAACTGCTGACACGCGCCGCCGACCTGGAACCCTGGCTGTCGGAGTCCTGGTTCAACCTCGCCCTGCTGCACAAGTTCCGGCACGACTGGGAGCAGGCTCGCGCGGCCGGGCTGCGGGCGGTGGCCCTCCTCGACCGGGAGACTGGGGCGCCCGACTGGTGGAACGTGGGCATCGCGGCGACCGCGCTGCAGGACTGGCCGCTGGCGCGGCGGGCCTGGCAGGCGTACGGGCTGCGGGTGCCGGGCGGCGCCACCGCGTCCGGTGAGCCGGACGGCATGGACCTGGGCAGTGCCGCCGTACGGCTGTCCCCGGAAGGGGAGGCCGAGGTGGTGTGGGGGCGGCGGCTGGACCCCGCCCGTATCGAGGTGCAGTCCATCCCGCTGCCCTCGTCCGGGCGGCGCTGGGGCGAGGTTGTCCTCCACGACGGGGTGCCGCACGGCGAGCGGACCACGGCGACCGGGCACGCGTACCCCGTCTTCGACGAGATCGAGCTGTGGGCGCCGTCGCCGGTGCCGACCTGGGTGGTGCTGCTGGAGGCGGCGACGGAGGCGGACCGGGACGCACTGGAGCAGCTGGCGGGGGATGCCGGGTTCGCGGCGGAGGACTGGTCCTCTTCGGTGCGGTTGCTGTGCCGGATGTGCTCCGAGTCGCGGATGCCGTCCGACGAGGGGGACGGGGTGCATCTCGATCCCCACGACCACAGTGAGCCGGGGCATCCGGGGCCGCTGGGGCATCGGACCGACGGGCAGCTGTGGGTGCCGGAGCGGGAGTGCGGGATCGCTGCGCCGGCTTCGCTGGTGAGGGGGTTGCTGGACGGGTGGGTTGCGGACAGCCCTGATTCCAGGGATTGGCGGGATCTGGAAGAGGTTTGCTGAGCGTCGCTGGTCGGGTGCGGGCCGGTGGGGGCTTGTCGCGCCCACGCGGCGGTAGCCGCATATCGGATACGGTCCCGCGCCCCTGACGGGGCGCATCCACGTACCCTGTATCAGCAACATCTCCCCCTGTTTTACCTAGGAAGGCTTACGTCGGTCATGGCCCAGCAGGACACCGATCAGCAGCACGCGGGCGTGCTCCCCGTGGACGACGAGGGATTCGTCGTCGACACCGAGGGGACCGAGGAGCGCGAGAACGCCTGGCGTGAGCGGGGGACGTCGCGGCCCATCACCGTCGTCGGGAACCCGGTGCTGCACAAGGAGTGCAAGGACGTCACCGAGTTCGGGGCGGAGCTGGACCAGCTCGTCGCCGACATGTTCGCCAGCCAGCGGACCGCCGAGGGTGTCGGCCTCGCCGCCAACCAGATCGGCGTCGACCTGAAGGTCTTCGTCTACGACTGCCAGGACGACGAGGGCGCCCGGCACGTCGGTGTGGTGTGCAACCCGAAGCTGGTCGACCTGCCTGCCGAGAAGCGGCGGCTGGACGACAGCAACGAGGGGTGCCTGTCGGTGCCCACCGCCTACGCCCCGCTCGCCCGGCCCGACTACGCCGAGGTCACCGGGCAGGACGAGAAGGGCAACCCGATCAAGGTGCGCGGCACCGGCTACTTCGCTCGGTGTTTGCAGCACGAGACCGACCACCTGTACGGCTACCTGTACATCGACCGGCTCTCCAAGCGCGAGCGCAAGGACGCGCTGCGGCAGATGGCCGAGAACGAGCCTCGCTACCCCGTGGTCGCCAACGACTGATACTCAGGGAACGCTGTAGGACAGTTGTGACGCCTGGTCGGGCCTGCACCGACCAGGCGTTCGTCATGTTCGGTCAGACTCGCTCGCCTGTGCGTCGTACATTCGATCCTTTGTACACCCCTAGCGATCCCTAATCAGTCACACAAGGGGAGATTCTCGGCACTGTGGGGTAGTGAGTGAAGCAAATCCGTTCCCAGACCGGTCAGTCGTGGTGCTGAATGGGAACTGCGGGGATACGCAACGGCGCACGCCCGGCACAGCGGGAGGGGCGTGCGCACCTGGCTCGGCTGAGAGGGGTTTGTTCGTGCATGCTTTCTCACACAGCACCACATCGACGCCGACGGCGGTCGCGGTTCCACCGCAACTCGCCCTCCCGGTGATCGAGGCCGAGTTTCCCCGGCAACTGCATCCGTATTGGCCACAGCTACAGGAGAAGACCCGCCTCTGGCTGCTGGAAAAGCGGCTGATGCCGGCGGACAAGGTGCGGGAATATGCCGATGGTCTTTGCTACACCGACCTCATGGCGGGGTACTACCTGGGCGCGTCCGGCGAGGTCATCCAGGCGATATGCGACTACAGCGCCTGGTTCTTCGTCTGGGACGACCGGCACGACCGTGACGTCGTGCACGGCAGGACGGCCGACTGGCGACGGCTGCGGTTCCGGCTGCACGCGGCCCTCGACGCGCCCCTGCACCACCTGCACCACCCGGACACCCTGGTCGCGGGGTTCGCGGACAGCATCGCGCGGACGTACACGTTCCTGCCGGGGACCTGGAACCGGCGGTTCGCCCGGCACTTCCACGAGGTGATCGAGGCGTACGACCGCGAGTTCCGCAACCGCACCTCGGGATACGTTCCCGGGGTCGACGAATACCTGGCCCTGCGGCGCCTCACCTTCGCCCACTGGATATGGACGGACCTGCTGGAGCCGAGCGCCGGGATCGAACTCCCGGACGCCGTACGGAAAAACCCGGCGTACCGCCGGCCGGCGCTGCTCAGTCAGGAATTCGCCGCCTGGTACAACGACCTCTGCTCGCTGCCGAAGGAAATAGCGGGCGACGAGGTGCACAATCTCGGAATCAGTCTCGTCACTCATGAGGGAATGAGCCTGGAGCAGGCGGTCGAAGAAGTAAGGCGGCGCGTCGAGGAATGCATCAGCGAATTCCTGGTCGCCGAGCGGACCGCACTGCGGTTCGCCGAGCGGCTCGACGACGGCACCGTGCGCGGAAAGGAAATCGGCGCCGCCGTCGCGGCCTGCATCGGCAATATGCGGAACTGGTTCAGTTCCGTCTACTGGTTCCACCACGAATCCGGCCGTTACATGGTCGACAGCTGGGACGACCGGTCCACGCCCCCGTACGTCAACAACGAAGCGGCAGGTGAGAAATGACCGTCGAGTCCGTGAAGCCCGCGACCGCGGAGGCTTCCGAACACACCGAACTGCGCGAACCGCCCCTGGCCGGCGGCGGGGTGCCGCTACTCGGGCACGGCTGGCGGCTGGTCCGCGACCCGCTGGCCTTCATGACCCGGCTGCGCGCCCACGGCGACATGGTGCGCCTCAGGCTCGGCCCCAAGGAGGTGTACGCCGTCACCACCCCGGCGCTCACCGGCGCCCTAGCCCTGAACCCCGACTTCATCATCGCCGGGCCGCTGTGGGAGTCCCTGGAGGGACTGCTCGGCAAGGAGGGCGTCGCCACCGCCAACGGCCCCCGCCACCGGCGCCAACGCCGCACCATCCAGCCCGCGTTCAACCTCTCCGCGATCCCCGACTACGGACCGGTCATGGAGGAGGAGGCGCACGCGCTGACCGAGCGCTGGCAGCCCGGCTCCACCGTCGACTGCACCTCGGAGTCCTTCCGGGTCGCCGTCCGCATCGCCGCCCGCTGCCTGCTGCGCGGCGAGTACATGGACGAGCGCGCGGAGCGGCTCAGCGTCGACCTCGCGAGCGTCTTCCGCGGTATGTACCGGCGGATGGTTGTACCACTCGGCCCGCTGTACCGGCTCCCGTTGCCCGCCAACCGCGAATTCAACCGGGCGCTGGCCGATTTACATCTCCTCGTCGACGAGATCGTCGCCGAGCGCCGGGCATCTGGTCAAAAGCCGGACGATTTGCTGACGGCATTGCTCGCGGCGAAGGACGAGAATGGCGACCCCATCGGGGAACAGGAGATCCACGACCAGGTGGTCGCGATACTCACCCCCGGCAGCGAAACAGTCGCCTCCACGATCATGTGGCTGCTCCAGGTCCTCGCCGAACACCCGGAACACGCCGAGAAGGTACGGACCGAGGTCGAATCCGTGACGGGCGGTCAGCCGGTTGGTTTTGAGCACGTGCGCCGGCTCACGCACACCAACAATGTCGTCGTCGAGGCGATGCGTTTGCGGCCGGCCGTATGGATATTGACGCGGCGGGCCAAGACCGACACCGAGCTCGGTGGCTATCGCATTCCGGCCGGGGCCGACATCGTCTACAGCCCGTACGCCATCCAGCGCGACCCGCACTCGTACCCCGGGCACCTCGACTTCGACCCGGACCGCTGGCTTCCGGAGCGGGCGGGGGACGTGCCCAAGTACGCCATGAGCCCCTTCAGCGTCGGCAACCGCAAGTGCCCCAGCGACCACTTCTCCATGACCCAGCTCAGCCTGATCACGGCGGCGTTGTGCGCCAAGTACCGCTTCGAACAGGTCGCCGGGTCGAACGACACCACCCGGGTGGGCATCACCCTGCGCCCGCACCGGCTGCTGCTCGCACCCGTGCCCTGGTGACCTGCCGACCGGCGGATCACGCCTGATACCGGCGCGCGCTCAGGCGGCCTCCGGGCCCCGGAACGCGCGCCGGTAGGCGTTCGGCGTGGTACCCAGCGACTTCACGAACTGGTGCCGCAGCGCGGCCGCCGTCCCGAAGCCGGTCCGGCCCGCGATCGCGTCCATCGTCTCGTCCGTCCCCTCCAGCAACTCCTGCGCCAGCAGCACCCGTTGCCGCAGGATCCAGCGGTACGGCGTGGTGCCGGTCTCCTGCTGGAAGCGGCGCGCGAAGGTGCGCGGGGCCATCAGGGCGCGGGCGGCCAGTTGCTCGACGGTGACCTCCTCGTCGAGGTGCTCCGTCATCCAGGCCAGCACCCCGCCGACCGTGTCGCAGGGCCCCTCCGGCAGCGGACGCTCGATGTACTGGGCCTGGCCGCCGTCCCGGTGCGGGGGCACCACCATCCGCCGGGCGATCTTCGTGGCGACCTCGGGGCCCTGCTCCTTGCGCACGATGTGCAGACAGGCGTCGATGCCGGCCGAGGTGCCCGCCGAGGTGATCACCGGGTCCTCGTCGACGTACAGCACGTCCGGCTCGACCCGGGTGCGCGGGTACCGGCGGGCCAGCAGGTCCGCGTGCCGCCAGTGCACGGCGCACCGGCGCCCGTCCAGCAGCCCGGCCGCGCCGAGCACGAAGACGCCGGAGCAGACGCTGAGCACCCTGGCCCCCCGGTCCACCGCCCGGCGCAGCGCGTCGAGCAGCTCGGGCGGGTAGTCCCGGGCGACGTTGGCGTCCGAGGCCGGCACCGCGATCAGATCGGCCTCGTCGAGCCGGTCCAGGCCGTACGGCGTGGAGACGGTGAGGCCCGGCACATGGGTGCCGAGCGACGGCCCCTCCGCCGAGACCACCGCGAAGTCGTACACCGGCAGCCCCTCGTCGGAGCGGTCGAGTCCGAAGACCTCGCAGACCACTCCGAGCTCGAAGGGGTGCACACCGTCCAGGAGTACCGCGGCCACGTTCGTCAGCATGCTGCCAGTGTGCCTCGCCGATGGCAGTAATTCGAGGGTGTGTGGCAGTGCTGCCACTCACGGTAAGGAGCATTCGGCGCGACAGTAGTGTCCATGAACGGAAACCAGATCGAAGGTCTCGTCGGAATGGTCCTGGTCCTCGGCATCCTGGTCCTCATGGCCCTCCCCTCCGTGCTCGGCATCCTGCGCGACAGGCGCATCGACCGGCAGATCAGGGAGGCCCACGAGGACCGCGGGGAGCGGGATACCCCGAAGGCTCAGCAGGCTCAGAAGTCTTCGTCCAGGTCGACGGTGCCCTCCACCGCCACCTGGTACGCGGACGGACGCCGCTCGAAGAAGTTCGTCAGCTCCTGAACGCCCTGCAGCTCCATGAAGGAGAACGGGTTCTCCGAGCCGTACACCGGGGCGAAGCCCAGGCGGCCGAGCCGCTGGTCGGCGACGCACTCCAGGTACTGGCGCATCGAGTCGGTGTTCATGCCGGGCAGGCCGTCACCGCACAGGTCACGGGCGAACTGCAGCTCGGCCTCGACGGCCTCCCGCAGCATGTCGGTGACCTGCTGCCGGAGCTCGTCGTCGAAGAGCTCCGGCTCCTCCTTACGCACCGTGTCGACCACGTCGAACGCGAAGCTCATGTGCATCGTCTCGTCACGGAACACCCAGTTGGTGCCGGTGGCGAGACCGTGCAGCAGGCCCCGGCTGCGGAACCAGTAGACGTACGCGAAGGCGCCGTAGAAGAACAGGCCCTCGATGCACGCGGCGAAGCAGATGAGGTTGAGCAGGAAGCGGCGGCGGTCGGCCGTGGACTCCAGGCGGTCCAGGTTCTCCACCGAGTCCATCCACGTGAAGCAGAACTCGGCCTTCTCGCGGATGGAGGGGATGTTCTCGACCGCCGCGAAGGCGGCGGCGCGGTCCTCCGGGTCGGGGAGGTAGGTGTCCAGGAGCGTCAGATAGAACTGGACGTGCACGGCCTCCTCGAACAGCTGCCGGCTCAGGTAGAGCCGCGCCTCGGGCGAGTTGATGTGCTTGTACAGCGTCAGCACCAGGTTGTTCGCGACGATCGAGTCGCCGGTGGCGAAGAACGCGACCAGCCGGCCGATCAGGTGCTGTTCCATCGGGGACAGCTTCGCGAGGTCGGCGACGTCCGAGTGGAGGTCGACCTCCTCCACGGTCCAGGTGTTCTTGATGGCGTCCCGGTAGCGCTCGTAGAAGTCCGGGTAGCGCATCGGGCGGAGCGTGAGCTCGAAGCCGGGGTCGAGAAGGTTCTTGCTGGACATTACTGGCAGGCCTCGCAGGACTCGGGGTTTTCCAGGGAGCAGGCGACGGCGTCTTCGGGGGCCGCCTGCTGGACGGGGATGGTGGCTTGGGCCTGGGCGGCGCGGGCGATCCGGGTCGCCGGGCGCGAGCGCAGGTAGTACGTCGTCTTCAGGCCCGACTTCCAGGCGTACGCGTACATCGAGGAGAGCTTGCCGATGGTCGGCGTCTCCAGGAAGAGGTTCAGCGACTGGGCCTGGTCCAGGTACGGGGTGCGGGCGGCGGCCATGTCGATCAGGCCGCGCTGCGGGATCTCCCAGGCGGTGCGGTAGAGATCGCGCACCTCCTCGGGGATCCAGACGAAGTCCTGCACCGAGCCGTTGGCCTCGCGCAGCGCCTCGCGGGTGCGGGCGTCCCAGACACCGAGGGCCTTGAGGTCCTGCACCAGGTAGGAGTTGACCTGGAGGAACTCACCGGAGAGCGTCTCGCGCTTGAAGAGGTTCGAGACCTGCGGCTCGATGCACTCGTAGACGCCCGCGATCGAGGCGATGGTGGCGGTGGGCGCGATGGCGAGCAGCAGGCTGTTGCGCAGGCCCGTGGTCGCGATCCGCGCGCGCAGCGCCGCCCAGCGCTCCGGCCAGGTGAACTCGACGCCGTAGTGGTCGGGGTGCAGCACACCCTGCGCGGTGCGGGTCTTCTCCCAGGCCGGCAGCGGGCCGCCGCGCTCGGCGAGGTCGGCGGAGGCCTCGTACGCGGCGAGCATGATCCGCTCGGCGATCCGGGTGGACAGCGCCTTCGCCTCGGCGGAGTCGAAGGGCAGCCGCAGCTTGAAGAAGACGTCCTGGAGGCCCATGGCGCCGAGGCCGACCGGCCGCCACCTGGCGTTGGACCGGCCCGCCTGCTCGGTCGGGTAGAAGTTGATGTCGACGACCCGGTCGAGGAAGGTGACGGCGGTGCGGACGGTCTCGTCCAGCCGCTCCCAGTCGATGTCCCCGGTCGCCGTGTCGACGAACGCACCGAGGTTCACGGACCCCAGGTTGCAGACGGCCGTCTCGCCGTCGTCCGTGACCTCCAGGATCTCCGTGCAGAGGTTGGAGGAGTGGATGACGTGTCCGGGCAGGGCCGTCTGGTTGGCGGTCCGGTTGGCCGCGTCCTTGAAGGTCATCCAGCCGTTGCCGGTCTGCGCGAGGGTCCGCATCATCCGGCCGTACAGGTCACGGGCCGGGATGGTCCGGCGCGCCAGCCCGTCCGCCTCGGCCTTGCGGTAGGCCGCGTCGAACTCCGCGCCCCACAGGTCCACCAGCTCCGGCACATCGGCGGGGGAGAACAGCGACCACGGCTCGTCGGCGTTCACCCGGCGCATGAACTCGTCCGGGACCCAGTGCGCCAGGTTCAGGTTGTGGGTACGGCGGGCGTCCTCGCCGGTGTTGTCGCGCAGCTCCAGGAACTCCTCGATGTCGGAGTGCCAGGTCTCCAGGTAGACCGCGGCCGCGCCCTTGCGACGGCCGCCCTGGTTCACGGCGGCGACCGAGGCGTCCAGGGTCTTCAGGAACGGCACGATGCCGTTGGAGTGCCCGTTGGTGCCGCGGATGAGCGACCCGCGGGAGCGGATGCGGCTGTACGACAGCCCGATGCCGCCGGCGTGCTTCGAGAGCCGGGCGACCTGGTGGTAGCGGTCGTAGATCGAGTCCAGCTCGTCCATCGGGGAGTCGAGGAGGTAGCAGGACGACATCTGGGGGTGCCGGGTGCCGGAGTTGAAGAGGGTGGGGGAGGACGGGAGGTAGTCGAGGTGGCTCATGAGCCCGTAGAGCGCGGCGACTTCGTCCACGGAGCGCGGGGTGTCGTCCTCGGCGAGACCGGCGGCGACCCGGAGCATGAAGTGCTGGGGCGTCTCGATCACGCGGCGGGTGATCGGGTGCCGGAGCAGGTAACGGCTGTGCAGCGTGCGCAGGCCGAAGTAGCCGAAGCGGTCGTCGGCGGCCGGGTCGACGAGCGTGTCGAGGCGGGTCGCGTGCAGCCGGACGAACTCGGCGGTCCGGTCGGCGATGAGGCCCTCGCGGTGCCCCACCGCCACGGACTCGGTGAAGGACGTCACACCCTGCGAGGCGGCCTCGGCGCGGATGGAGACGGTGAGCAGCCGTGCGGCCAGCCGCGAGTAGGCGGGGTCCTCCGAGATCAGGCCGGCGGCGGCCTCGGTGGCCAGCTCGCGCAACTCCGACTCGTCGGCCCGCGCGGACCGGCCGCGCAACGCGGCGGCGGCGACCCGGCCGGGGTCGGCGTCGGGGAGGTCGGCGGTCAGCTCGGTCAGGGTCCGCAACAGCGCGGTACCGGGACCGTCTTCTTCCACGGAGATGGTCGCTGAGGCCGGGTCGGCTGGCGCGATGGTCACGTGGGGCTCTCCCTCGCTGGGCACGGGGCCTGGCGGAGGGCAGCGGGCAGCACGAGCGTGCGCGGGCACGCGTCGAGACCCCGGCCCACTCCACGAGGCCCGGACGTCAGAACGCCCGAACCGGGTGGCTGGGCGTGCTGTCGGCAGGTCCTCGGACTGACTCCTGTGCACGAACATGCACAAGTACACCGTTGCGGGACAGTTCCGGATTCGCACCGGATTCCCCTGCGACGACAGCGAGCATGAGCATACATCTAGTGCCGGGCTGTCGCGTCACCCCCAGATGTTGTGTCGCGGCGGTGTCGGAGCGTCAACTCGTAGGTGAGGAGAGTGATGTCGTCCGGGTAGGGCACGGGATTCCGGTCCCGCTCTGGTGTGCGGACGAAGCCGAGGCGTTCGCAGCGCCGGCGGGCGGTGGGCGTGCCGCGCCGGCCGAGGGTGTCGTATGCGATGGGACGCGCTTCGCGGATCACCGCTGACCAAGGCGGGTTCCGCGGTGGGCCTGGTGCCGTGCGGGCTGTCCTGCCGGGACACGCTGCGGCTGGAGGCGGGCATGCCGCTGTACGGC
>NZ_JBEOYD010000012.1:0-249493 GCF_040296885.1 Streptomyces sp. NPDC001980 | reverse complement strand
GTATTTTTCGCTATTGTCATCATGTAATTTGCTTCCTCACAAGAAATAGCCATAGGCTTTTCACATAAAACATGTTTGTTTTTTACCCACCCCCGCGGGGGTGGGCGCGCCGGGCAGCGCCCCCGAAGGGGCGCGGGGCTGTATCAATATGCGGCTCCGCCGCGTAGGCGCGACCAGCCGCTACGGCGCCGCAGCCGATCGACGGCCTGTCGCGGCAGATGTCGCGGCGCTTCCGGCGAAGCGCTCAGTCCACGTCCACCGGACCGTCGTCCGACTTCCGCCCCTTGCCGGTGGGCAGCTGGAGCAGGCTGCTGCCGTTGCCCTCGTTCTCCCCGGAGCGGCGGCCGTCGGAGCGCTGTCCGTCGGGGCGCCGCCCGTCGGACTCCTGGCCGCCCAGGTTCTGCCGGACCGAGTCGAGGATCGTCAGGCCCTGCGACACCAGGCCGGCGGCGATCTCGCCGAGGCCGTCCGCGCCGTTGAGGACGTTGACGTTGGCACCCGCGAGGCCGCCGGCGGCCTCCTTGACGATCTGCGGGAGCTGGTCGATCAGCATCCGGTCGAGCGCGACCCGGTCGTACGACGCCGCCGCCTCCGCCTGGATCTTCATCCGCTGCGCCTCGGCGGCCGCGAGGATCCTGACCCGCTCGGCCTCGGCCTCGGCGGGCTTCACGACCTCGGCGACCAGCTGCTGCTGGCGCAGCTGGGCCTGGCGCAGGGCCAGCTCCGTCTGGGCGGCGAGCACCTCCTGCTGGGCGTGCGCCTGCGCCAGCGGTCCGGCCTGCGCGGCCTGCGCCTGGGCGCGGTCCACCTCGGCCGAGTACTCGGCCCTGACGATGGCGGTCTGCCGGGCGTACTCGGCCTGGTTGCGGGCCGCCACCTGCTCCGCCTCGACGGAGGCCTGGGTGGCCTGCGCCTGCGCGATCTGCGCCTGCCGCTGGATGGCGGCCTTGTGCGGGGCGGACATCGCGTCGATGTAGCCGGTGTCACCGTCGTCGATGGACTGGATCTGCAGCGAGTCGACGATCAGGCCGATCTTCGCCATCTCCGTCTTCGAGGTGTCCAGCACCTCCGCGGCGAGCTTCTGCCGCTCGGTGACGATCTCCTCGACCGTCATCGAGCCGATGATGGCCCGCAGGTGCCCGGCGAAGATCCGGCCGGTGAGCACCGACATCTGCTCCTGGTCGGAGAGGAACCGCTGGCCCGCGTTGATGATGCTCTCGTGGTCGTTGCCGACCTTGAAGGCGATGACCGCGCGGACGTGCAGCGAGATGCCCTGCTTGGTCACACAGGTCTCGGTGACCTCGGCCTCACACATGGACAGGGTGAGGAAACGGACCTTCCGTAGGACCGGCAGCACGAACTTGCCATGCCCGGTGACCACTCGGAACGGCGCGCCCCCCAGTCCCCGCCTGCCCCCCGAGATCAACATCGCCTCGTCGGGAGCGGGTACGCGGTATCCGAACATTCCTGTTTCTCCTCAGCTGGCCTCGGCACTGTCGCCGAGCGCGTCCAATGGATCCACCCACTCGATGACGCCGACCTCCCGGCATCCTCGTGATTCGATCACGAGCACCGTCGCGCCGACCGGCAGGGGCTCCTCCGACCAGGCGAGGAACGTTTCCGAGCCGCCCCTGACCTGTACCAGGACCTCGCCGGGCCCGGTGGCACCGCGGGTTTTGATGAGCACCTTCCCCGTGCAGCCGATCACGGCCTCGTCCTGCGGCATCACCGGCCGTCCTCCTCGTCCTGGCCCCATGATTCCGACGATAGACCCGATCCGTGCGGGACCCAACGGTCGGGGGAACCCGTCCTGTCCGACCGCCCGGTCACCCTGCCGACGCGGACCTCCGACACGTGGCTCACAGCGAGTACGACACCGCGGACGCGTCGACGGTTCCGGCGGACGCACAGCCCGTCCGGGGTTCCCGGAACCGGATCGGAAGCGGTTGGAGGGTGCCGGCGGAAGCGGCCGAGATGGTCTCGTGGACTGCGGTGAGGCCGGGCGAAGCGGCGCGAGGCGCGGACGGCGGGTGATGCCGCGAAGGGGGAACGGACAGATGCGGAGCAGCCCGCCGGCCCGGGGGACACGTCCGGGCCGGCGCCCGGTCTCACCGTCGTCGTCAGTCGGCCGCGCGCAGACCGAGCACCAGGTCCTCGAAGCGCTGCTCCACCGGGGCCAGGTCGGTCCGGGCCAGCTCCTGGGGCAGGATGACGATCCGGAGTTCGGGGGTCAGGGCGGGGTGGCGGCGGCAGGCCTCGATGAACGAGTCCACGATCATGGCGGCCAGCTGGCCCCGGTCCAGGTCGGTGACCCGGGCCAGGCCGGAGCCGATCAGCGGGACGGCGACCGGCTTGAACAGGCCGTTGACCGCCACCGAGGCCCACAGACTCTCCAGGCTCAGCCGCAGGTCGGCGTGGTTGGACCTGGCCACCAGGTCGTTGCCGAGCCGCGAGTAGGCCGTGGCGAACACCCGGCGGCCCTCGACCGGTACCACCACGGTCGTGCCCACCGGATAACGGACCCGGCGGCCCAGCGGCTTGGTCCGTACGGTCTCGGTGCCCACCGACTTCACCGCCCGCAGCCCCGCCCGCAGCCGGTCGTCCAGCAGGCGCCGCTTCCCGGCGAACAGCCGGTCGACGAGCTGGCTCTGCAGGCTCTCCCGGCTGATCACGAGGTCCTCGGCGGTCTCCGTGTCGAAGGTGTCGGAGAATCCGATCACCAGGTTGCAGTCCGCCTGGTCGAACAAGTCGCCGCGCACCAGCACCACATCGGCCCGCTGGCCGTCCAACGGCACCCGGTGGCGCAGCAGTTCGGCCCCGTGCCGGGCGCGCAGCTCCGCGCGCAGCGCGTCCAGGACGCGTGCGGCCTCGACGTCGTCGGGATGCTCGTGGGCGATCAGTTCGGCGACCGGCAGGGCGAGTTCGGGCCGTCCCAGGTCGGTCTGCACGCGCACCAGCTCACGACGGGCCGCGTCCTGAAGGGTGGTCAGGCGGCGGACGAAGGGCACCGCGAACCCCTCGCCGTTCACCTCGGCCAGCGGCCGGCCGCGCACCAGGGACAGCGCCTCGGACAGCCGGTGCGCGGCGGTGGCCGGGGGCGCGAGCAGGGCGTCGTTCACGATCGCGGTGAACCGCGCGCTGTCCAGTTCCTCGGGCCGCAGCACCAGACGGTAGGCGGTCTCCGGGCCCTGCACGGTGACCTGCTGCTCGGTGCGCAGGACCTCCGTCCCCGCGCTGTCCTGGCCGGGGGCGCCGGGGGCCAGTGCCCGCCGCAGCTCAAGGACCCGTTTCTGGACCTCGTTGCGGTTGCGCTGGTCCAGGTGGCGCGGCTCGTCCGCGAGTCCCCACACGTCGCGCCGCAGTTGCCGTACCGGCACCGCCTCACCGCCGGCCGCCACCAGGCGGACCAGCAGCCGTACGGTCAGCGGCGTCAGCCGGACCGGAACCCCGTCGACCTCGAGCTGGACCGGGCCCAGCACCTTCACCCGGATACGTGCTCTCGCACCGGCCATCCGCGTCGCCCCCCGGCGGTTCTGCGTCACTCTGCGTCAGCCATAGTGACTGAAAGATTATCATGATGTCTTGGGGAAGCCATGAGTTCGGGTGATTCCGCCGGACTGGCCCCGATGGGCCCGATACGGCCCCGGAGCCCCTTCCGGCGTGGTACAAGGCGTGCCCGGCAGGCCTTCGTGCGCGACACGATGGTGGCGTTCGGCGGGCTGTCCGCCGTGTCCCAGGTGGTGGGCCCGTTCGTGCCGCACGGCGCGTCCGGCGCGGTCGTCGGGCTGTCGGTGGGGGCCTGTCTGGGCTGGGGGCTGCTGCGGGCCCGTCCGGCGGTCCGGGTGCGGCAGGTGTTCCGGCGGCCCGACATGACGGTGGTCGTCGAGACGGGCGACCTGTTCGACCAGCCGGCCCACCTCGTCGTCGGCTTCTGCGACACCTTCGACACCCTGTCGGCCGACGGCCGGGTCATCAACGGCGACAGCGTGCAGGCGCAGCTGCTCGACCGCCGGTACGGCGGCGACGTGGACCGCCTGGACGCGGAGCTGGGCGCGGCGCTCGCCCCGGCCGAGCCCGTCGCGCGGGAGGCGCGGGCGGACAAGCCGCTCGGCAAGCTCGACCGCTACCCGGTCGGCACCGTGGCGGTGCTGGGCACCCGGCCGCGGCTGGTGTTCGGCGTGGCCTACAGCCGGATCGGCAACGACTACGTGGCCTCCTCCGGCGTGGAGGACCTGTGGCGGGGCCTGGCCGGGCTGTGGGACGCGCTGCGTACGCACGCCCAACTGGAGCGGGTGGCCATGCCGTTGACCGGTTCCGGGCTGGCGCGCCTCGGCCACCTCGACCGGGACAGCCTGCTCCGGCTGATCCTGATGTCCTTCGTGGCCCGCTCCCGGGAGGCCCCGATCTGCCGTGAACTGCGCGTCGTCGTACGGCCCGAGGAGCTGGAGGGCATCGACATGCGCGAGCTGGCCGCGTTCCTGGCCGCCCTGGCGTCGGGCCCGGAGCGGTAGCGCGCGAAGAAGGGGGCGAGGGCCCGCGGCCCCCGCCCCCCTCGTACGGTCCGTCAGGCCAGCCGGCGGTAGGCCGCCAGATTCTCGAAGTACGAGGTGTCACGCCAGTCCGGCCGGGTGTCGTCGAGGTCGCACTCGGCCCCCTTGAGCCGTTCGACGATCTTCGAGACGGCGGTCTCGGAGCCGTCGAAGCGGATCACGTTGCGGCCCCCGAGATCCGCGGCGGGCCGCACCTGGCCGACCTCCACGATGATCGTCCGCTCCGGGTAGGCCATCAGCGCCATGCCGAGCTCGATCAGCACGTTCTGCCGGGGCTGGCCGGTGTACTGGGTCTCGTAGGGCGGCTCGTTGTCGCCCAGCAGGTGCGGATGGAGCTTGGCGACGTCGTCCGGCGTGAGCAGCACGAGCGCCGCCTGCGCCTGCGCCAGCGCCTTCTCGATGACCTCGCCGAGGAACGGCGCGGTCCCCCCGGTGCTCCGCACCAGCCGCTCCCACTCCAGCGGGCGCAGGTCGAGCCGGCGCAGCAGCCCGAACATGGCCGTGCGCACCTCCTCGTCGCGGCCGTGCACGACGAAGACGCTGCGACTGCGGCCGTAGTCCACGCGGGCCTGCGCCGCGCGCGCCGCCTCCTGCTCGGCCTCCTGCTCGGCGGACCGCCCGTCCGGCTGCGGGGTGTTGTGGACGTTGTACCCGAAGTCGCGCTGCTCGCCGCCGAAGAAGTTCTGGCTGTTGGCGCCGCCGGTGTTTCCCTGGCTCATGGTCACGTCCCCGCTTTTCCTGATGAACCGCCGCTTGAGGGCTGGTAGTTGTAGCCGAAGTTGCTCTGCTGGCCGCCGAAGAAGTTCTGGCTGTTGTCGCCCAGCAGGATGTTGGTCTGCGCGCGGTTGTGCTCCTCAAGGTCCACATCGTGCTCGTGGAGGAACGCACCGATGTTCTCTAGCAGCCGGCGCTCGACGATCTGCATGTACTTCACCGCGTCGGACTGCTGGAAGAAGTGGTGGTACGTCTCGCTGGTGGCCAGTTCCCGGACGCTCGCCAGCGCACCGCAGTTGCGCCAGCGGTTGACGTAACGGCCGATCCGGAACTCGCTGGTGTCCGTCGTGCGGTCCGAGAGCAGTAGCGCGACCGCGGCCCGCCTGGCCCTGCTGACCCGCCAGGGCTCCGTCCACCGGGCCGCCCACGCCGGCAGGAACCGCTCCGGGACCAGCAGCAGCGGCCACAGCCACAGCGACATCCACCAGCGCACCATGGCCGTGAACATGTCCCACGCCACCCGCACCGCCAACCGTCCGTCGACGGCGGCGGGCAGCTGGTCCACGAGGTGGAAGTCCGCCACGAGCGGCCCGAGCACATAGGTGTAGAACTCGGTGTGCAGCGTGTCGCCCTTGATGTCGAACCCGACGAAGATCGAGGTCACCAGCTCCTCGTCCCACGACCCGACCCGCACGCACAGGTACTCGCGGGCCGCGTCGTAGTCCTCCCGCCAGTGGATGCCGGACAGGTCGTCCGCGCCGGGCAGGTCGGACCAGCCGGCGCCGGTGGTGCGGTCGTTGGTGCGGATCGCGGTGGTGAAGCGGCGCTGCTCGACGGTCAGCCCCTCGATCCGCTCGTCGGGGCCGGTCTCGTCGCGCAGGTCGGCCCGCAGCCGGGCGGCGACCTGGCTGGTGATCTCCGCCACGGTGAACGGGACGACCCGCCTGCGCTCGACGGTGTCGAGGTCGGGCGGGGTGCCGTCCGCGCTCTTGCGCGCCATGATCCGGGTCTTCGGGGCGCCGAGCAGCAACTGCGCGTTGGACCAGTCGCGCAGCGGCAGGCCCGCGCCGACGAAGGGCCGGTAGCCGCCGTAGAAGACCATTCCGCTGCGGCCGGCCTGCTCGTGGTCGATCTTGCGGGCGAGCGCGTCGGTCAGTTTGGCGTGCGCCGGGTAGGCGCCGTCGAAGCCGCCGTCCGGGCCGCTCTCCCGCACCCGGGTCATCAGGACGTGCAGGGTGACGATCCGGCGCAGATAGGCCGCCGCCCACGGCACCCAGCACAGCAGGACGACACCGAGGAACGGGTTGAGCGCCCCGTTGCTCAGCAGGACGAGGACCAGGACGTCCACGCCGGCCGCGACCGCCCACTGGATGCGGCGCAGCCGGCGCGCGGCGAGGGAGTGGGCGAGGACCGACACGGCGTCGTAGCCGTAGGAGGGCGCGACGACCCGCCACCGCCTGTGGAGCAGCTCCCGGATGACGGCGCGCCGGTAGCCGGTGTGGAGGTAGGCGCCGGCGGACAGCAGCCGGGTGGCTCTGGTGCGCGCGTACGCGCGGTGTTCCGGCGGCTCCTGCGGTGCCGGGCCGGGAGGACTGGGGTCGAGTACTTGTGTGGCCATGGTGGTTCAGCGCTCCGCTCGTGCGGGCGCACCCCGGCGGGCACGCCCCGGTGGGTGTCAGCCGGTCTGGGTGGCCGTGCCGCTGGTGATCACGCCGTCCTGGACGGTGTAGGTGGCGTCGTACGACTTCGTCGTGCCGTCCGTCTGCAGGGCTTCGAGGATCACCTGCACCTGGTCGCCCGCCACGGACACGACGGAGACGGTGTCCTGCGCGGTGGTGGCGTAGCCCGAGACGAAGCTGTCGTAGCTGGAGTCGAGGTTCTTGCCGCCGAGATTCCACGCGGTCCGGTAGTCGTGGGTGCTGATCGCCGCGAAGTAGGCGGTGACGACGTCACCCGGTCCGCCGGTCGAGGTCGCGCTCGGGGTGGCGGTGGCGGTGTCCGTCGGGTCGCCGTAGTAGCCGTCGGTCGCGGTCGCCTCGGGGGTGCCGGTGTCGCCGTACGGCCATGCGGACGCCGTCGTCGGGTCGGCATAGGCCGGCTGGTCGTCCGTACCGGCCGTACCGCCGCTGTCCGAGCCGGAGGTGTCCGAGCCGGAGGTGCCGGAGCCGAAGAAGCCGGAGTCGGAGCCGGAACCGGATGTTCCGGACGACGACGACCCGGACGACCCCCCGGCCAGGCCGCCGATCAGGGCCAGGAGCAGGGCGAGCAGCAGGGGCGTGGCGATGACCACGAGCCCCCAGGTGCGGGCGGGGCCGCCCGGCGGTATCAGCCCCGGGGCCTGGTAGGAGGGCGGCGCACGATGGGTGGACAGCGGGTCGGGACGCCCGGCGGGCGGCGTCGGCTCTGCATCGGTCATGGGGATCTCCAGCGGTGACGGCAGTGCACCGCGCCCCGCCCCGGCCGTCCTGAGCGGACGGTGAACAGCGGGGCAAGGCAAGGCGGTTGACGTCTACGAGGTGACCAGCGTCACCGCTTCCGTGGCCAGAACCGAGCTGCTTCCGATCCGCTTCCGGCCCGCTCCGGAGCCCTTCGGGGCGCCTGTTTCCGCCGTCCGCGTCCCAGAAACGCCACGACTTCCCGCCGGCCGCCGGGACATCACCGGGATCCGGCCACCGACTCCCGTGCGGTACCGCTCGGCAACGCGGAAGAGCCGGGCGCCGCGGGTGTCGTACCCGTGCCGCCCGGCTCTGCCGGGGAGGTTCCGCCGGCCGGGTGTCAGCCCAGCGGTCCGGACTGCCGGGTGTCCTCCCGCCCGGTCTCCTCGTGGGCGAGGTAGAGGTCGAAGCCGTCCTGCCCGGTGCCGTTCAGCCGGATCGGGGCGGCCACCGGCGGGTAGCCGGAGGCGACCACCGTGTACTCGGTGCCGGGCAGGTCCGGGAAGGCGTACTCGCCGTCCTCGCCGGTGGTGCGGGAGGCGACCACGTTGCCGGCCGAGTCCAGCAGGGCCACCCGGGCGTCGGTCAGGGGCGAGCCGTTCCTGCCCCGGACGGTGCCGCGGACCGCGGCGGCCGGAGCGAGGAGGATGTCCTGGGCGGCCCCGGTGTCCCCGACGGTCACCACGACGGCGGTGGGCCGGTGGCCCTCGGCGCTCACGGTCAGGACGTACTCCCCGGCGACCAGTTCGCCGAGACGGTAGCCGCCGTCGGCGCCGGTGACCGTGGAGTCCGCCACCTCGCCGAACGGGTCGGTCGCGACCACCAGGGCTCCGGTCACCGGGAGGCCGCCGGAGCGGACGCTGCCGGTCATACCGGTGGTGGCGGCCAGCACCAGGTTGTACTCGACCGGGGAGCCGCCCACCGTGAGGGTGGCCACCTGCGGCTGACGCCCGGCGGCCGAGCCGACCAGGACGTACGAGCCCGCGGCCGGGACGGCCACCGCGTAGTGGCCCGCGGGGTCGGCGACGGCGTGGCCGAGCTGACGCCCCGTCGGGTCGATCAGCGTGACCACGGCGCCCGGTGCCGGCACACCGCCGCCGGCCGCCAGGACCCGGCCGCTCACCATCAGCCCGGCCGGATCCGGCAGACCCATGGTGGTCGCGGTCCGGGGCTGGACCAGGCGCACGGCCCCGTCCGTGCCGTTCTCCTCGAAGGCGGCGCGGGGGGCGGTGTCCACGGCCGGTGCCTGGGCCGTCGGGCTGCCCTTGCGGTAGAGCACCGCCGCGAGGACGGCCGCCACGACGAAGAAGCCGGCCGCCCACCAGTAGGCGGTGGCGTAGCTGTGCAGCGCGGCATTGGCCTTCACCAGCGGGGTCACCGGGTGGTGGTCCTTGACGTAGTCGGTGGCCGAGGTCGCCGCCAGGGTGGAGAACAGCGCGGTGCCGATGGAACCGCCGACCTGCTGCATGGTGTTGGTGGTCGCCGAGGCGACGCCCTGGTCCTGCGGCGCGACGCCGAGGGTGGCCAGGCTCATCGCGGGCGGCATCACCATGCCGATACCGGCGCCCATGATCAGCAACGGCGCCAGCACGTCCGAGGTGTAGGCGGAGTGCAGGTCGAGCCTGGTGAGCCAGACCATGCCGGCGGCCGCGAGCAGCGCGCCGACCGGGACGATCGGCTTGGCGCCCACCCGGGGTACCACGACGATGGTGGCCAGCTGCGCGAACACCATCAGCGCCCCGATCATCGGGAGGAAGGCCAGACCGGTCTTGACCGGCGAGTAGTGCAGCGTCTCCTGCAGGTAGTAGGTCAGGAACAGGAAGATCCCGAACATGCCCGCGCCGGTGACGAACACCGAGAGGTAGGCGGCCGCACGGTTGCGGTCGGCCAGCACCCGCAGCGGCAGCAGCGGATGGCTGGTCCGGGTCTCCCAGAACGTGAAGAGAGCGAGCAGTACGCCACCGGCGGCCAGGAAGGCCCAGACCATCCAGTTGCCCCACGGGTGGGTCTCGGCGTTGGCGAAGCCGTACACCACCGAGAACATGCCGCCCGCGGCGAGGACGGTACCCAGCGTGTCCAGCCGGGGACGCTCGGCCTTCGCGGGCCGGCGGACGAACACCACCGTGCCGATCACCGCGACGACCGCGATCGGCAGGTTGACGTAGAGGGTGTACCGCCAGTTCAGGTGCTCGGTCAGCAGGCCGCCCAGCAGCAGGCCGATGGCACCACCGCTGCCGGCGATCGCACCGTAGACGCCGAACGCCTTGGCGCGTTCCTTGGCGTCGGTGAAGGTCGTGGTCAGCAGGGACAGTGCGGCGGGCGCGAGCAGCGCGCCGAACACACCCTGGACCGCCCGGCCGACGATCAGCATCGTCAGGTTCTGCGAGACACCGGCCATCGCGGAGGCGCCGGCGAACCCGATCAGGCCGATCAGCAGGGTGGTCTTGCGGCCGAAGAAGTCCGCGAGCCGGCCGCCGAGCAGCAGCAGGGAACCGAACGCCAGCGAGTAGGCGGTGACCACCCACTGCCGGCCGTCGTTGGAGAAGCCCAGGTCGCGCTGGGCGGACGGCAGGGCGATGTTCACGATCGTCGAGTCGAGCACCACCATCAGCTGGGCGAGGCCGATCACGGCCAGCACCATCCACCGGTGCGGTGCCTGGTGCCTGGCACCGCGGGCCGACGAGGACTGGGCCGGCGCGACGCCGGGGTGCGCGTCGAGGGAGTCGACAGAAGTGGATGACATGAGGGGGCTCTCCGGAAGCGAGTGGATCATGTGCTGGTGAGCACCGGAAGAATCACGGTGTCCAGGAAGTGCGTGAGGTAGTCGGCGTCGGTCTCGCGCCGTTCCACGAGGGGCCGGGCGAGGGCCGCGCCGATCAGCAGGTGCGGGAGGCGGGCGGCCGTGGGGGAGTCCGGTGGGATCTCGCCGCGGGCCACGGCCCGCTCGACGATCTCCCGCAGCGCTCTCAGCTCCGGTTCGACGACTGCCTCGTGCATCGCCTCGGCCAGGTCGGGATTCCTGTGCAGCGCGGGAGAGATGATCCGGGCGAGTTCGACGTCCCTGCGTGCCCCGGTGAAGCGCCGGGCCAGCTCGTGGAGATCGCCCGTCAGCGAGCCGGTGTCCGGTCCGCCCGGGTCGAAGGGCTTGCAGTGCCGGAGAGCCGCGGCGACCAGCCGCGGCTTGCCCTGCCACTGCCGGTAGAGCGTCGCCTTGCTGCAGTGCGAGCGGGCGGCGACGTTGTTCATGGTCAGGGCGTCGTAGCCGGACTCGCGCAGCCCGTCGAGGACGGCGTCGTAGAGCTCGCCCTCGCGTTCGGGAGTGAGCCTGCTCCGGCGGGGCGTCGCCCCGGTTTCCGCAGCTGCCTGTGGAGCGCCCATCCGACGACACCTCGTTCCTGAGCCTCGGGGCCGTCGGCCCACTAACTGATCGAAACCGTTTCGTACACTTGGAGGCTAGGCATTCCGCGAGCGAAATGCAAAGCATTTGGTCGACGTCACATTCGAGGCTGATCAGCGCGGTGACGGCGCCCGGCCACCCCTTTGCTATGGCTTTGCTCTCCCCTTGCTGATCGGGGGAGGAGGGGCGTCTCCGCCGGTCCCGCTCAACGCCCCCTGCGGCGCCGTCGCACGGTGGCGTCGGTGCCGCCGCCCAACTGGTCCGCCAGGCAGGCGAGGTAGAGCGCCATGGCGGTCCGGGGCGCGCGCAGTGGGCGGCCGGTGATCTGCTCGATCTTGTTCATCCGGTAGACGACGGTGTTGCGGTGGACGTGCAGGGCCTCGGAGGCCCTGACGAGGTTGAACCCGTTCTCGCACCAGGCGGTGATCGTGTCGCGGAGCGCCGGCCAGTCCGGCTGGGTGCGCAGGTCCGCGGTGGTGAGGTCGACCAGCCGGTTGCGGGCGGACTGCCCCACCGCGGTCAGCACCTGGTGGACCCGCAGATCGGTGATGAGGTGGACGGCCGCACCGCCCGCCACGCGGGTGCCGAGGCGCAGCGCCTCGCACGCGTCCTGGTAGGAGTCGTGCAGCCCGCCGACGGAGCCGGCCGGCTCGCCGATGCCCGCGCGGGCGGCCAGGCCGTCCTGGGCGGCGATGACGTCGGTGACGCGGCGGCAGTCGGCGGCCAGGGACTCCGTGGAGCCGTCGGCCGGCAGCCGGTGCAGGACGCCGATCCAGCCGGGGGCCGTGGCGGCGATGATGTCCTGGGGGTCGGCGAAGACCTCACCGACGGTGCGCAGCAGTTCGGAACGGACCAGTGCCAGGGCGGGGGCGGATTGGCGGTGCGCGCCCTGGCGGTACACGGTCTGGGGGGTCTGGCGGTGGGTGGCCGTGGCGGGCACGGTCACCTCGAACACCACCGCGACCCGCCGCAGCCGCAGGTCGAAGCCGAGTTCGGCGGCCCGGAAGGCGAGGAAGTCGCCCTCGACGACCTCGGGGTCGTAGGCGGCGATGTCGGCCAGCAGCTTCTCGCCCGCGCGCTCGGCCAGCAGCCGGGAGCGCAGCATCACGGACTCCCGCAGCAGGATCTCCGTCTGACGCTTCACCAGCAGCCCGAACCGCCGGACCTGGGTCGGCGTCCCGGTGATCCCGACCGTCCCCACCGCCTGCCCGCCCGCGATCAGCGGCAGCGTCATGCCGGGGCGTACGCCGCGCAGCTGCTGAGCCTGGGACGCGTTGTGCGTGGCGGGCTCCTGGGTGCGGATGACCTCGACGGACGCCTCGTGGAAGGTGCCGACGCGGCTGCTGTCGCCGCTGCCGATGACCATGCCCTCCGCATCGGTGATCAGCACGTTGAAGCCGATGACGGCGGAGGTGTCCCCGGCGATCTCCTGCGCGAGTGACGGGCTCAGCACGGGCGTTCCTCCCGTCGCGGGGCGGGCCGGGCTTGGACGCACCGTACAGGGGAGGGAACGATTCCAGCCACAACTGTGTACGAAGTGACCGGTGACGTACGACGGGCCGCTCCTTAGCGTATGGCCCCAATCACCTCCCCGCCGGGGGCACAACGCGGTGAACGGCGGGCTCCCTCAGCCGGAACGGAAGGCTCGTGCCGATGATCCGTGTGCGCTCCATCGCCGCCTCTTTGTCAACATTCCTCCTGCTTTCCTCCGTCGCCGCCTGCGGCTCGGGCGGTGACGACGCCCCGAAGAACGTCTCCGCCAAGACCGCCGCGCTGGGCACGCTCACGCCCGGCGTCATCAAGGTCGCCGTCGAACCGTACGCGCCGTACACCACCGTCCAGGGCGGCAGGATCGTCGGCCTGGACGGCGACATCCTCGCCTACGCGGCCAAGAAGCTGGGCCTGGAGATCAAACCGCAGGTGACGGACTTCGCCGGCATGCTCGCCGGGGTGCAGTCCCGCCGGGTCGACATCACCATCGGCGGGGTCGCCTGGTCCGCCGACCGGCAGAAGCAGGGCCTGTTCACCGACCCGCCCTACTACTCGCCCCCGGCGATGGCCGTCCGCGACGGCAGGACCTACAAGACGGTCGACGACCTGGAGAACCTGAACCTCGGCACGGTCGAGGGCTACGTCTGGGTCAAGTCCATCCAGGCCGTACCCGGCGCCAAGCTCCACGCCTACCCGGACGCCAACGGTGTCTTCGACGACCTCGGCGCGGGCCGCATCGACGTCGGCTTCCTCGACCCGCTGCTCATCATCGCGGCCCAGAAACAGCGCCCGGACCTGAAGATCAGCACCGAGTACCTCACCCCGCCCACCGCCGCACAGGTCAAGGCCGAGCCCGCCTACTCCTACTTCCAGCCGTACCAGACCGGCTTCTACCTCCCGAAACAGGAACCGAAGCTGGAGAAGGCGATCTCCGCGCAGATCGACGCCATGTACCAGAACGGCGAACTGGCGAAGCTCATCAAGAAGTACGGCGGCGATCCCGAGCAGTTCCTCAAGCCCTCGGCCGGCATGGCCGCCGCGCGCCGGGGCGTCGACCGGCCCGCCGACTGGACCCCGCCGACCATCGGCTCCGCCGGCTCCACCGGACAGTGAGGGGATGACATGTCCGGCTTCTTCGGCTTCCTCCAGGTTCCCTGGTCCGACTACCGACCCGACCTGACCGCCGCACTCGGCCGCACCGTCTCCTACACCGTGGTCAGCTTCGCCGGCGCGGTCGTCCTCGGCCTGGCGGTGGCGCTGCTCCGGCTGAGCCGGGTCTGGCCCGCACGGGCGCTCGCCGCCGTCTACACCGAGGTGTTCAAGAACGTCCCCCTCCTCGCCATCATCTTCCTCGCCTACTTCGGCCTGGCCTCGGCCGGCATCCGGCTCGACGTGTTCACCGCCGGCTGCCTGAGCCTCGTCGTCTTCTACGCCGCCTACCTCTCCGAGATCTTCCGCTCCGCGATCAGCGGGGTGCCCGCCGGGCAGACGGAGGCGGGCGAGGCGCTGGGCCTGGGCCGGGCGGGCATCTTCGGCCACGTGGTCCTGCCGCAGGCCGTCCGGCTGGCCCTGGCCGGCACCAACACCATGCTCGTCGACCTGCTGAAGTCCACCTCGCTGCTCGTCACCATCTCCGCCGCCGAGCTCATGTCGGAGGGGCGGCTCATCACCTCGGCCACCTTCCGGGCGCTGGAGGTCTACCTGGTCATCTCGGCCATCTACTTCGCCCTGTGCTACCCCCTCTCCCAGCTGCTCCTGCTGCTGGAACGGAAGGTACGGGCCGGCGTCCCCCTGTCCCCCTGGCGACGGCGGCGGATCCGCGCCGCCCGCGCCCTGCTCGCCGCCGACCTCGGCGCGGGAACCGACCGGAAGGAGGCGGTCGTATGACCGAGCCCGTCACCACCACGCACACCTCTGTGCCGGCGCCCCCCGCCGAGGCGGTCGTACGCATCCGGGGTCTCCGCAAGGCCTTCGACGGCCGTACGGTCCTCGACGACGTGAACCTGGAAGTCGACCGGGGCAGCATCGTGAGCGTCATCGGGCAGAGCGGCGGCGGGAAGACGACGCTGATGCGGTGCGTCAACCTGCTGGAGTCCCCGGACGCGGGCACGGTCGAAGTGGCCGGTGAAGTGGTGCACCAGGGCGGCCGGAAGATCTGCCGGGACCTGCCCCGGCTGCGCCGCACCGTCGGCATGGTCTTCCAGAGGTTCAACCTCTTCCCGCACCTCACCGCCGTGGAGAACGTCGTACTGGCCCAGCGCAAGGCCGGTGTCCCCGAGCAGGAGGCACTGGAGCGCGCCGTCACGCTGCTGCGCCGGGTCGGCGTGGCCCACCGCGCCCTCGCCCAGCCCGAGCAGCTCTCCGGCGGCGAACAGCAGCGCGTCGCCATCGCCCGGGCTCTCGCCCTCAAGCCCGAGGTACTGCTCTTCGACGAGCCCACGTCCTCCCTCGACCCGGAGGCCACCCGGGAGGTGCTCGGCGTGATGCGGGAACTGGCCGCGGACGGCATGACGATGCTGCTGGTCACCCACGAACTCCCCTTCGCCCGCGAGGTGTCCGACCACGTGGTCTTCGTCGACCGGGGCCGGATCGTGGAGGAGGGCGCACCGCAGGACGTCCTGGACCACCCCGCCCAGGCCCGCACCCGGGAGTTCCTCGCCGCGTACGGATCCGCGTCATGAGCGGCGTGACCGGCGCGTCCGGCGCGCCCGGCACGCGCGGTCTTGTGGGCGACGGCCCCGTGGTGGTGGTCGGGGGCGGCGTGGTGGGCCTCTGCACCGCCTACTACCTGGCCGAAGCCGGCGTCCCCGTGGAGGTCGTCGAGCGGCGCGCCCTGGCCTCGGGAGCCTCCCGTGGCAACGCGGGCTGGGTCTGCCTCAGCCACTCCACCCCCGTCCCGGCCCCCGGCGTCGTGCGCTACGCCCTGCGCTCACTGGGCCGCCCGGACTCACCCCTCTACCTGCGCCCCCTGCCCGACCCCGCGTTCGCACGGTGGCTGTGGAGGTTCTGGCGCAGCAGCACACCCGCCGCCTTCCAGCGCGGCTACACGGCGATCGCCGAGCTGAACCGCGACACCTTCGACCTCTTCGACGGCCTGCGCGCGGCCGGGGTCGACACCACCCTGACCCGCCCCGGCATGGTGCACGCCTTCCTCTCCCCGGCCGAGGCCCGCCACCACCTCGCCGTCCAGCGGGAGATGGCCGACGGCCGCTACCCGCTGCCCGACGACGTCGTCACCGGGTCGGCGGCGCGGCTGCTGGACGAGGCGCTGTCGGACGGGGTGCACGCGGCGTACCTCGTCGAGGGGGAGGGCGTGGTCGACCCGGAGGCGTTCGCCCGCGCGCTCGGCGAGACGCTCGCCGCGTCGGGGGTGAAGCTCCACGAGAACGCGGAGGCCACCGGGTTCCGTACCTCCGGGGGCCGGGTCACCGCGCTGCGCACCAAACAGGGCGACGTGCCCTGCGCGGCCGTCGTCATCGCGGCAGGCATGCGCTCCTCGACCCTGCTGAGCCGCCTCGGGCATCCGCTGCCCCTCCAGGCGGGCAAGGGCTACAGCTTCTCGGTCGACCTGGACCCGGCGCCCCGGCACACGCTGTATTTCGGCGAGCGCCGGGCCGTCGCCTCACCGATCGGCACCACCACCCGCATCGGCGGCACGATGGAACTCAGCGGCAACAACAACCGCCTCGACTGGCGCCGCGTCGTCGCCGTCGCCCTCGCCAGCCGGCACTACCTGGGCCGCTGGTTCGACGACCCCGACGACCTGGTCGGCCTGATCCGCGACCCCTGGGTCGGCGGACGGCCCTTCCTCCCCGACGGCCTCCCCGTCATCGACCGCGTCCCGGGCCACGACAACGCCTACGCGGCCACCGGCCACGGCATGCTCGGCGTCACCCTGGGCCCGGTCACCGGCCACAACCTCACCCGGTACGTCCTCACCGGCCGCCGCCCCGAGGCCCTGACCCCCTTCCGCTTCGACCGGCTCCGCCGCTGAACTCCGAGTCACGGTGCGGCACTCGGCTCCAGGTGCGGACTCCAGGTACGGACTCCAGGTACGGGGAGCGGACTTCAGGAGCGGGGTCAGGACGGTGGCTGGAGGACCTCGTCGATGACGTAGACGGTGGCGTTCGCGGCCTTGATGTTGCCGCAGACGATGTTCGCCGTGCCGTTGACCTTGAAGTCGGTGCCCGAGCCCGACGTGGTCAGTTTGCTGCCTTCCACCGTCTTGAAGGAGCCGTGGGAGAGCTCGTCCGGGGTGATCTGCCGGTCCACGACGTGGTAGGTCAGCAACTTCTTCAACTGCCCCTGGTCGGCGAGGATCGAGGCGAACTGCGCCACGGTCGCCGCCTGGAAGGCCTGGTCGTCGGGGGCGAAGACGGTGATGCCGGGCTTCCCGTCGAGGGTGCCGTTCAGATGCGCCCTGACCGCGGCGGAGACCAGATGGCTGAGTTGCGGATACGCGGCCGCGGCCTCCACGACCTTGTCCTTGGCCGTGCCGACCTTCTGGGCGAGCGCCGCACAGCCGGAACCGAACGTGCCCGACGGGCTGGGAGACGCGTCCTGCGCGTGACTCTGCGACGCCGTGCCTACCAGCGCCAGCGGGACGGCGACCAGGGCTGCCGCCGTGGCGTTCGCCGCGCGCATGCGCATGCGGGTGAACCTCATCGCAACCTTCCTCCCGTGGAGGTGTGAACACTGCAGAGGTCTGGACTGCGGTCTGGCCTGCGGTCTGGACTGCGGAATTCTTCGTTTCCGGGGGCGGGACGGGGTGCGGCTGCTGCGCCATGGCCTCGGGGCATCGTCACCCGGCCACTCAGCGAGCGTATCCAGCGGCAGCCGATGACCGCATCTCGAAGCCCGGACGCGGCGGACGCACGGCCGGGCAATCGTGTGCCCTGCCGGGGAGCTGTGGCGAACACGCGGTTGTGACACGCTGTCTCGACGAACATGAGGGGGGAGCATGACCGACCGCCGTGCGCCGTGGTGGTTGTGGGCCTGCATGGCGGCGTCGTTTCTCCTCGGAGTCAATGGGATCGCGGCTCCCCTGCTCGATCCCGAACCGTGGTGGTCCTGGTTGCCGCACCTGCTGCTGGGCGTGGTGCTGGTCGTCAACGCAGGCGTCCTGTTCGCGGAAGCCCGCCGCAACCCGCGACGGAGATGGAAGAAGCGCAGTCTTCCGCCGCTGTGAGGCCCGCGTGCGCCTACGGCGGTCGCCCGGCATCCCGGCTCCCGGCTGCTCGGCTCTGTGGGCCCTGGGGCGGGCCCGCCCTCCCGGCCTCAGGGGTTGCGGCAGTCGGAGTCGTCCCATGCGCGATGCGCGTAGGGGCCTTCGTGCGCCTTGCCGCACACCCAGTCGGTGAGCCACTGCGCGAGCGACTGCCCGAGTGGCGCAGGGGCGTGCTGTATGCAGCACAGGTTGGGATCCCAGTCCCACATCTGGCCGTCGGCCGTACGGAACCCGAAGCCACCGTTGGCGACCTCGAGATACATCCGCCGCAACAACGCCGGCATCGGATGCCCCACCACCCGCTCGAAGGCGAGGACATCGGCAGCGGATGCGCTTGTCGACGCCGCTGTGAGGTACGGGCGAGGTCCATTCGCACCGGGGACGACGCCGGTCGTCGGCTGATCGACTCGCGCTCCTGTTTCCACCGAAAGACCATGGAAACCGGCACACCTCAGCCTGAGGAGGGATGCGGCGATGGCGTCGGCAGAAGGACAGGGGGCCGCCCTTCAGACGATCCATCTCGATCGGGGAAAGACGTCGAAGTCCTTGACGTGTTCACGAGTCAGCCGGTCCGTCCCGAGCAACTCCAGGCCGGTTCAGGGCGCCGTAGGGCTCGTTGCCCGCTCCAGTAGTTCTCGGGCATCGCGGACGCACGCGTGGTCGGGGCTGAACAGTTCCGTGAGAGCAGTGATGGTGTCGCGGGCGACCTGGGCCGCCTCGTCGTGGCGTTCGAGGCCGAGGAGAGCCTCGGCCATGGGGACACCGGCCGTGTGGACCTCGGCGGCGTCGTAGTGCAGAGAGGGGTTGTAGGCCCGGCGGGCACTGGTCACGCCGTCGAGGGCCTCGGCGTAACGGCCTTGCGCGCTGAGTGCGTGGGCGAGGCTCAGCTCCAGGGAGAAGACCAAGTCGCCTCTGCCGTCCTGGCGCGCCCGCATGGCCGCCAGGGCTTGGCGTGCGGCCGACTCCGCCTCCTCCGGCCGCCCTTGGCGGGTGAGGGCGTAGGACAGTGCGTGTGTCGCGGTCCACCGCACGAAGAGGCCGATGGGCGCGCGTGTGAACACGCTCCGCTCGATGATGGCACGCGCATCGGCTTCGGCCTCTGCGAACCGGCGCAGGTGACACAGTTCGGGGGAGCGCAGGGCCCGCACGATGAGCCACGCCGAGCTGAGCTCATCGACGTGTTCCCCGAGCTGATCGCCGACGATTTCGTACTCGCGAGCGGCTTCCTCGTGACGGCCCAGACGGGACAGGCTGGCGGCGTGCAGTCGCAGCAGGCCCGGAGTGGCCCGGTCGGTCAGGGCCTGGCCCCGGATGGTCCGAAGTCGCCGGAAACCGGCCTCCGCCTCGGCTACGAGGCTGGTGTGGAGGATGAGTGCGACGCTCAGGTGGTGCAGGGCCAGCTGCGTCGCGCGATGCCCGTCACCGAGGCGGCTCTCGGCTTCGGCCAGGCACTCACGTAGCTCGGCCCGAGCCTCTTCCGCAGTCGCGTTCGCCCCGCCTTTGGAGACGGCCCGCTCGATGCGTCGTACGAGAGCCTCTGCCTCCAGGGCCGCCGTGTCCGCGCGCCGTCGCTTGAAGATCCCCACCCTGTCCTCCCCCTGACTCTCCGAGTCGGCCCTGATCCTGCCATGCAGCCTCCCGACGACGGCCCGGCGGGCCCACACCACACGGAGAGGGCTCGACGGCTGTTTCGCTCCGCGTCCGTCCGCCGGCTCGGGACAGCAGTCGGCTACCCCACATCGGTCGCTGAACGGTGAAGGGAGCTGATCCCGCGGTGCCCTTGCGATGGCAGCCCACCGGGAGAGGGCCTGCTCGAAAATCCTGCTCTCTGCCCGCAGGCGTGACGGGCGCCTACGCGGCATGGCCCTTTCGGCTGTGCGTCATGAACGGCAGTCAACGGCAGTCCGGCAGACAGAGCTGCGGCGACCAGGGGGGATCAGCCGGGCACGTGCCATTCATCGAGGCGGATCTTCACCTGACGGTTGTGGTCCACGTGCCAGATCACCTCACCGGCGACGGTGGCGCCGAGGACAGGCAACTCCATGCCGTGAGGCATGGCCGTGATCTCGGCAAGACCGATTGCATTCGGCACGCCATCGAGGAGGAGGAAGACCCCGAACGGCTGTCGGCCGATGACCCGTCCGCTGACGTGAGATCCAAGGGGTAGTGCGGAGACTGTTGCCGGCCAGCTCCGGTCTATGACATCCGAGGCCGGCACCAGGGAGCGGTCCGGCCAACTGAACTCGGGCATTGGCCAATCATGGTCAGAGCGAGGGGCGTTGTCGACACGAGGGCGCAACACCTCATCGCGCTGCCGCGCGGGACCACCACGCTTTCCAACTGTGTTGGCGGAGTGCCGGGCTACGTGCCGGTGCGTTCACCTGGGTTCACCTGGGTTCACCTGGGTTCACGGCTGGCCGGCCCGTGGCCGGCAGCGGTCTTCTGGTCTCGGCCGTACGCCGGCGAACGACGGTGAACGAGACGGAAACCGAGACGGGGCGGCCGCCCCTCGAACCCCGAGGCGATGTCCGACCCTCGTGCCATCATCCTCACGTGCTGAAGATCCCCGGTTACGAAGGTGGCCCTCTGGTGCGGGGCACTGCTTACCTGGACGATCCGTTGTTCTGGCCCGTGCACCTCGGCTCCTGCTTGCGCGACGAGGATGCACAGCGAGCCGCGTTCGGCGCCGACTGGGACGCGGCAATGGAGCTTTATCACGTGCTGTCGGCCGAGCGGGAGTGGCCGGTGTTCAGCGTGCCTCTGTCCTCGGGGCACACGATCCATGTCGTCTACCGCAACCTCGAGGGCGACCGCGGAGTGGATTACCTGATACATCACCCGGCGTGGCCCGCAGCGGAAACCCTCGCCGTGGACGACGGTCACTTCATGGGGCCCGGCATGGCCTGGCCGGAGTTGCTGTCCACTGCCCGACAGCCGGCCACGGAAGGCGTTGACGACCCCGACGCCCGTCTCCTGCTGCTCTTCCCGACACTCGGCGACGCACGACTTCCCGACGACGCAGCCGCTGCCCTCACCACCGCCCTCACGGCACTCACCGTGATCGAAGAGACCGCCGACGTGGCGAGCATGCTTCTGGAGAACCAGGGCCAGTGGTCTCCTGCTCACTGGCGGCTGGCGGACGGCATCTGCGTCAACGACGGTGGGCACTCGTATCGCAACCCCGGCAACCCCTTCGCTCTGCCCGAGGACCGCCTCTCGGAGATCAGCCGTGTTTTGAACGGCCCGGAAGCAACGGCTCAGCGGACATCCGGCTGAAACTCCGAGCTTGGGAAGCTTGGGTGATGCAGAGGCGGGGGTCTTGCTGCATCTGGCACGGTTCTGGCACGGCACGTAACTCTGTGGCCGTAGTGCGGTGTCCCGCCTGATGATTGGTCTCATGGATGCTGTCGTTCAGCGGGTACGCACATCGTGGACGAAGAAGTCGCGCGGCGGCCCTGGAGCGGCCCGCAGAAACGCCGCACCAACGGCCTTCTCGCTGCCTCCGGGCCTGAGTGCCGCCCTTCACGAGGTTGCCATGCAGGAGTCCGATTCCTTCGAGCCCCGCATGCAGGTGCGGGATCTGTCGGCACCCGGGACCATCCTTCGCGAGGCCGACGGGCTGCTGCGCGTGGACCCGCCGGAGGTGAGCCTGTTTGCCATGCCACGACGCAATCGGCGCCCGCCTGCGGTTCGTCTTGCTCCCGGCCAATGGCTGCAATGGCAGATCAACTATCGGTTCGTCGGCAGTTGTGGCGGGGCCTGGTCCTATCGACTGGAGACGTTCAACATCGTTTACGGCTCTGCGACACCCGATGTGTTTCTGGGCGTGCCGACGCGCCGTGTGGACGAGCGTCGGGCTCTGCGCTGAACTCCGCGGCGCCGAATCCCCTGTGGCCCGACAAGGCGATCACAGCAGCTACCGCACCCACGACTCCGGCCCCAGCCCCCGCAACCTCGCGGCAGGCGGCCGCCCGCACCAGGACGGGCAGAGGTGGCAGATTCACGGGTTTCGACAGCGCCTGTTCAGCGATTCCGGAGGCGTCCGCGGAGGGCGCTGTTCGATGTTCACGAGAAGGGACAGCAGTGCCGACCTGCGGCCGCCGTCCTCGCCAGGCCCATGCCGGGCCGAGGGCGGCGGTGCGCTTGGCCACTTCGGCAGGCCGTGGTTCGCCCCGTCAGTGTGGCTCTGCCGGCCAGCCGAGGGCTTGGAAGACGGCGATGGGGTCGAGGTAGTCGCGCCAGTGCGTCACCTGGCGGTCCTTGATGGTGATCACGGAGACGAAGTGGTTGTCGTAGGCGCGTTGGGTGCGGACGGCGCGCCCGTGGACGGCGTACTCCAGGACGACCACGGACTTGTCGGTGTCGTGGTGGACTGCCAGCTCGTCCGCGTCGGCCAGGACCATCGCGTCGCCGTAGTTGCGGTACAGGTCGGCGACCGCGCGCCGTCCCTCGACTCGGCGCGGGTAGCCGGGGACGGAGACCACGTACTCGGTCACGACGTCCTCGGCCAGGATGTCGAAGAAGTGCTCCCCGTCGACCAGACCCGCCAGGCCCTCCTGGATGATCCGGAAGAACGGGTCCAGGGCCGCGAAATCCTCAAGGTTCTCGATAGGGCTCTCGCCGGACATGGTCACGCGGCCGCCGTTGCGGTCCAGGCGCGGGCGTTGCGCTGCGCGAACTCGCGGAAGGTGGTCGCCTTCTGGCCGGTGACCTTCTCGATGTCGTCGTTGGGCGTGGAGCCGTGGCCGGTGATGATGGTGCCGGTCAGCCACCGGAGCATCACCGCGTAGTCGGCGGGCACGATTCCGGCGGCGACGGCGCCGCCGATCCATGCCTCGGGGTCGAGGTCCTGGTGCGTGACGGGCTGTCCGGTCACGGCGGTGATGATGCCGGCGACCTCACCGACCGTGAGTGCCTGCGGGCCGGTGGGCGCGTAGCAGGCCCCGGCGTGGGCTTCGGGGGCGAGTAGCGTCTCGGCCGCGACGGCGGCGATGTCGGCCGCGTCCACGAAGGCTTCCGTGCCGCTTCCGGTGGGGACCGTGATCGCCCCGTTGATGACGGGCAGGTGGTCGTCGGTGAAGTTCTGCATCACCCAGGCGGGCCGCACGACCGAGTGGGTGAGGGTCGAACGGGCGGCCAGGTCGGCTTCGACGGCCTTGAGATCGATCTGCGGCGGTACGTCTTCGGCGCCGTAGGTGCTCAGGTAGGTGACGTGGCGAACGCCGGCGGCTTCGGCGAGGTCGAGGAAGGCCGCGACCTGGTCGGCATATGTGACCCGCATGGTGGGCGTGACGAGGTAGAGGTTGTCGATGCCGCGCAGGGCGTCGGCGTGGGTGGCCGGGTTGTCCCAGTCGAACGACACGTCCGTGCCGTGACGGGCCGCGGTGCGGACGTTCCGTCCGCGCTCGATGAGTCTTTTCGCCAGGAGCGAGCCGGTGCGGCCGGTGCCGCCGAGAACGAGCGTGGTCTGCAGTGATTCCGTCATGGATCCATCGTGAGAGAGGCCACAGGAGCGGATCAATGCGCGAATCGCTCGCTCTTTTACGTCAAACGCTCTGATCATTGCCCACGGCGATCGCCCTGCTGATACTGGTCGTATGGACCTACTGCGTGATCACCTCGCGCGGGCTCGCGCCGGCGGCGCGGTGTTCGCCCGTACGGTCGCCGAGCCCCCGTGGGGTCTGCGGCTGGCCGGCACGATCCAGCTGTCCGTGCACACCGTCGTCCGGGGCCGGGGATGGCTGTGGTTCGACGCCGACGCCCCGGGGCGCGCGGTGGAACTCGTGCCCGGCGAGGTGACCCTCGTACGCGGCGGCACCGACCACTACATCGGCCACGAGCCCGGCACCGACTGCCTCGAACCGGAGGATTTCCGGGCCCGGCACGCTACCGACGGGGAGTCGGACAGCCCCGGGGCGACCGTGTTCCTCTGCGGCGCATACCGGTTCTCCGGGGACATCGGCAACGGGCTGCTCAAAGCCCTGCCGCAGGTCCTGACCCTGCAAGCAGCCGTCGGCGATCCGCTGAGGGACGTGATCGCCCTGCTCTCCCACGAGCTCGCCAACCCCGAACCGGGCCAGCCCACCGTGCTCGACCGGCTCCTCGACGTCCTCCTGGTACTCGCCATCCGCAGCGACTTCCGCCGCAGCCCGAACGCACCCCGCTGGTACCGCGCCTTGGCCGACCCCCGTCTGAGCGCCGCGCTCCAGGCCATGCACGAGGACGCAGGCCACCCCTGGTCCGTCCCCGAACTCGCAGCGATCAGCGGCCTGTCCCGGGCCGCCTTCGCACGCACCTTCCACGAGGCGCTCGGCCAGACCCCCATGCAGTACCTGACGGACTGGCGCATGGCCCTCGCCCGCGACCACCTGCGCACCGGCGAACTCGGCATGGCAGGCATCGCCCGGAGCGTCGGCTACAGCTCGCCCTACGCATTCGCCGCCGCCTTCCGCCGCCATCACGGCGAACCACCCGGTGCCTGGCGACAACGAGAGGTGGCGCGCGACAGGGAACTCCAGCCAAGCGGCCCCCACATCCACTGACACCCAGAAACCTCTCCCGCGACAGCCTGGGGGCCCGCATGCCAGGACCAGTTCACCCCCACAGTGCTGTCCAGACTCCTGAACTCGAGCGGTCACCGCGCTGGCACAGCTCGACGATCTCGGCCTTGCGCTCCGGCGAGGACGAACGGTAAGCCCGAGGCGCCTCCTTCCCCAGGCTCTCCACGATGGACAGCTCTTCGAGGCAGAAGCCCTGATCTCAAGTGTCCGCCAAAGCGGATCAAGCACACCGACAACTGGCGCCGCCGCTACGGACACCGCGCCCGCGTCGAGGGCACCGTCTCCCAAGCAGTCCACGCGTTCGGCCTGGGCGGATCCCGCTACCGCAGCATCGTCAAGACCCGCCTGCAGCACCGCCTCACCGGCGGCGCCATCAACCGGGCGCGACTCGACGCCCGGCTCACCGGCCACCCCCTCGCCCGTGCACGCCTGGCCGGTTTACCACGACTGGGTGAATCCCGCAGGTAAGCGGCAACCGAACGCCATCTTCACATGTCACACATCTTGCTTTCGACAGCAGACACCTCAGGGGGACCCATGAGTAACCAGCAGCCGCAGCATCCCGGATGGGCCGGCCCGCAGCAGCCCTACGGCCAGGCCCCCCAAGGCCAGCAGCCGTACGGGCAGCCGCCGTTCCAGCCGCAGCCGCCGAAAAAGGGACCCGGCGCAGGGAAGGTCATCGGTCTCGGCTGTCTCGGCCTCGTCGGCGTGGCCGTCGTCCTCGGCATTGCCGCCGCGGCCGTCGGCGGCAGCGGCTCGAACGACGCCAGCAGCATCGCCTCGAAGCCCACGTCCACCACCACGACCGGCAACAAGACGGCTGCCGGTGCCAAGGGCGACAGCAAGAAGGCGGGTGCCCCGAAGACCGTCGTCTTCAAAGTCTGGGGGACCGCCCCGGCCGGAGCGCTCGGCGGTCTCGACATCAACTACGGCTCCGACAGCGACACCCGCAAGGGGGTGTTCAAGGACGGCAGGTTCGAGGCCACCCTGCCCCTCAAGAAGGGGGCGATGTACTACACACTCAACGCCCAGCTGCAGGGTTCGGGGGACATCAACTGCAGCGTGACCGTGGACGGGCAAACGAAGTCCGGGCATGCGTCGGGCGGCTACAACATCTGCGACGCCCAGCTCAGCAGCGACTTCATCGGGGGCTGGCAGTAAGAGCGACGGCGGATTCCCGGCCGTCCGTCCTCGAACCGAACAACCACCCCTGGGGGAACCATGACCGACGCCGGCCCACCGCCGATGCCGTCGTACAGCCCGACACCACCGGTGAAGAAGTCCCGCACCAACCTGATCATCACGGCTTCAGCCGCCGCCGTCATCGCGGCGGTCGTCGGCACCGGAATGGCCGTCGTGCATTCCGGCTACGGCAGTAAGCCGGCCGTGGCCGCCGAGCCGACGGGCAGCGCCACGGAGGCGGCCGCCACGGAGACACCGTCCCCCACGCCGTCGTACGACGAGGTGACCGCCGACAGCTTCACCATCGAGCTGAAAACCACGAAGCGGCAGTGTTTCGGGACGGCCGGGTGCAATGTGACGGTCGAGCCGGAGCTCACTTACCTGGGGGACAGCGAGGCCATCGCCCCGGACGCCGTGTACGAGATCACTTATGAGATCCATGGTGACGAGTCCGGCCCGGTCATCGCGACAGCCGAGCTGCCGGACCGGACGAGCCTGAACTACACGCCGTCCATGATCAGCACTGCTTCTGCGGGCACGAACGTGTCCGTGGAGATCACCGACGTCACAGCTCAGGGAGGATGAGGCGTCGAAGGCCGGGTGCGCAGCGGCCTTGCTTCACGGCGTGCGAGCGTTGTTCGCGTCTGAAGTGACCTGCGGTTCCCCTCTGATTGTTTAGGCGATGCTCCGTAGGTCGGCACTCGTGGTGAGGGTGCATCAACCCGTAAAGAAGATGTAGTGAGAGTGGGGGCAGCGGCCCAAGAAAAAGGCCCCGAACCCTCCCTGACCTGGGAGTTCCGGGGCCGACAGCCCTTCAGGCATCGCGGAGTCGCAGCACCGTGCCGCCGATGAGGAGCGCGCCTGCCGCCCACAGGGCCAGTACGCCGAGGCCCGCCCACGGGCCGATGGGGAGATGGCGCAGGTCCGTCGTGGTCTGGACGGTCAGTCCCGCGGGCATCGGCCCGATCTGCGCGAGGTGCCGCCGGAGGTCGGGGTCGGTGACCACGTGGCTGAGGAGGGGGAAGAGGTACAGCAGCCCCAGCACGACGCCCATCGCCACCGCCGCGTCCCGAACCGCTGTGGCGATGCCGAGGGCGAGCAGCGCGACCAGGACCAGGTAGATCACCGAGCCTGCGACTGCCCGCAGGGTCGGCCCGTCCGTGAGGGAGAGGGCGGCGTAGCCGTGGGCGGGCGTGAAGCCGTTGCCCAGCAGCAGGCTGCGTCCGGCGAGCACGGACGCCAGGACTGCGACGGTTCCCGCGGCGAAGACCGTCCCGCTCACGACGGTGGCCTTGGCGGCCAGAACGGTGGTGCGCCGAGGTACCGCCGCGAGCGTGGTGTGGATCAGGCCGGTGCCGTACTCGTGTCCGATGACCAGTACGGCCATGATCGCGGCGATCGTCTGACCCAGCGTCACGCCCGTCAAACTGATCCTGACCGGGTCCTGGCCGCAGCCACCCGCGGGGCACCGGGCGGTCGCCGCCACTGCCGCGCTCACGGACGCCGTGACGGCGACGAGGCCCAGCAGCAGCCACGCGTGACCCGTGTCGGTTCGCAGTTTGGTCCATTCGGCGTGGACCGTTTGGCGCAGGCCGGTGGCACTCATACGTCCCTCCGGCGCAGCAGCAGGGTCGCGGCCGTCAGAGCGAGGACGGTCCAGCCGGCGAGGACGGCGTAGCCACCCCAGGGCGAGAGGGGAAAGTAGCCGGCGGATGGGGTGTAGACGCTCAGTACGTGGGCGTAGTGCGGAAGTGTCTGCTGGACGGCGAAGCCCGCCGCCGGGGTGAGCCGAAGCAGCCACTGCGCCGAAGAGGCCGGCAGCACGCCGCTGACCGCGAGCAGATAGGGAAGCACCGTTGTCACCATGACCGCGGTGATCGCTGTCGCGCTGCGCCGCAGTACCGCGCCGAGCGCCAGCGCGAGGGCGGCGGTGGCGGCCAGCAGGAGCCCGGTGCCGAGCACCGCGCGCAGTTCCACGGCGTGTGGCACGGTGAACACCACGAAGTGGGTGGCGTGCGCGCGGTGCCGTCCGAGCGGGATGCTGACGGCGGCGGTGACCACGCCGACCGTGAACGCGACCGCCATGACCACGGCGGCTTTGGCGGCCAGCAGCCGCCCGCGCCGAGGGGTCGCGGCGAGGGTGCTGCCGATCAGTCCGCGGCGGTACTCGGCGGTGACGAACTGGACAGCCACGACCGTCAGGACGATCAGCCCGGCGAACGTGCCGACGAGGAAGTTCTCGATGGTGTAGGCGGGGCCGAGCGAGGGGCCGCCGACCACAGGGGCGATGTCTCCGGCACCGGTGACGGAGAAGCCGCTGCCGGTCGGTGTGTAGCCGCCCGAGGTGTTCTCCGCGTAGCTGCCGGACGTGCCGGCGTCTCCGCCCACCTGCACGCCCCGCCAGCCGCCCCGCCAGCCGTCCTGCCGGTCGCCGCGGGCCCAGGAACCACCGAGTGCCACACGGCCGAAGGTTCCGGTGGCCACGGCAGGACTGCTACCCCCTTGCGAGCCGCTCGTCTGCACGGCCGCGGGGGAGGCGGTGAAGAGGCCCACCTGCACAGTGGCGGGCAGACCCGTCAGGCGTGCGCTGCCGACCTCGGCCCAGTGCACGCCGTCCGTCGAGTCGTAGCCGGTGACGGTCGACCCGGCGCGGACCAGGCGCAGCAGGCGCGGCGAAGCCGCGGAGGGGCGGCCGGGCAGGCCGGCCCGGTCGTGGGTGAAGTCGTCCTGCATCCGCACGCCGTGCGCTCCGGTGACCATCATCGCGGCGTACTGCGAGCCTTGGCCGAGGCTCTGCTTGACGAGGATTCCGGTCTTGGCCCACGGAGTGATGCCGGGCGAGGTCCGCCCCGGTTCCTGGGCCAGTACGCCGGTCAGCGCGGTCACGGGGACGGTGATGCTGCCGTTGCCGGTCAGGGCCTGGTGCACGAAGTAGAAGCTGTCGTTGACCGCCTCGCCGCCGGGGCCGACCGGCAATGCGGCGGCGTCCTGCCGGTGCTGGTTCGACGACTGGTTTGCCGACTGGTTTGTCGACGCCGTCCCGGCCAGCAGGAGCAGCACGGACGCCAGAGCCGCGCCGAGTGTGCCGAGGACCCAGCCCCGTACGGTGCGGAACTTGGTCCACTCCGCACGCAGGACTCGAAGCCCCCTCATCGAGCGGTCTCCCCGACGCCGGCGCCGCGGTACTGCACGGCGTCCCGGGTGAGTTCGAGGTACGCCTCCTCCAGAGTGGCGCGGTGCGTGGCCAGTTCCGCGAACGGCACCCCGTCCGCGTTCAGCACGGTCACGATGGCCTCGCCTGTCAGCCCGCTGACGCCGAGTGTGTCCGCCCCCTCGGTGTGGACGGTCGCGCCGGCGCGGGCCAGTGCCTCCGTCGCCGCGACAGGTGCGGAGGTGCGCAGCGTGACGCGGCCCGCGGAGAGTGTCGCGAGCAGCTCCGACACGCCCGTGTCGGCGACCACACGGCCGCGCCCTACGACGATGAGGTGATCCGCGACATCCTGCAGCTCGCTCATCAGATGGCTGGACACCAGCACCGTTCGTCCCTGTGCCGCCAGCGAGGTCAGCAGGCTGCGGATCCACAGGATCCCTTCGGGGTCCAGGCCGTTGAAGGGCTCGTCCAGCATGAGCGCGGGCGGGTCGCCGAGGAGCGCCGCGGCGATGCCGAGCCGCTGCCGCATGCCCAGCGAGAAGCCGCCCGCCCGGCGCCGCGCCGCCTCGGCGAGCCCGACCTGTTCGAGTACCTGGTCCGTCCGGCCGGCTGGGAGGCCCTGCGAGTGGGCCAGCCACAGCAGGTGGTTGCGGGCGGTCCGGCTGGGTTGCAGGGCGCCTGCGTCCAGCAGCGAGCCCAGGTGGCGCAGCGGGCTGTCCAGAGTCCGGTACGGCCGTCCGCCGACTCGCGCGCGCCCCTGGTCGGGAGCGTCCAGGCCCAGCACCACCCGCATGGTGGTGGACTTGCCGGCGCCGTTCGGGCCCGCGAATCCGGTCACTCGCCCCGGCCGGACGGTGAAGGTCATGCCGTCGAGCGCCTGCGTCGCCCCGAAGTGTTTGCGCAGGCCCTCAACCTCAATGCCGGGATCATCCGTCATCCTCGCTGCTCCGCCCCTCGCTCGTCTTGTCCTGGCGGCCCACCACGCTGCGCCCGGTGCCGTAACGCGGGCGGAACGGTCGCTGTCATGCCGCTGTTAGGCCGGTTCGCCTAGCCTGAGCGGGCAGTGAGAGACAAGGGGGACCGATGGCAGCGGAACTGGGGATTCCCGGACGGTCGGTGCACCGCCGCAGCGTCCGCTGGCGTTTCACCACCTTGTACGCCGGACTGTTCCTGGCCTCGGCCGTCACGATGCTGGCGGTGGTCGGTCTGGTGGCGGGCGGTACCTACCGGGCGGCCCCGGCGCCGAGCAACCAGCCCGGCACGCTCTCGTCCGCTGCTCAGGCGAGGATCGGCAGTCTGGAGCATCAGCTTGCCCAGGCCCACAGCCGGCAGGTGGACCAACTGCTGCTCGGTTCGGCGGCGGGGTTGGTGGTGATGGGGCTGCTGTCGGTCGCGACGGGCTGGTACGCCGCCGGACGCGTACTGCGGCCGCTTCGCGCGATGACCGTGGCGACTCGTCGCATCTCCGCCGACAGCCTGCACGAACGACTCGCCGTCCCGGGTCCGCACGACGAACTCAGGGACCTCGGCGAAACGATCGACGCGCTGCTGGAGCGCCTTGAGCAGGCGTTCGCCGCGCAGCGGCGGTTCGTTGCCGACGCCTCGCACGAACTGCGCACCCCCTTGGCCACCATGCGGGCCTCGGTGGACGTCGCGCTGGCCAAACCGGGCCCCGTCCAGGAGCAGACGCGCACCCTCGGGCGCCGCGTCAGGACCGAGCTGGATCAACTCGACCGGCTGCTGGACGGCTTCCTCACGCTGGCCCGCGCGCAGCACGGAGTGCCCCTCCTGGACACCGAGATGGTCTCCCTGGACGGGCTCGCTGCAGATGCCCTGGCCGAGCGTGCCGCCACGGCCTCCGCGAAGCACCTCGTGGTGGAAGCCGACCGCGCCGGCAGCGGTTCCGGCGCGTGGGTGTGCGGCAGCCGGACTCTGTTGCGCAGGATGGTGGACAACCTCATCGACAACGCGATCGGGCACAACCAGCCCGGCGGCTGGATCCGCGTCGCCACCAGCGCCGGGGGCACGGACGCGCGGCTGGTCGTGGAGAACGGAGGTCCGGTGCTGACAAAGGATCAAGTCGCGCAACTGGCACGGCCGTTCCGTCGGCTCGGCGCCGAGCGGACCGGCGGTGGCATCGGCGCGGGGTCGGGCCTCGGCCTGGCCATCGTCGCGGCGGTCGCCGACGCACACGGTGGCACCCTCGTCCTGCAGGCCCGTGCCGAGGGCGGCCTCAAGGCCACGGTCACCCTCTTCCGAGCGTCCGAGGCGGAGGCCGTGGCATGAGGGTGCTCGTGGTGGAAGACGCCAAGTCGCTCGCCGACGTCCTGGTCGAGGGCCTGCGGGACCAGGGCATGGCAGTGGATGTCGCCTACGACGGCCTGGAGGCCGCGGCCAAGCTGGACACCAACGCGTACGAGGCGGTCATCCTGGACCGGGACCTGCCAGGCATCCATGGCGACACGCTCTGCCAGATGGTCACCGACCGGGACGACCGGCCCATGGTGCTGATGCTGACCGCCGCAGACGCGCCGGCCGACCGTGTCGGCGGCCTGAGCCTGGGCGCCGACGACTACCTGGTCAAACCTTTCCACTTCCCCGAACTCGTACTCCGTCTGCGGGCCCTGACCCGTCGCCGCCCGTACGCCCGCGCCCGCATACTCCGAGCCGCGGGCATCGAACTCGACCCCGTGCACCGCACGGCCACTCGCGACGGACACCACCTCGACCTCTCGGTCAAGGAGTTCGAGGTCCTGGCGGCCCTCCTGCGGGCCAGCCCGGCCCCTCTCAGCGCGGAGACGCTGTTGGAACAGGTGTGGGACGAGAACGCCGACCCGTTCACGAACACCGTCGCAGTGACCATCGGCAGGCTCCGGCGCAAGCTCGGCAGCCCGCCGGTGATCGCCACGACGCCCACGGTCGGCTACCGGATCGCCGACCCGAAAGAGTGATTGACATCGAGGGCGCCGGGCCCTTTGGGCCCGCTGGAGCATTGATGGCGCCCCGTCCGCTCACGCAAACGGCCCCGGACGAGGAGTCCGAGGCCGAACAGAACGCCTCCCTGGGGAAACACTCCTCCGTAGTTCTCACGTGTTCACGGCGCTTCCCGGCCTCATGTGTGCTGAGTCCGTGCCGGCGGGCCCTTCCCCGGCAAGTGCTTCGCGGCCAGGTCGTCGGCAGGGGAGTCGATGGCATCGTGAACCACGAACTGGTGGGGGAGCCGTTCGAGGGCGTCAGGGGCTCGACGGGTCCCGGAGTGCTCAGGTATCGAGGGACCGGACGGGCACACGGATGTGGAAGGATCGGGTCCGTGAATGCGCTTCCCCCGTCCGGTGCGGGTGCGGCAGGCAGCGGTGAACTGCGGCGTGTTCTGGAGCGCTTCGACGTCGGCGTCGTGGTGCGCCGGATGGAGGCCGGGTTCGGCCGGTTGCCGGCCTACACCGGGTTCGAGTGGCCGGTGGACCGGACGGCCGTGGTGCGCTGGAACGTCGACCTCGTACTGCGCTGGATGGTCAACGGGATCCCGCCGGACAGTTACCTCCGTTCCGAACTGCACGAGTTCCTGCGCGCCCGAGCTGCCGCCGGCCAGCCGATCGAGGACAGCATCCTGGTCTACCGCCGTGGTGCGCGGATGTTCTGGGAGGCACTGCTCGACCTGGCGGGTGACGAGGACCGGGCGGTGCTCGTCGCGGAGTGGGACACGGTCTGGGGCTGTCTGGAGGACTACCTCGACCTGGTGGTGGACGTGTTCGCGCAGGCCTACGCCGACCAGCAGGACGCGCCGTCCACGGCCGGAGACCGGCGCGCCCGAGCCTTGTTCGACCGGTTGTGCGCGCGGCTGCCGGTCACGATCGAGGACCGGGACCGGGCCGCCCGGCTCGGGTTCGATCTGACGGAACCGTACCGTCCGTTCGCCGCCCGGCTGGCCGGGGCCACGGTCGCCTCGCACGCCGATCTCGCGTCGCGGCTGCGCACGGCAGGGGCGCTCGCGTTCACCGAGGGGGTCCGGGTGACCGGGCTGACACCGCCCGGGTTCGGCTGGGGGGCGTTTCTCGACGACCCGCGGCTGATCCTGGCCCAGGACCCGCCACTCGCCCGCGACCGGCTCGGCGCGGCGGTCGACGGCCTGCGCGCGTTGCTCGCGATCGCGGACCGGTCCGGACGCCGGGGCCGGGTACGCGCCGACGACTACCTGCCCGAACTGCTGCTGGCCGACTCCCCGGAAGCCTCCGACCGGATCGTCCGGCGGGTCTTCGGTCCGCTGGAGCGGGCCGAAGCCGTGGATCTGGCGGATACTCTGCGGTGCCTCGCCGTCCACGGCTTCGACAGCACTGCGGCAGCGGCCGCGCTGCCCGTGCACCGCAACACGCTGCTGTACCGGATGGGCCGGATCGAGAAGCTGACCGGTCTGTCACTCAAGGACCAGCGGGACCGCACCCTCGTGCTGCTCGCCGTCACCTGGGAGACCGTCGCCCCGGCCCTGCAGTCGGCCTCGGGGCGGCCGGACGCCTTCGACTAGGTCCCGTCTCTCCACGGGGGACCCGTCCGGGAAGGCCGACCGGTCGAAGTGAGCCGGCCGCTGATCAGTGCGGGTTCCGGGTCGCAGAACCTGCCGTGGCGCGACCGGTTCAGGACCGCGACCGAAGTCGGAGGCCGCGCGGAGGACTGACCCCGCGGAGGACGGAGTCAGGCCGGTCGGGCGATGCCCCGGATCCGGCGTGCCAGGCCGAGCTGCATGGCGCCGAGCATGATCAGCCACAGCCCGGCCAGGAAGGACAGCGTCAGCAGCGACAGCCCCGGCCAGACCAGCAGCGTCAGGCCGGCCAGGACACCGAGCAGCCCGATGAAGACGTTCCACGCTCGTCCGGGCAGGCCGGGATGGTCGACCGCCGCGAACACGGCGGTGAAACCGTCCACGATCCAGTAGACGCCGAACAGCAGCCCCAGCGCGAGCACCGTGATCAGAACGTGCCGGATCGCGTACAGCCCGAGCAGCAGGCTCACCACGCCGAGGACCGCGGTGAGGGTGCGGGCGGTACCGGTCTCCCCCAGGCTCGCCGATCCCACCAGCCGGAAGACCCCGGTGGCGATCAGCTGAGCACCGAGGACCACCGCGAGTACGACGAGGGTCGGACCGGGCCACGCCACGGATATGACGCCGATGACGATCGAGACCAGCCCGTAGAGCAGATGCCAGGTCCAGGAACCGCCCAGGCGGGCGACGGGGCTTTTGTTCATGCCGCGAAGCTATCGGCGCTCCCGTTGGGCGAACTCCCAAAACCCAGCCGGGTCTTCGTGCCCTCGCACAGGGCGGGAGCGCGTTGAATGGAGCGGACAGAACGCGCATGCGGAGGGGATCCTGTGCCGGTGTCCGTCACGCGCCGGACACCGGCCGCGGTCCCGGCGCGGCCCCCGCGGGAAGTGGCCGCCGGGGCAGTGCCCGAGCGTCGCGGAAGCTGTCCGGAAAGACCTGTTCCAGTTGCCTACGCGGGGAGTGCGAGGACATGGCCGGTCCCGTTGACTGGGAAAGCTTCGCCGTGATGACCGGAGGCGCCAGCGGTGCCCTCACCGGGCTGTTGTTCGTCGCGGTGTCCCTCAACGCCAACCGGATCGCCAGACACCCGGTGCTGCGCGCGATCGCGGCGCAGACCCTCGTGCTGTTCCTTGCGCCGCTGGTCATGGCGACGATTCTGCTGGTGCCCCGCCAGGCCGACCGGGCCCTGGGCGCCGAGCTCATGACCGCCGGGCTGGCCGGGGGCCTGAGCCTGCTGGCCATCGGGCGACGCAGGCGCGCTCCGGTCACCGCCGACAAGCGACTGACCGGCCTCTTCGACCGCCGTGACACCAGCATCGTCGTCATGCTGCTGTTCGTGGCCGGTGGAGCCGTCCTGGCGTCCGGCAGGCCCGCCGGGCTCTACCTGCTGCTGCCCGCCTCGCTCGTGGCGTTCGTCAGCGGGGTGCTGAGCGCATGGAACTTCCTGCTCCCGCCGCCGGACATGCTGTAGCGGTCTCGCGCCGACGGCCCGTGCCCGACGCGTGCCGACAGCACCGGGGCCGACGGTGACCACGGCAGCGGCCACCCCCGTCCACCGGTCGTCGTCGGCCACCCCCACGCACCGGCCGCACCGGCCATCCCTGTGCGCCGGCCGCCACCGGCTGCCCATGCGCCGGCTGCCCCCGCCTGCCATGCGTGGGCTGCCTCCCCCGTGTACCGGCGAGAACCGGTCCGCACCGAGCATCTGGAAGGTAACAGCCATGTACGCCACGCCCCGGGCCGGCGTCGGGCCCGCGGCGGCCGGGCGGCTGCGCAGCGTACTCCACGACCTGGACAGCGAGGCGCTGGCACGGCAGTTGGCCCGCGATCTGAGCGACACCCCGGCCGGACGAATACCTGGCCATGGCTCCCGGGCGGGAGCCATGGAGTACATCATCCGCCGCAGCCTGGAACTGGTCAGGAACTGGCTGCTGAGCGGACAGGAGCCCGGCGGGGACGTGCTGTCGGACCTGTACGAGGCGGCGCGCGAGGCGGCGCGGCGCGGCCTCGCCGCCGAGGACGCGATCCGTGCCTGCTGCGGTGCGGCGCGGGCGGTGCGGAGCAGCGTGACGGAGGCCGGCCCGCCCGAGGGCGGTGCCTGGCCGCCGCCTCACCTGGAGGTGCCGTGGGCGTTCCTCGACATCGCCTTGACGATCGTCACGCGGGCGTTCGCCGACCAGCGGGACCTGCCGTCCGCCGACGGCGACTCCCGGGCGGCGACGCTGTTCGCCCGGATCTGCGCCCGGTCGGCGACGACCATCGAGGACCTCGACCGGGCGGAGCGGCTGGGCTTCGAACTCGCCGGCCCCCACTGCCCGTTCGTCGCCGCGATCGACGGCGGCTCGGCCGCCGCGCACGCCGGTCTGGCGGCGCGTCTGCGGTCCGCGGGCGTACTCGCCTGCACACAGGGGCATCGCGTCGCCGGGCTGACCGGTCCGGGCTTCGACTGGGCGGGCTTCCTCGCCGACAGCGCGCTGATCCTCGCCGCCGAGTCGGCCACCGGCGCCGCCGGGCTTGCGGAAGCGGTCGGCAACCTGCACGACCTGGTCACCCTGGCGGGCCGGGCCGGACGCCGGGGACGGATCCGCCCGGACGACTTCCTGACGGAGCTCATGCTCGCGAACTCCCCCCGGCTGGCCGAGGACATCGTGCGGCGGGTCCTCGGCCGGCTGGACGCCGAGGACCCCTCCGGGACGTTGTCGCAGACGCTGCGGTGCCTGGCCGCGCACGGCTTCAACCGGACCGCGGCTGCGGCAGCGCTCCCGGCCCACCGCAACACCCTGCTCTACCGCATCAACCGGATCGAGAAGCTGACCGGCCTCGACCTCGACCGTCACGCACACCGGGAACTGGCCCGGCTGGCCGTCGTCTGGAGGGACACGACAGGCGGTGACACCCTGGCCCGGCCCGAGTGAGAGTCGGCGGGGGCCGCCGGGTGCGACGACGGGGCCTGGCCTCGGGAGGGGTTCCGGTCGGCCGGTGCCGGACGAGGACGCGCCCCGGCACCGCTCGCGGTCGGCATCTTCGACTTCGCTGCCGTCAGGGGTTGTTGCCGTGCACAACAGCCGGTCGAATCCTTGGCCCCGTGCACAGTGCGAGCGGTGCCACGCTGACGGCGGCAGGACAGAACCGGCCGGGCGTCCGCCCTGACGGCTGCCGTAGCGACGGAGGGATGCGGGCATGACTTCTGCACCGAACACGATCGTCCTGATCCACGGCCTGTGGATGACGCCGCTCGCCTGGGAGCACTGGGCGGCCCGGTACGAGGAGCGGGGCTTCACCGTGCTCACGCCCGGATACCCCGGGATCGAGCCGGGGGAGGCCGGGGTGGCGGCGCTCCGCGACGACGCCTCGGCGATCGCCGGTGTCGGGGTGCGCGAGGTGCTGGATCATCTCACCGCCGTCATCGGAAAACTCGACTCCCCGCCGATCATCATGGGGCACTCCTTCGGCGGGACGTTCGCCCAGCTCCTGGTGGGCGCCGGGCTCGGGGCGGCCGGAGTGTCGATCGACGGCGCCGCGGTCAAGGGCGTGAACGCGATGCCGCTCTCGGAGCTCCGCTCGGTCCTGCCGGTCCTGAAGGACCCGGCGAACGCACACCGGGCCGTCCCCCTGACGGCCGAGCAGTTCCACTACGCCTTCACCAACACCCTGGACGAGGACGCCTCCCGGCGGGCCTACGACCGTTACGCCGTGCCGACGCCGGCCCGCATCCTCTTCCAGGGCGGCCTCGCGGCCGTCACCCCGCACGCGGCCACGACCTTCGACTTCGCCGACGGTGACCGGGTGCCGCTGCTGTTCGTCTCCGGCGGCAGCGACCACATACTGCCCCCGGCCGTCCAGCGGCAGAACTACGAGAAGAACGCGAAGCACTCGACGGCGGTCACCGCCCACACCGTCTTCGACGGCCGCGACCACTTCACCTGCGGCGAGCCCGGCTGGGAGGCCGTCGCCGACTTCGCCCTCGACTGGGCACTGAGCCCGCGCGCCGGAGTCCTCGACGCCGCGCCCGGCGAAACCCGCTGACCGGACCCCGATCCGGGTCGGGGTCCGAACCCGAACCCGAACCTGACGAGAACGGCTGACACCGGCTGAGAACGGAGACACCCGCCATGTCGAAAACGGTGGCCGACGGCCTGTGGGAGATGCTGGTCAGCGCGGGCGTACGGCGCTGCTACGGCATCGTCGGCGACGCACTGAACCCGGTGGTCGACGCGATGCGCCGCAATGGCCAGGTTGACTTCGTGCACGTGCGCAACGAGGAGTTCGGCGTCTTCGCCGCGGTCGCGGAGGCGAAACTGACGGGGCATCCGGTAGCCGTGTGCGGGACGGCAGGCCCAGGAGTGGCACACCTGATCAACGGCATGCTGGACGCCCTGAAGGAGAAGGTGCCCGTCATCGTCCTGGCCGGCGACACCGAAACCGGACTGATGGACAGCGAGACCGTCGAGGAGCTGAACCCGTACCGGTTCTTCGCCTCCGCGGCGGTGTACGTGGGCCGGCTGGTCAATCCCGGCCAGCTCCGCACCGTCGTGACCTCCGCGGTGACGGCCGCGGTGACCCGGGGCGGCCCCGCCGTCGTCGCACTGCCCGGTGACGTCGCGGCGGCGCACGTGCCGAAGGACCGCTACGAGATCCGGCTGCCCCGACCGGTACGCGCGCCGGCCGGAGCGGAGGACCTCACCGCCATGGCCGGGCTGATCAACGAAGCGGGCACGGTGGCGGTCTTCGGCGGCCAGGGCTGCGCCGGGGCGCACGCGGAGGTGACGGCGCTGGCCGGAAAGCTGGGCGCACCGGTCGGCTACTCCCTCAAGGGCAAGCAGTTCCTCGAACACGACAACGCGAACGCGGTCGGGATGACCGGTCTCCTCGGCTACGGCGGCTGCCATCACGCGCTCCAGCACGCGGACGTGCTGCTGATGCTCGGCACCGACTTCCCGTTCAGCAGCTTCCTGCCGCACGGCGGGACCAGGATCATCCAGGTGGACCACGACCCGGAACGGCTCGGCCGGCGCGTACCGGTGGACCTGGCCGTCACCGGCGATGTAGGGGCCACTGTGGCCGCGCTGCTGCCACTGGTCGGGCCGAAGTCCGACGGCGGGTTCCTCGCCCGCTGTGTGGAGGAGACCGAGCGGTTCCACCGCAGGATGCGGCACTACGCGGAGAAGGGGCCGCGGATCAGGCCGATCAGGCCGGAGTACCTCGCCACGGTCCTCAGCGACCTCGCCGCCGACGACGCGCTGTTCTTCGCCGACACCGGCACCCCCGTCATCTGGGCGGCTCGGCACATCAGGTACGGGCCGAAGCGGCGGCTGTTCGGATCGTTCTCGTGGGCGTCGATGGCCACCGCCTCGCCCGGCGCGTTCGGGGCACAACTGGCCTTCCCCGGACGGCAGACGATCGCCTTGTGCGGCGACGGCGGGTTCACCATGCTCGCACTCGGCGACCTGCTCACGGAGGTACAGCGCCGACTGCCCGTCGTCCACATCGTGCTGAACAACAGCGGCCTGGACTTCGTCAAGATCGAGCAACAGGAAGCCGGCTTCGTCCCGTTCGGGACCGACTTCGCCAACCCGGACTTCGCCGCCGTCGCCGAGGCCATGGGCGCCAAAGGCATCCGCATCGAAGATCCCGGTGACGTGGCGGACGGCCTCGCGTCCGCGCTGGCCCACACCGGCGGCCCGGTCGTCGTCGACGTCCTCGTCGACCCCTACGCCCTCGCTGTCCCCGCCCACGTCCCCGCCGGCACAGCCGCCGGATTCACACTCAGCGCGGCACGGCAGATCCTCGCCGGCCGCCTCGACGACGTCATCGACACCGCCACGCACAACGCCCGGATCGTCTGAACGGCCGCCCAGCCGACGGAGGAAGACGCACCATGACAGACACCCACGACTCCCCGCCGGACGCACCGAACGCACCGGACGCACCGGACGCGACGCCCGGCGGCTGGCGCGAGATCTATCACGGCGGCTCACCGGAGGCCGAAGAGGCCCACTTCCGTGACCTGGCGGACGTCGTCGTCGCCGTCCAGCGGACGAACAAGCGGAAATCCGGCTCGCAGGTCTCCCGCCGCACGTTCCACGCCAAGATCGTCGTCGGAGTGGACAACGCCGAACTCGCCTTCCAGACCGATCTGCCCTCCGACCTCTGGGCCGGAGACTTCACCGCCGGAGCCCGGCTGCCGGCCGTCGTCCGGCTGTCCAACGCCAGCGGCACCGTCCGGCCCGACGGCAGCCCCGACCTCCGCGGCGCGGCACTGAAGCTGACCCTCCCCGATGGCGGCGAACACGACCTCCTCATGACCAGCTACCCGGTCTCCCACGCCCGCGACGCCACCCAGTTCGTGGAGATCGCCAGGATCGGCGCCGGTCCCAAACCCCTGGTCCTGCCCCGCATGCTGGCGAGACTCGGCCCTGCGGAGACCGCACGCGTCCTCCGCAATCTCAGGCAGGCCAACCGTCCCTCGCCCGGCCTGGCCCTGGAGTCCTACTGGAGCCGCGGGGCCGTCCTGTGGGGCGCCACCGGACCCGTCAGGTTCCGCCTCACTCCACTCGGCCCACTCAGTCCACTCGACGGTCCCGTCCCGGCGTCGACCCCGCCGCCGGACCCGGCCGACGCCCTCCAGGCCGACTTCGCCGCCCGGCTGAGCGACGCGTCGGTCCGGTTCGCCCTGCACATCCAGAAGTACGTCAGCGAGAGGCTGACCCCGATCGAGGACGGGGCGGTCGAATGGAAGGAAAGCGACTCGCCCTGGCTCGCCGTGGCCACCCTGACGATTCCCGCCCAGAACACCCTCGACCCGAACGGCCGGGCCACCCGCGAGCGCGTCGACACCCTCGCCTTCAACCCCTGGCACGCCCCGGCGGAGTTCCGCCCCCTCGGCAACCTCAACCGCGCCCGCCGCACGGTCTACGCGGCGAGCGCCAGGGAGTGGCACGCCCGGTAGCGGGTGCGCCGAGTCCCGACCCGCCCTCCTCCACACGCTGGTCGACGCCATGGGGCGGCCCGGATCACCCATGGGGGGCCGGCCCGGCCCGCCGACAAGCTGAAGAAGGCCGGCGCCCAGGTCGATCCACGGCACGAGAACTGGACCGGCTGCCCGACTGATCCTCCGCAGCGCACGGGTAGGGCTGCCCGCGGACAGCCCTACCCGTGCGCCGACGCCGCGGCCCGACGTCTCGGATCCGGCGATCGGCGCTGATGCGGGCCGAGTCGCGGCCGGGACCGCGGGGCTGCAGCCGGGATCAGGTCAGGCGGTGGCCACCGCGCACTGGCCTCGGTCGGCCTTCGTCGGTCCGACGGCGCTGGGACGGACCTCGAAGTCGAACATGGCGGTAGGCACGTACAACGAGCAGCAGGCGTTGGGGATGTCGACGATGCCGCTGATACGTCCCTCTATGGGAGAGGAGCCGAGCAGCAGGTAGGCCTGCTCTCCGCTGTAGCCGAACTTCTTGAAGTACTCGACGGCGTTGAGGCAGGCCCGGCGGTAGGCCAGCGTCGCGTCGAGGTAGTAGTTCGTGTCCGTGTCGTGGTCGACGGAGATTCCGATGAAGGTGAGGAACTCCGTGTACCTCGGCTCGACGTTGCCCGGAATGAACACGGGGTTGGTGGAAATGCCGTAGGTCTCCATGCCGCCCTTGATCAGGTCGACGTGGAAGTCGATGAATCCGCCCATCTCGATGGCGCCGCAGAAGGTGATCTCTCCGTCGCCCTGACTGAAGTGCAGGTCGCCTCCGGAGAGCTTGGCGTCCTTGACGTGTACGGGGTAGAAGACCCGCGAACCGCGCGTGAAGTTCTTGATGTCGTGGTTGCCTCCGTTCTCGCGGGCCGGCACCGTGCGCGCGCCTTCCGCGCCGATGCGCTTGGCGAGGTCGCCCGTGGCCGTACCGGCGAGTGCGTTGGTGCCGTCGGGAGGTACGGCGAGGGGCGGTACCCGGTTGGGGTCGGTGTCGATCAGCGCCTGCTCGCGAGCGTTCCAGCGGGCGAGCATCTCGGTGGACGGGGCGGTTCCGAACAGCCCGGGGTGGGTGATTCCGGTGAAGCGGATCCCGGGAAGGTGGCGGGAGACGGCCTGCTGTCCGTGGAAGTCCCATACCGCTTTGTAGGCGTCCGGGAAGTAGTCGGTCAGGAAGCCTCCGCCGTTGGCCTTGGCGAAGATGCCGGTGTAGCCCCAGCCCTGTCCCGCCGCGTCCCCGGTCTGCTGCGGCACGGGGCCGAGGTCGAGGATGTCGACGACGAGCAGGTCGCCGGGTTCGGCACCCTCCACGCCTATCGGGCCGCTGAGCATGTGAGGGATGGTCAGGTCGATGTCGCGTACGTCGTTGGCGGTGTCGTTGTTGCCGACCTGGCAGTCGGTCCAGTCGCGGCACTCCATGCGGAACTCCGCGCCCGGCTTCACCATGGCGACGGTGGGGATGTCCGGGTGCCACCTGTTGTGGCCGGGCACGGCCTGGTCACGCATCGACTTGCTGTGGTCCACGCTGAAGAGAATTTCAGGCATGACAACTCCTAGATTCTGATCCGGTCACGTTGGTGCGCCCGCACCTCCGACCCGCGGAGCGGCTGAGGTCGGCCGGGGCGTTCTGTGGGTGCGCGGCCACAGCCCCGCGAACACCACGACGCCGAAGACCGCCAGTGCGATGGCGATCTCGGTGGGGTGCTTCCAGTAGCCGGAAAGCAGCAGCCCGGCGGGAATCACACCGGTGACCCAGCCTTCGATCGCCGTGACCCAGCCGGTATAGATCTTGAGGTCGTCCTTCTTGAGACCGAGCAGCAGGAAGAACAGGAACCACAGGTAGGCCCAGTAGAGCCAGATGACTCCGAAGGGGTAATCCTTCAAGAGCCGGAAATTGACGAACGAATATCCCAGGGCGGCAATTGCCACGAACAGCGAGTAGTAGCCGACGCCGGTGCTGTCGAGATCGGCGAGCAGGCTGACACCTACATAGAGGTAGGTGAACCCGAAGAGGTAGATGCCGGATGCCGCCAGGATCTTCAAGGGGTCGTCGTTGGCGGTGAAGATAAGGTAAGTCGGCGTCAGTACCTGCAGTGCGCCTATGAAAAGGTTGAACACCGCACCGGCCCGGGTATCGACCTTCCCGAGCAGTAGCAGTCCGTTCATGAAGAGCACCGCACCGACAAAGAGCAGTCCCACGTTTCCCACGGGGACACACCTCCTCAGTCCGCGTGGGGAGTGGAATCGCGTGGCGCCGGAGCCGCCGATGAGCTGCCGAGGAGACGGCCCCTCCCGGCCCGCGTTGCGTGATTCCGCAATCCGCACACCGCTACGGGAACGACGTCGTGTTCCGGTGCCGAACCCGCATGAGACGTTCTGCCTTGCCGACCACCGCCTTCAGGGACGCGGCAGCCGCGAGAGTGCGGGGTGCGGTTGCACCCTTCTGCGTGGCGGCAGTTGGGAGACCACTGCCGGGGCCTCACGCGCCTGCTCCTCCCGGACATGGAGGGCGGCGACCGCTTTCGAGGTCAGCGTGATGCCGGGCGAGGAGTACACACGTCTCGCAGCGCCGGCACAGTCAGGACAGCCGTATGTCCTGGGTGCTGTCCCGATCGCCAACCTCACATCGAAAGGCCCACATCGGCTGCACAGATATTCGTAGGTTGCCATCAGCAGCCTCCGGATGCCGGTGGACGTCGGCAAACCCGAGTGCGCGTTCGCGCACCCGACCGACGCACACCACAGCACATTTCCTACCTTCAAGGAGACGTCTCGCAAATCCCGGTGTCAAGTACCGGACGACCGGGCGTGGACCTTCTCGTGCGGACCTTTTCGTGGCGACCTCACAGCGACCCGATGGCGAACGCCGACGCTGCCGCCGCAAGCCCCACCGCAATACTCGAAACGGCGTACAGCAGGGATTTGCCGACCAGCCCTTTGTCGCGCAGGTGGACCAACTCGTAACTGAATGTGGAGAACGTGGTGTAGCCGCCGCAGAAACCGACGCCGCCGATGGTCACGACCTGCTCCGGCAGTGCGTGCCGTGCGCCGAGGCCCACCAGCAGCCCCAGCACGAACGAGCCGGTCACGTTGATCAGCCAGGTGCCGCGCGGGAACGCGCCCGGTCTCCGGTACTGCACGTACTGGTCGAGTACGTAACGCGCAACCGCCCCGACGGCGGCCGCCGCTCCGACGGCCGGCAGGATGATCACCGTACCCACCGCCCGTACCGGCGGGCACGCCCTCGCCGCGCGTCGAGCCGACTGCGCCGGGCCGCTGTCAGCCTGCCGACGGCCAGGCCCAGAACGGTGGCGGCCAGGCCGGCGAAGAGGCTCCCGAAGATGTTCAATGCCGCGGCCGTGTAGTGGTCGTGGCCCAGCAGGCGATCGGTGTCGACCATCCAGGTCGAGAAGGTGGTGAAGGCGCCGAGGAAGCCGACGGCGGCGAACGGCCGCACGTACCGGGTCGGCGGCCAGATCTCCAACACGTACACGAGCAGCAGTGCCAGCAGGAACGACCCGGACACATTGACAGCGAACGTCGTCCACGGGAACGCCGCCCCGGGGGTGGGGAAGGCCAGCACCAGTGCGTAACGGGCCGTCCCGCCCAGCAGGCCGCCCAGCGCGACCGCCGCCAGGACGCCCCCGCGCAGACGTGCGCGGAACGGCTCCCGAACTTCCGTCACAGACTTCATCGAAATAGCCGCATCCCTGTCCGCCGGAACACCTCCCCATTATCTCAGGGCATTGCAGTGTCGACGCACACTCGACTAAAATTCAAGATCATCGGTGTTCCACCGATGGAGGACGTCATGGCAAAAATCCTTGCGGTGCTCTATCCGGACCCCGTGGGCGGTTATCCCCCCGACTACGCCCGCGACGAGATTCCCACCATCAGCGGCTATCCGGGCGGTCAGACCGCGCCGACCCCGCAGGCCGTCGATTTCACCCCGGGGCACCTCCTCGGCTGCGTCTCAGGAGAACTGGGGCTGCGCCGGTTCCTGGAGGACCGGGGTCACACCCTTGTCGTCACGAGCGACAAGGAAGGGGCGGACTCCACCCTGGACCGCGAGCTTCCCGACACCGACGTGGTCGTCTCGCAGCCGTTCTGGCCCGCCTATCTGACCGCCGAACGCATCGCCGCGTCCCCCCGGCTCAGACTCGCGATCACCGCGGGGATCGGGTCGGACCACGTCGACCTGCCGAGCGCCATCGCCCACGGCATGACCGTGGCCGAGGTGACGTTCAGCAACAGCATCAGTGTGTCGGAGCACGCCGTGATGCAGATTCTCACCCTGGTGCACAACTACATGCCGGCCCACGAGTGGGTGACCGCCAAGAAGGGCTGGAACATCGCCGACAGCGTCTCGCGCGCCTACGACCTCGAAGGCATGGACGTCGGCGTCCTCGGCTCCGGCCGCATCGGCCAGGCGGTGCTGCGCCGCCTCAAGCCGTTCGACGTCAGGCTGCACTACTGCGACGTGCGCCGGCTGGCCAGGGAGGTCGAGGAGGAGCTGGGGCTGACCTGGCATCCCGACGCCCGTTCGCTGGCCTCCTCGGTCGATGTGCTCTCGATCCACACTCCGCTGCATCCGCAGACGCAGAACCTCTTCGACGACGACCTGATCGGGGCCATGAGGCGCGGCTCGTACATCGTCAACACCGCACGGGCGCTCATCGTCGGCCGGGACGCCGTGGTGCGGGCTCTCGACAGCGGCCAGCTGGCCGGTTACGCCGGTGACGTCTGGTACCCGCAGCCGCCACCGCCCGACCATCCCTGGCGCACCATGCCCCACGAGGCGATGACGCCGCACGTGTCCGGGTCGACCCTCTCGGCGCAGGCGCGCTACGCGGCCGGTACGCGGGAGATCCTGGAGTGCTGGCTCGACGGACGCCCCATCCGCCCGGAGTACCTGATCGTCGAAGGAGGTGCGCTCGCCGGGACGGGAGCGAGTTCCTACACGGTCGCCGGATGACCGACACGGGCGGGGTGACGTCCGGCGGGCAAGAAATCAGCTGCAGATTGAATAGAAGATCCACCACCCGGCTGTGAGCCGATTCACCCACGATTTGCTGGACGGGCCCGGGTGAAACCCTTAGCGTCCATAAATATATTGTTTTTCGTTATGCAGAGATGCCGGCGCCGCGCCTAATCTCTCTTAAGAAAACCAGGCGAACGCCGGGAAGGTGGATCAGTGAGCATGGACGCAGTGTGGGTCCGGGGCGTGACCGGCATTCAGATGCACCACGTGACCGACCTTCAGGACGCCGGCAGGTTTCTGGGCAACGCAGCGATGGCACTGCGGGCCGCGCACGTAAGGACCGGCGCCGACCGGTACTCCGGGATCGCTGCCGAGCTCAAGGCTCTGGTGGAGCGAGTGCGTGAGCTGGAGGACGAGGCACGGTCGAGCATGCACGAGCTGCACTCCGCCGACCCCGAACGGTTCGTCCGCTGCCGGGACGGCCACGAGCCGTGGCCCGGCGAGATCCCGGCAGGATTCATCCCGCGCCACACCTGCAAGGACGAGTGTCTTTACCACGACCACCAGGTCCTCGACGCCATCATGCAGTGCACCTGCGGGCGACCGCCGTGCCGGGCCTGCGAGATCGGCGGGAAGCTCTGACGAGCCCCGGCGCTCCCATGACCGAGCCGGATCGAGACACCGTCTGATCACGTGCGGTCATGGCACCCCACGCGCGGTGCTCCGGACCGACCGCAACCACAACGCCGTCATCCGGCGCCCTCCGCCGGTCGATGCCGCCCCCCCCGCAGACGACGGTCGGCAGGGCGGCCAAGCCGCAGGCCCCGCTCGCACGTCGCTGAGCGCGGTTTCAAGCGGTTGATGTCGGATCTGGATGCCAGAAGGGGGGGGCGAGGCCTTGCCGGGTAGTGCCCGGCGCTGCCGCGCGATGCTGTTTTCCCTGGTCAGAACCGCACGGCGAGCCACTTGATTTCCGGCTCATGCCGCCCTGTACGGGGTTGTCCGCTCACGCATCACTCACGCGCTGTCGGCTGCTGAGCAGCGTGTGGGTCAGATCTGGCCGAGGTCGATCTCCACCGGGAAGGGGGCCGCTGCCTTGAGGACGCCGGTGAACACGTCTCCGTCCCGGTAGGTCTTCGTCGCGGGGTCGAGGATGTAGGTGTACACGAGAGGAACGCCCGTCGCGGCCTGCTCGATCCTCCAGTAGAAGCCGATGCCTGCCTTGGCGTACTGGTCGACCTTCACGATCCGGTCGGTGGTCTCCGAGCCCGGCGAGACCACCTCCGCGACCAGCAGCACGTGCTCAGGGCGGGTGGGGGTGACGTCGATCGTGTCTGCGCGGTACACGACAATGTCCGGTCGCCGATTGGTGAGCGGGACATCCTGAAGTCGGACGTCGAAGTCAGTGTCGGCGTTCCACTCCGGGCCCGCTGCGGCATCCAGGGCGTTCGCCACAATCCGGGCCAGCCGGTTGTGCCGCTTGGACGCACTCGGACTCACGACGACCATCCCGTCCACGATCTCGATACCGGCGCACTGCTCCTCGGACCAGGACTCGTACTCCTCCGCCGTGATCTGTTCATGCATCCACGCCGGGGCAACCATCTCGGCCGTCATGAAGCACCTCCCGGACACTGTGCTGCGGGCCTGATCCCGCTGGATTCAGCGTACTGTCCACCGCCCGTCCGGCACGCCGATCTCGCTCACGCCCCTCCCCGTCGGCTGGCATCCGACCAGCGAGCCCACGACAAGTGAGGAGGCGGCGCCGGGCTGCGGAACGTCTCGGTCGGCAGTCGCGCCTTCGCCAAGGGACCGTACGGAGCGTTCACCTCGCTGCTCCGGCCCGGCCCGGCACCCTGCTGATCGTCGGGGGTGTGCGATCACGCTGGTGCGGGTCATGCGGGAGGAGGCGCCCGGCGACGTCGTGGTGCTGTACGGGGTGGGCAGCGACACCGACGTCGTGCAACCGAACGAGGTGTGCCACCTGGTAGCGCTACGGGGCGGACGGCTGCACCTGCTCACCGGCAGAACCGGCGAGGGCGGCACTGCGTCACGTCATTCGGCCCGGGCGGCCTGCACCGGTTGATCCCCGACATCGCCGAACGCGACGGGTACGTCTGCGGCCCGCCCGCCATGGGAACGGGCGCGGGTGGTGGTCATCGGGATCGCGGATCACCGTGGAGTCCACTCTGTACCTTTGAAGCGGCTCGGCCATGGCCGCAGGTTCGAGTCCTGGGCGGGATCCCCAAGACATGGCTGGTCGCGCCGGGGGCGGGAAACGGGGAGAGAGCGGTAGACAGCGCGTAGCCCGCCGTCGGCGGCGACGACTGCGACAACACGGCCGCTGAACTCGGGCAACTGGCGAAGCAGCCACTGCTCGGCTCATCGATGCCATGTCGACCTCCACCCCAAAGGCATGTCGCCCGAGCCCGAGGTCGACACGGAACTCGCGCTGCGCAGCTGACCACAAGGGGGCGGACAGAGGCGTGCCCCGCCGCCCGGTGAGGGAGCGACGGGGCATACATAGGTCCGTTCGCGGTCAGTGCAGGGCGCTGACCTCCGTTGCCGAGAGCGTGCGGGGGTAGACGTGGACGTCCGCGACGGAGCCGGGGAAGGCCAGGTAGGGGGTCGTGGCGGAGGCGCTGTTGACGCAGCCGCCGATGGTGAGGGGCATGGAGGAGTCGTACTGGGGGCTGAGGTTGGTGGCGGTCCCGACCAGGGTGCCGTTCTGGTAGAGGGCCATGTTGCCGGTGGTGGACGCTCCCGGGACCGGTGCCCGGAAGGTGGCGACCAGGTGGGTCCAGGTGCCGACCGGGCCGGAGTTGTTGTCTCCTTCGGCGGTGGGGAAGTCGGAGTTTTCGTCGTTGGTGGTGGTGGTCTGGAACATCCAGGCGGCGCTGGGTTTGTCGTAGGAGAGGTAGAAGGACTGGTGCTGGGTGGTGCCCTGGCAGACGGCGGTGGTGCCGAGGGCCGAGTTGATCTTCACCCAGGCGGAGACGGTGTAGTCGCCGAGGGTGTTGACCGCGCTCTGCTTGCTCTTGAGGAAGCCGGTGCTGCCGTCGAAGGCAACACTGCCGGACAGTCCGCTCGGTGCGTCGCTGCCGTAGGTGGCGCCGCCGGTGGCGGTGACCGGGTTGAGGGAGGCGGTGTCGGTGCCGTTGGCGGCGAGCTTCCAGTCGTCCTCGGGCATGCCGTTCTGCCAGCCGCCGGGCACGATCACGCTGTCCGCGTCCGCGTCACTCGCCGGCATGGCGTAGGGGTAGACCTGGACGTCCGAGACGGAGCCCGGGAAGGCGTTGTACGGCGAGGTCGCGGCAGGGTCGTTGATGCAGCCGCCGACGGTCAGGGGCATCGACGAGTCGTACTGCGGGGTGAGGTTGGTGGCGGTCCCCATCAGGGTGCCGTTCTGGTAGATGGACATCACGCCGCTGTTGTCGTCGCCGTCCACGGGTGCGGTGTAGGTGACCAGGAGGTGGGTCCAGGTGCCCACGGCCCCGGTGTTGGTGTCTCCTTCCGCGGTGGGGAAGTCGGCGTTGTCGTCGTTGGTGGTCGTGGTCTGGAACATCCAGCCCTTGTTGCCCCGGTCGTAGCCGATGTAGAACGCCTGGTGCTGGCTGGTTCCCTCGCAGATGGCGGTGGCCGGGTTGTCCGTGGAGTCGAGCTTCACCCAGGCGGAGACGGTGTAGTCGGCGAGGGTGTTGACGGCGGTGTGGTCGCTCTCCAGGAAGCCGGTGCTGCCGTCGAAGGAGGTGGCGGTGTCCGGGGCGTTGACCGCGTCCGGTCCGGTCGAGCCGAAGGTCGCCCCGCCGACCGCGGTGAACGGGTTGTCCCCGCGTGCGTCGGTGCCGTCGGCGGCCAGCTCCCACTCGTTGTCGGGGGTGTCGCTGCCGGTGGCCTCCGGGACGATCAGGTTCGGCGCGATGCCGACGACCTGCGTGTTGGTGTCGTTGAGGTAGCGGGCGGCGAGGTCGTCGTAGTACGTGTTCGACGGGTTGCCGCTCGAGAGGTCCGCCGCCTTCACGGTCGAGGAGGTGGCCGTGCCGTCCGTGGAGACCGCCGCGGCGAAGTCGATGACCTGGGTGGGGAAGTTGTCGAGCAGGTACTGGTTCACCTGCTCGCGCGCGGACTCCTGGGTCGCCGTGCCCGGGTGTGCGGCGGTGAACGGCGGGATGGTGGTGAGGTAGACGGTGATGTTGGAGTTCTGCGTGACCGGCTGCCCGTTGACGTAGGCCTGTCCGTCGTCGGTGTAGTAGGAGCTCAACTCGCTGTTGAGCGCGGCCAGTCCGGTCTCGACGCCGTTGGCGCAGGCGTCGGCGGTGCCGGTGCAGTTGAGCAGGTCGGCGGCGCCGGTGGAGACGAGGACGGTTCGCACGTTGCCCTGAGCCAGGACGTTCCGGTCCAGGGGGTTGAGCGCGTTGACCGGTGAGTCGCTGTACGTTCCCTGCGGCAGCAGGTTGTTGCTCAGGCTGGTGCTGTTGGTGCCCGCGTTGAGCACGCCGTAGTCCACCGAGGAGTCCCCGTTGGCGTCGCCCACGATGGCGCCGGTGATGGCGTCGCTCAGGTGGTGCTGGCCGTCGCCGCTCGCGGTGTCGCCGTTGACGCTCTGGTCACCGTAGAGGACCAGGGAGCCGGTGGGGGCGGAGGTGGGCGTGGTGACGTCGATGCCGGCCAGGTACGGCAGACCGGTGTACGTGGTCTGCGTGAACTTGGTGGCCGCGGTGTCGCCGGTGCGGTTGGCCGCGTCGCTGACCCACACGGGTGTCTGGGCCGTGGCGTGGCCGGGCAGCGCGGACACCGAGCCGTGCACCTGGAGGCTGACCAGGACCGTCGCCTGCTGGTCGACGTGCAGGGTCACCGGGTCACTGGTGACGTCGCCGCCCGCGGGAATCGTGACCGTGGCGGCGCCGCCGAAGGCCAGCGCCACCGGTGCCGCGGCCGCCGTGGCCCCGCCCGCGGTGGTGTCCTGCAGAGCGACGGAGGCCGCGTCGAAGGTCACCGGGCCGCTGCCCATGGCGTTGGACAGGTGGATGCGGACGCCGTTGCCGTCGTCGGTGCCGATGCTGACGTGGGCCGGGATGCGCAGCGTCTGCCCGTTGACGGTGGCGGCGCTGCCACCGGACTGCGTCACCTTGGCGGTGTCCTGGACGGAGGACCAGGTGCCGACCCAGTGCTGGGCGCTGGTTCCGCTGCCGGTGACGGTCAGCGGCCGCAGGCCCATGCCCAGGATGTGCAGCGCCGGCTGGCCGGCCTGGACGCCGTTGGTGAACAGCGGCAGGGAGATGCTGCTGATGACCGAGCCGGGGCAGGCCAGCGGGACGCTGACGGCGTAGATCTTCGGGCCGGGGCTGGGGCTGGTCTGGGTGTTGTTGCTGTGGTTCTGGTGGACGAGGGTCAGCGTGGCCCCGGCGGCCGGGCCGCTCAGCCAGTCGGGCACGGTGTCCAGCGTGTACGACTGGTCGGCGGGGTCGCCGTTCGGGTCCAGGCAGTTGTTCTTGGCGTAGGTGATGGTGCCGGTGGCGCCCTTGGCCGCGCCGCCGGTGGCGAAGGCCAGGAAGACCACGGCGCCGCCGGTGTTCACCACGCCGCTGCCCGGCACGGTGACGGTCTGCCCGGAGGCCAGCATGTTGTCGTAGGTGCCGGTACCGAACTTCGGCAGCGCGATGCTCGTACCGTCGACGGTCACCGACTTGCCGCTCTGCCAGCCTGAAGTACCGGTCAGATCGGCGGAGTTGATGCTGTTGCCGGAGCCGTCGGCGTCGGCCGTGCTGGTCGTGGTGGTGAAGGTGCTGGTCGCGGTGTTGTTCAGGCAGCTGCTCGTGCTGTTGATCGCGCAGGTCAGCGCGGGCGCGAGGCGCAGCACGTCGAGGCCGGCCTGGTAGCCGCTGGAGCTGGGGTTCTTGCCGGTCAGGGTGAGGGTCAGGGTGTGCACGCCCTGCTTGAGGGTGAGCAGTTGGCCGTTCGAGTCCTTGGGGATGCCGAGGTTGACGAACCGGGTGGTGGTGTACGAGTTGTAGGCGTCGAGGCCGCTGAGCAGGGTGGCCTGGGTGGACTTGCCCGCGTCCAGGACCAGGTTGTAGATGCCGTAGTCCTTGGCCCTGGTCAGGTTGGCCCCGAAGCTCCAGGGACCGTCCTTGGGGATGTCGAAGCTGAACGTCGCGCTGTCACCGCTGACCACCTTCGAGGTGGTGCTCTTGTTGGCCAGCATGGCCTGGTAGCCGTCGGCGAACTCGTAGCCGCTGCCGGCGGCCTGGCTGATCAGCTGACCGCCCTTGGACGTGGTGGTCGCCTTGGGCACGACGGTGGTCGTGCCGTCGGTGTTGGTCGCCGTCCAGCCGGCGATCATCTTGTCGCCGTACGCGTACGTCGGGGTGCTGGTACCGGCGTAGAAGGCGTACTTCGTCTCGGAGATGGACGTCGAGCCCGCCTGGTCCACGGCCTTGGCGTACAGCGTGTGCGGTCCCGCCTTGGCAGGGGCGAAAGCGGGGGAGGCACTGCCGTTGAGGACCGCGGTGCCGGTGCCGGGACCGTTGTCCGACGTGGCGTAGTAGACGTGGCCCGGCACGATCGTCGTGCTCGTGGTCCAGTGGGTGACGCTGCTGCTGTAGACCGTGTTGCCGAGCGTGGCGTCCAGTGCGAACAGGTAACCGGTGATGTTGTTCGTGTGGTTGTTGCTGATCGTGAAGGTGCCCTTGTCGCCGAACGCGGCACCGATCTGCTTGGCCGGGAACTGACTCGAGGTCACCGTGGGCGCGGGAGGCGCGCTGGTGTCCACCGTGAACGTCTGCGTCTTGGTCCAGATGCCCGATCCGGTACCCGCCCAGTAGCCGGCCGCGTTCTGCGCGGTGGCCTTCCAGGTGTAGGTGCCGTCCGGCAGGCTCGGGGTGGTCCAGTCACTGCCGTTGGTGTTGTAGCGGGCGCGCTTCTTCGAGTCGGTACTGGGACCGAAGCCCTGATGGACCAGGGTGCCGGAGGAGTTGTACACGTTGTACTCGATGCGCACCAGTTCGCTTCCGCCGGCCAGGTCGGGGTCGACCGCGCGCGCGGACAGCGTCGGGGTGTGGGTGGTGGTCATCGTCTTGCCCAGGTTCACGCTGGACGGCTTGATGGCCGGGGTACCGGTACCGTTCTTCAGCTTGGGCCGGTAGCTGTACGTCACCGACATGGTGGCGCCGCCGCCATAAGCGAGCTGCTTCCACTGGGTCGCGTCGTTCATGTCCGGCGACTGGACCATCAGCGTCATGCTCTTCCAGCCGCCGGCCGCCGCGCTCTGCGCCCGGGAGGTCACGTCGAACTCCAGTGACGGCGGGCTGACCCAGGAGTTGGCACCGTCGGTGACCGGGCAGGTACCGGCCTCGTGGCTCTTGGGGTTGGTGCCCAGCGAGCCGGTGCGCCCGCCGGGCTCATGACCCCAGTACAGCGACGACGAACTCCACCCGGCGGGACGGTCGGTACCGTAGACGGCGGCCGGGGTGTCCGAGCAGGAAGCGGCGGAGAGCTGCTTCACGTACAGCGAGGCGTGCGTGACCACCGCGCCTTTGATGCCGCTCGTGTTCATCTGGTAGTACGTGCGGGCCCGCTCACCGTTGCCGGGGGAGGAGTTGTCCCATCCCTCGCGGGCGTTGGTGGAACCCGAGGTGGACGTCGAGTTGTAGACGTTCCACCCGTTGTCGGAGATCCGCGCCCAGTCCAGCTGGGAGGGCCTGCCGCTCCACTCGGGGTCGACGTAGACCGGGTAGGCGGTGCTCTTGGCGGTGAGCAGCTTCTGATCGAGGCCCAGCAGTTGCCTGCCGTGCCGGAGGCTCACCCGAACCCGGGCGCGGTGCCTGCCGACCTTGGCCGCTGCCGTGTGCTCGGCCCGAGCCGAGGCCAGTGCCGCACCGCCGGTCCTCTGACCGGCACTGTCCCACATCAGCGCGGTATCGCTGTGGAACACCGTCTCGCCGGTGCGCTTGTCCGTGGCCAGGGTGCCGCCGCCGCGCGTGGACGTCAGCTTCAGATGGCTTGAGGTGGTGTCGAGCGAGAGGTTCCGCAGCCGTGGATCGGCCGCCGCCTTGCGGGACTTGACCACGAGGATCGAGGAGTACCCGGAGGCGTCCGCGGTCAGCTGCAGGTCCACCTGGGGCAGTACGTCCGGGTAGGTGGCGGTGTCCTTGGAGATCACCGGCTCGGGCAGCTTGCCCGGCCAGGAGAAGCCCAGCCGGTCACTGCCGCTGCCCATCGTGACCAGCGCGTCCGAACCGCCACCGGAGAACCTCACGTCGGTGACGGTGGCCTTGGGTGCCCACGTCCCGTCGGCCTGCCGTACCAGCGTGGTGTCGATCGGCACCCACTTGCCGTGTTGCCGGGCGCGCTCGGGCATCGAGGAGTCGGTGCGGGTGAAGGTGCCGTTCGGGTTGGCCACCACCAGCGTTCCGGTGTCGGTGAGTTGGTCGATCGTCACCGGCTTGCCGGTCGCCTTGGCCCGGGCGGACGCGGACTCGGTGGCGTTGAGGCGCCGGGTGGCGGACCCCGAATGCTTGCTGTGCGACTTCGGGGCGGACGGCCGGGTGGAGGCGGCGGGCGCTGCCTGGGCCGTCACCGTGGCGGAAAGCGACCCTGCTGCGAGAGCCGCGACCACGGCTACGGCGACTGGTCTCGGCCCAGGGCGTCTGGACACACGTATGGAGCGAATGGCGGACATCGGCGTTGGGATCCCTCGCACGTCTCAGGCGGCCCCCCCGTGGGTCCGCGCCGCTGTGCATTCTCAGTGCCGAGGGGAGCGGGGTCCATCGCCGATGGGTCACCCGGTGCCCTTACGCCATCCGTTTTTGACGTATACAAGTCAACTTGGGTTTCCTTCTGGGTGATCTCTTTGCCTTCCATGTGAAGGTCCTTTGCTTGTCGTGTTCATCCCAGGCCCTAGCGTGAAGGTTCACGGGGGGCCGAATCGACTGTGCCTCCCTTCGGCGTGCGCTCAATCACCCGTGTTCCAGGGCGACTTGAATGCGCACCGTACGGGGAGGGGGACACGCACCATGGTGCGGAGAACGAGGTGGAGACGCGCGCGGTCGGCAGCACGCGATCGGGGGCTGCGCCGTACGGCAAGCGTCGCGATCGGCGCCCTGCTGGTGGCCGGTCTGTTGCCGGCGAGTTCCGCCACGGCGGCCTCACCGACGAGCCGTCATGTGTCCGCTCCGGCCGCGCCCCAGGACAAGCGCATCCCCTTCACCCGCGCCACTCCCCGGCACGTTTCCGGGCACAAGGGTTTCCAGCACTTCGATCCCACTACCCACGCCCGGCTTCCCCAGCAGGGCAGCGCCGTCGTCACCCTGCCCGTTGCGGCCACCACGACGCACCTGACCGGCAGAACGTCCGAAGTACGGGCCGGCCGTACACCCGTTCTGTTCGCTCCCGCCGCCGGTGCACACCCGCAGGCCGGTGCCGCCGCCGGATCCCAGCGCGTACGGGTCAGCGTGCTGGACCAGAAGACCGCACGCGCCGCCGGCGTCCACGGTGTCCTCTTTACCCTGCGGCGCAGCAGCCCGGGCACCGGACAGGTCGCCCTGCGCGTGGACGACTCGTCGTTCCGCTACGCCTTCGGCGGAGACTTCGCCTCCCGCCTGCACCTGGTTCAGTTGCCGCAGTGCGCGCTGACCACACCGAAGCTGGCCAAGTGCCAGACCCAGACCACTGTGCGCACCGCCCCCGCCACGCCGCTGTCCGCGCGGATCTCCCTGCCCGCGGCAGCACCCGCCACTCCGGGAGCCGGCCTCGCCGCCCGTTCGGCGACGGCGTCGTCCACCGCCATGGTGGTCATGGCGGCGACCTCTGGCACGTCGGGCTCCTCCGGCGACTACTCGGCGACCAGCCTGTCACCGGGCGGCTCCTGGTCGACCTCGGGGAACACGGGCGCGTTCACCTACAACTACCCCATCTCGGTGCCCCCGGCGATCGGCGGCGCGGCACCGAACGTGGGTCTCTCCTACAACTCCTCCGCCCAGGACGCGCGCACCGAGGGCACCAACAACCAGTCCTCCTGGCTGGGAGACGGCTGGAGCTCCACCGAGAACTACATCGAGCGCACCTACAAGTCCTGCAAGGACGACTCCTCCTCCGGAGCCCCGGACAACGACGGCGATTCCTGCTGGGCGGGACAGATCCTCACCCTCTCGCTCAACGGCAAGTCCACCGACATCGTCTACGACGACGCCACCAAGACCTTCCACCCCGCCGGCGACGACTCCACCACCAAGATCGAGGACCTGACCGGTGCCACGAACGGCACCGACAACAAGGAGTACTTCAAGGTCACCGAGGCCGGGGTGCAGTACTTCTTCGGCCTGAACCGGCTGCCGGGCTGGTCCAGCGGCAAGGACGAGACCAAGTCGGCGTGGACCCAGCCCGTTTACCACGCGCACAGCGGGGTGTCGGCGTGTCCGGACAGCACGACCTTCGCCGACACGGCCTGCACGCTGGGCTACCGTTTCAACCTGGACTACGTGGTGGACTCGCACGGCAACGCCACCGCCTGGTACTACAGCCCGGAGACCGGCTACTACGGCGCGGACACGAAGGACACCGCCGTCGCCTACACGCGCGGCGGCGCCCTGTCCCGGATCGACTACGGCATGACGTCCTCGACGGTCTACTCCGGCACCGCCCCGGAGCAGATCCTCTTCGACACCGCCGAGCGCTGCATCCCGGGTACCCCGGCCGGCAACACCTGCGCCGACAGTCAGTTCACCCCCGCCAACGCCGCGTACTGGCCGGACGTACCGGTGGACCTGAACTGCACGTCGAGCTCGACGAACTGCACCAACCACGGCCCGAGTTTCTGGTCGCGCAAGCGCCTGACCTCGATCACCACCCAGATCCAGACCGGCGGGACGACCAAGCAGGTCGACAAGTACACCTTCACCCAGTCCTTCCCCGACGGCGGCGACCACGCCCCCACCCTGTGGCTGGACTCCGTCCAGCACACGGGCCTGGACACCCTGGGCGGCGCGTCGGGCGGCACTTCGACGCCGGCGGTGAGTTTCGACCCGCCGCTCCAACTGCCCAACCGGGTCGGCACGATCCCGCAGATGCCGCTGATGTACCACAACCGGATCCAGACGGTCACCAGCGAGACCGGCGCGCAGACGACGGTCACCTACGACCGGCCGAACTGCTCCAGCGCCCCGGCCAGCGACCCGAACGACCCCACCGACGCGGCGGCCCGCACCTTCGCCTCCACCAACACCCTGTCCTGCTTCCCCGTCTACTGGACCCCCGACGGGCAGCCGGCGCCGTGGATGGACTGGTTCTACAAGTACAAGGTCACCTCGGTCGTCACCACCGACCCGCACAACTCCTACCAGGACGGCACCCAGCCGGAGCTGGAGACCGACTACGCCTACAAGGGCAACCCCGGCTGGCACTACGACGACAACGAGGTCGTCAAGGCCAAGAACCGCACCTGGGGCCAGTTCCGTGGCTACCCGGAGGTGGACGTCACCACCGGTGACCCGAACGTGTTCCACTACACCGACGGCACCAAGGTGCACGACCAGAAGACGCTCACGAAGTCGTACTACTTCCTGGGCATGAACGGCGACACGCTACCCGGCGGCAAGACCCGTTCGGTGCCGGATCTGACCAGCCAGGACGGCGCGACCTCGGTCGCGGACGACGACGCGCTGGCCGGCCAGGCCTTCGAGACCGACACCTACTCCGCCTCCGGCGGCAGTCTGGTCAAGGCCGTCGTCAACGTGCCCACGATCATCGGACCCACGGCCGGCCGCAACCGCAGCGGTCTGCCGGACCTGACGGCCCTGATGGTCCGCCCTGCCAAGACACTGACCCGCGAAGCGGTGTCGTACGGCTGGCGCAAGACCGAGACCGACACCTTCTACAACCGGACGCTGGGCAAGTCGACCACCGGCATGCCGGTGCAGGTCGACGACCGGGGCGAGCCCACCGACAGCGCCAACGTCTCCAAGTGCACCTTCACCCGCTACCTCACCGGCAGCCCGAGCACCCTGGTGGTGCCCGCAGAGGTCATCTCCACGTCCCAGGACTGCTCCAGTGCCGGCGCCACCCCGAGCGGCACCCTGCTCTCCGACGTCCGTACGTCCTACGACCACAACGCCTTCGCCTACGACGGCGACGGCCAGCAGAACCCGGCACTGCCCGCGCTCGGCGACGCCACGCTGGACCAGCAGGTGTCCGCCGCCAGCGGCGCCACCGCCACCGCGTTCGTGGACCAGGCCGCCACCACCTACGACTCCTACGGCCGCACCATCAAGGCCACCCGTACTCCCCACTCGGTCTCCCCCGACGGCAAGAGCCTCGCCCAGACCGTCTACACCTCCTACACCCCCACCACCGACGCGCTCCCCACGAGCAGCACGACCATCACCCAGGTCACACCCGGCACGGACTGCTCCACGGTGACCGTGTCGTCCAAGGACTGCCAGCTCACCGGCAGCACCCTGGACCCGGCACGAGGCCTGCCCACATCCAAGACGGACGCGGCAGGACTGCTCACCTCGCTCACCTATGACGCGCTCGGCCGCATGACCGGTGTATGGCTGCCCAACGAGAGCAAGGCCAACAGCGCACCGGCGAATACGACCTACACCTACGCCCTGTCCCAGTCGGCCCCCTCGGTCGTCTCCACCAACGCATTGCTGGACAGCGGTGGTTACGCGACCAGCACAACGCTGTACGACGCGATGCTGCGCCCGCTGCAGGTACAGGCGATTGCGGAGAACTCCACCACCACGGTCTCCGACACCGAATCCGACTCGCACGGCTGGACGGTCGCCACCAACAACGCCTACAACGTGGCCGGCAGCCCCGGCAGCAGCCTGATATCGGTCTCCCAGGTCTCCATCCCCAACACCACCGTCACGGACTACGACGGACAGGGCCGGGCCGACCTGGTCACCGAGGAACACGACGGGGTCAAGGCCTGGACGACGACCACCGCCTACACCGGGGACAAGACCACCGTCCTGCCGCCCAAGGGCGGGGTCGCCACCACCACGGTCGTCAACGCGCGCGGTCAGACCACCGAGCTCGACCAGTACACCGCCGCGCCCACACTGAGCGGGTCCGCCGCGGCAGGCTTCACCGCCTCCGGCGGCAGCACCTCACCCACCACCTACGGTTACGACGATGCCGGACGGCAGACCCGCGTCACGGGTCCCGACAAGGCCGTGTGGACCTTCGGCTACGACCTGCTGGGCCACAAGAAGTCCCAGACCGACCCCGACGCGGGCGGCAGCAGCTACGGCTACGACGACGCGGGCAACCTGACGTCCACCACGGACGCCAAGAAGGTCGAGCTCGACTACACCTACGACCTGCTGGGCCGCAAGCTCACGGCCACCGACAAGTCCAAGTCGAACTTCCAGTTCGCCTCCTGGACCTACGACACCCTCCGGATCGGCCTGCCGACCTCGTCGACCCGCTACGTCCAGGGCACGACCGGCGGGTACACCGTGGCCACCACCGGCTACACCACCCTCGGCAAGCCGACCGGCACCAAGATCACCCTGCCCGACTCCGAGGCCCCGCTGCCCTCGACCTACACCACGACCTACACCTATACGCCCCGCGACCAGTTGCTCGCCTCGCAGAGCGACCCGCGCACCCAGGGCCTGAACAGCGAGACCATCACCTACGGCCGGAACGCGCTGGGCAAGCCGACGACCACCGCCAGCAGCATCGGCACCTACGTCGGCGCCACCGTGTACACCGACTACGGTGAACTCTCCCGGGTCACGTTCGGCCCGTCGACGAACCCCGCCTGGGCGACCTACAGCTACGACGACCAGACCCGCCGACCGACCGAGCGTCTCGTGGAGCGGACCCAGGCGCCCGGTCCGACGGTGGACGACACCAAGTACACCTACGACGCCGCCGGCAACCCGACCTCCACCACCGACCAGCAGTCGGAAACCGGCAACACCGTCACCGACCAGCAGTGCTACTCCTACGACACGCTCGACCGGCTGACCGACGCCTGGACCGCCAAGGACAACTGCGCGGCCAACCCGCCGACGAGCAGCACGCTGTCCACCACGGCCGGCTCGTACTGGCAGTCCTTCAGTTACGACGCGGTCGGCGACCGCAAGCAGAGCGTCGACCACGCCATCGGCGGGTCGGGCACCACCAGCACCACGACCTACGCCGACGGCTGCACCACCGGCTGCAACTCCACCGGCGCCCAGCCGCACACCCTGACCGCCACCACCGGCGGCACCAACCCGACCAGGTTCGGCTACGACGAGACCGGTAACCTCCACACCCGCACCCCCACCACCGGTCCCGGCCAGACGTTGACCTGGGACGACGAGAACCGCCTCGTCCAGGTGGACACGGGAGGCGCCGGCCCCACCACCACCAAGTACCTCTACGACGCCGACGGCGGCCAGTTGATCCGCCGTGATCCCGGCCAGACCACGCTGTTCGCCGGCGACACCGAGATCATCGTCAACACCAGCGTGACGCCCAACGTGCTGCTCGGCGCCGTCCGTACCTACAGTCACGGGGGCGCGGGCGGTCCTGCGGCCATCCGCTCCAGCCTCGCGGGCGGTGGCACGAAGTACCTCTTCAGCGACCCGCACGGCACCGCTTCCCTGGCGATGGACACCACCACCCAGCAGGTCGCCCGTCAGCAGTACACCCCCTACGGTCAGCCACGCGGCAGCGCCAACACCACCACCTGGCCCGACCCCACCCACTCCTACCTGGGCATGCCCCAGGACACCTCCACCGGCTACACCGACGTCGGCGCCCGCAAGTACGACCCGGCGCTCGGCAGCTTCATCAGTCTCGACCCCGTCTTCGAAGCCGGCAGCCCCCAGGAACTCGGCGGATACGCCTACGCCGCCGACAACCCCGTCACCGGCAGCGACCCCACCGGCCTCGAATCCTGCTATCCGTCCAGCTACTGCTCCGGCAGCAACGGCACGTACGGCGACTACCACTCGGAGAACGACCCGGAATCCAGCAATTACCAGGGTTCCAGCCACTACTGCGACACGCACTCCTGCTCCGGTAACAGCACCGGCGGCCATTACTGCGACGGATGCCAAGGGGTCGGTTCCGCCCCTGTTCCGGTCCCGCCCCTGAAAACCGTCCAGATGTTTCAGCAGAAGTACCCGAGCGTGGCGCAGATGGCGAACCAGGGGGACTACAACCCGCTGTACACCTATGCGGTCAATGTCGAGCTCTACTTCCGTGGGAGGTGCAGCCAGGACATGACCCAGGGCGGATGCCTGGAACTCTCGCACTTCTACCACACCTGGGCGGATGTCGATGACATCCCGGAGAACCCCTGCGCGGCGGGCACGCTCTGCGACATGCTGCCGCTGGTCCTGGCCGGGGCGGGCGCCGCGGAGGAGGAGGGGGCTCCGGCGAGGGCCGAGCCGGAGCCGGGGCTGCTGTCCGGAAACGGCGGCCTGGGGACGCTGGTCAACTCGACCAAGAAATTCGATGCGAACGCGGAATTGCTGGCGAAAAAACTCGGCGGTCGGGCCCAGGTCGAGTTCCTGAACCTCAAGGATGTCGAATTCGATGCGGTCAGTGACGATTATGTCGCATCCGCGAAACCCGGAAATTTCCAGATCGACAGGCGCTTCCGGAAATCGGCAAAGCGGATGTATGAGGTGTCTGCGGCCTCGGGTAGAACGCCGTACTTCCAGTTCGACAGCGAGCCTTCCAGGGATGTGATGAACGCGATCAAACGGTACGATGCGCGATACGGAATGCAGGCGGTCATCGATATCGGTCCGCTGGCCGATCAGTGAGCGAATGGCGCCTGGAACGTAGGGGAGAGTGATCGTCGTGGGTGTCTTCGTCCGGATCAGGGGTTGGCTGGAGTGTGATGATCAGCAGCTTGCCCAGGTCAAGGAGATCGTTCAAGCGGACGATGCCGACCGGACGTACAGCGGTGGCTGGGCCTTTCCCCCAAGGCAGTACAACTTCGTCAGCTGGGCCTTCTTCGGGGCCGATATGCGTGCTCAGTCGGTCGACTGGTTCCTGGACCGACTGCGGCGCGTGGCGCGGATTCCGGCCTCCGATGACGACGATGATCGGATCATCGGCCTGTTCTTCGTCAGTCACGAGGTCGACGGCATGAGCGAGTGGCAGGTCCGCGACGGAACCGTCGTGATCCAGCCCGCGAGCGAGGGGTATCGGTTCCTCGACGAGTAGGGCGTTCGATCGGAGTGGGCCGGAATCCGAAGCGCGGCGGCGCGGCTGGCCAGGTCGGCGAGACCTTCCGGGCACCCGCGCCAAGAGGCTCCCGCGCCGCCGTGACGGCGGCGCGGGAGTCCACTCCTACGGCGTGGCCAAGGTCTCCGGGCGGCGGATCACCGCCGAGACGCCTCGGATGCCTGCTGCGAATCCGGTCTCGTGCAGGCATGTGCCGCCGGTCCGCAAGGCGTCGTCCTCAGAGCCCTGCGGACCCTGGGCGTGCTCGTCATCCACGATCGGCTCGGCGAGGACCAGGTCCTTCCGTAGCGGGCCTCCCCGAGCCGCGGAGACGGCCGTGTCGTCCTGGCAGCGGTTCGCGACGCGCCGCCAGCGCTCGACGCAATCGGGATCACCGCTCCACATCCACAGACCTGCGGCTGCCCGTGCCACCTGGGCCATGAACTCGGTTCCGCCCACGTGGACGGAGCTTGCCGGCTCTGAGCCTGGCGACCCCGCCCACGCGTAGTCGCCGATGACCGCTTCGAGCCCCTCCTCCCTCCCGTCGAAGATCAGGAGGGAGGCTCCGCTGCCCGTCGGCTCCTTCGCCGGCTTCAGGAGTTCCCGGCCCAGACGTTGAGCGCCGTCGTAGCCGAGCCGGTGCAGCGGGTCGACGACATCCTGCGGCGTGGTTCCCTCTTCCGTGGCGCCATAAAGGACGTCCACTCGCACTCCGCGTGTCACTGCCTGCGGACGGTACCTGCGGTAGTACAGGGGCAGGGCGATGTTGGACGCGAGGTAGACCAGCAGGATCAGGACGGCGCCCAGACTCGACGACTCGGCGAAGAAGACCACGGGGTTCATGGGGGTGTCGTCCGGACCGAGCAGATGTCCCAGGCCCCAGCCCCCGCTTGACAGGACGCCTGTACCGCATCGGTGTTCCTGGAGGCCGTCGCCCACTCCGCCGCAGGCCACGAACGCGCCGCGGACCGGGCTCTGCCCACCCGCGCTGCCGAGGTCGAGTAAACCCACACGAAGATCTGCCGGCTTGGCCAAGGGGCTTCGCCATCGACCAGCGCAAGGTCGCGGCCACCCGTGTCACAGCACATGACCAGCGACCGTGACCGGGCCATCGCGGATCGCCTTGGAGCGATGATCCGCAACGGTGGGGGAGACGCCCCCGGTCAAAGGATGCGGACTCCACATGGACTGCAGCGGCACTATCGGGGGGTGGGGCGCAAGCCCTGAGCCTTGCGGCGCTTGCGGGCTTCGTACACGTCGAGGACGCGCTGGAACTGATGGTGCGCCTCGTGGACCGAACCCGTTGCCAGGTGGGCGTGGGCCAAGCGGGTGCGGATGTCCATCTCCAGCCAGTCGTAGGCGGGTTCGGTGACGCGGGACAGTGACTCGTGCAGTTCCAGGGCCAGTCGGTGGAAGGCGAGGGCTGCTCGCGGGTCTCCTTCGCCCTGTTCCACCGTGCCCAGCCGGGTCAGGCTGCGCGCGCAGAAGAAGACGTCCCCGCACTGCCCGCCCAGGTGGACGGCCTGACGCAGGAGGTGCTGCGCCTCGCCGTGCCGGCCGAGGCGGAGGTGGGCGTCGGCAGCCAGGCTCAGCACCCGGCTGAGCACATGCTGTCGGCCGCCCGCCTCGGCATGGGTGCACGCGGCGGCGAAGCAGGCCAGCGCCTCCTCGTCCCGTCCCTCGATCTGGTGAGCGCGCCCCTGGACGAGGCGAGCCATCGCGGCGGCCCAGTCGTCGCCCAGGCGTCGGGACAGGACCACCCCCTCGGTGACATGGGAGATTGCCTGGTCGGCCTCGCCCAGACTCAGGGCGAGGGATCCCAGCCCGGAGAGGGCCCGGGCCTCGTCGATCCGGTGGCCGTGATACCGGCTCAGGCGCAGTCCCTCGGTGAACAGGGCGCGCGCCTGGCGGTATCGATGCTGGTAGACGCTGGTGTAGGCCAGGCAGACCCGCAGCCCGGTGGTCATGTGTTCGTCGTCGGCCTCGTCGACGCGCGCGAGCGCGGTCTCCAGGGCTGTCTGGGACTCGTGGTACCGGCCCTGCCGTACGAAGTAGTCGCACAACGCGTGGGCGATCCAGCAGGCGTGGTCGATCTCCCCGAAGGCCACGGCATACGCGACCACGTCCGGCAGCTCACCCCCCGCCGCGTCCAGCCACGTCTCCGCCTCGCGCCAGCCGCCGAAGCTCCCCGCCGTCGGCTGAGGCCCCGTCGGGAACGCCACCGCCCCCCAGTCACTGGCCAGCCTCCCCGCGTCCAGGAACAGCCGCAGCGCCGCCCTCCGCGCGGCCACCGCCTCCTCCGGCTCGGCCTCCGCCATCCGCCGCGCGTGCACCCGCACCAGGTCGTGCAGCCGATACCGCCCCGGCCGTGGCTCCTGCACCAGACTCGTGTCCACCAGGCTCTCCAGGAGACGCTCGGTGTCACGCGCCGGACGCCCCAGCATCGCCGCCGGCGTCAGCACGTCGAACTCGACCGTCGGCGCGAGCCCCAGCACCCGGAACGCCCGCTGCTGCTCGGAGGTCAGTTGGTCGTACGACAGCCGGAAGGCGGCCTCCACGCTGCGGTCCCCGACGCGCAGTTCGCCGAGCCGCCCCTCGTCGTCCGCCAACCGGCCCACCAGGTACTTCACCGTCCAGGCCCGCCGGCTCTGCAGCCGGGACCCGGCGATGCGCAGGGCCAGCGGCAGCCCGTCGCACAACTCCGCCAGCCGTCGAGCGGCCTCCGGCTCCCGGCTCGCGCGCTCCTCGCCGATGAGGTGGGTGAGCAGCGATACGGCGTCCCCGCTCGCCAGCGGTTCCAGGGTGACCCGTATGTCCGCGTCCAGCTCGGTCAGCCGACGCCGGCCCGCCACCAGGACCCTGCTGCCCGCCCCCGCGGGCAGCAGCGGCCGTATCTGATCGGCGTCCAGGGCGTCGTCCAGCACGAGCAGCAGCCGTAGCGAACTGGTCGCCGCCCGCCAGGCGGCGGTGAGTTCGTCGAGGTCGCTCGGCAACTCGCCCTTGGCCGCGCCGAGCGAGCGCAGCAGCCGTTGCAACGCCCGTGCCGGGGACTGGTGTTGCTGTGTGCTGTGGGCGCGCAGGTCCATGAAGAGGCAGCCATCGGGGTGGTCGGCGCTGAGTTCACGGGCCGCGCGGACGACGAGCGCGCTCTTGCCGACCCCGGCCGGACCGTCCACCGTCACGATCGACACGGAGCCGGAGCCGGGCGCGGCGGGCGCGATCAGCTGGGCCAGCTCGACCTCTCGTCCTGTCAACTGCCCTACGTCGCCCGGAAGTTCATTGACGACGCCGACTCTGAGCCAGGCCGGAGCCGCCCCGAGGAGGGAGGCGTCGTCCTGCTTCAGCACCGCCGTGTGCACCCGGCGCAACTCCTCACCGGGGGTGACGCCGAGCTCATCGCGCAGCCGGATCCGCATGTCCTCGTAGGTTTTCAGTGCCTCCGCCTGGCGTTCGTAGCCGTACAGGGCCCGGATCCGCAGGGCCAGCAGCGACTCGTCGTACAGGTCGGGCCCGGACGCGTCGGCCAGGTCGTCCAGCGCCTCCCGGAACCGGCCCAGCAGAACGAGGCACTCCAGCCGCTCGCGTCGGAGTGCCCGCCGCCGCTCGGCGAGCCGGTCCCGCTCGGCCCGCGCGAAGGGTCCCTCCAGGCCGGCGAGCGGTTCACCCCGGAACAGCCCGAGTGTTCCGGCCAACTGCTCGGTGGCCAGGGCAAGTCGGCCGGACTTCTTGATGCGCAGCGCCACCTCGCCCCGCTCGGCCAGGTCGGCCGTGTCGAGGCTGACGCCGTCGAGGACGAAGCGGTACCAGCCCTTACCGCTGCGGATCACCGACTCGGTGTGCGGGGTGCCTTCCGGATCGAGCGCCCTGCGCAGGGAGTTGACGTGCGTGGGCAGCACTTTGGAGGCGGGCGGCTCGTATCCCCAGACCCCGTCGAGCAACTGCTCGTGGCTGACCACGGCCCCCTGCCTCAGCAGCAGTGCGGCCAGCACGGCCTGCCGCTTCACCGGTCCCAGATCAAGGCGGGCTTCGCCCCGCCAGGCCCGTAACGGTCCGAGCACCTCGATCCGCAGCTGAGAAGTCCTGCCCACCCCGAGCCTCCGCTCCGCGTTTCATCGGAAATTCATCAGCATTGCAGCACCTCCGCCCAGGCTGACGGACGTGACATCGCACAACCCGCACAAGTGAAGGTGACCGAAGTGACCGATGTTCCGAGGGGGACCGCCTGACGTGTATGCGATAACACCCGATCCGACGTCCCGCGTCTCCTCGTCCTGGCGGGTCGGCACGATCATCGATGGTCGTTACCGGGTGGAGCAAGTGCACCATCAGGGCGGCATGGGCCTGGTGTACCGGGTGCGGCACCTGCTGTGGGACACCGACCTGGCGGTGAAGCGGCCCCGGCCGGAGTGGTTCAGGAACTCCGCGCACGAACAGAGGTTCACCGCCGAGGCGGAGACCTGGGTGTCGCTGGGACTGCATCCGCACGTGTGCACCTGCCACTACGTGCGCACGCTCGATGGTGTCCCCTGCGTGTTCGCCGAGTACGTGCCGGGAGGCAGCCTCGCGGACTGGATCGCGGACGGCAGGCTGTACGAGGGCGGACCCTCGGCGGCACTGGCCCGCGTCCTGGACCTGGCGATCCAGACGGCCTGGGGCCTGGCACACGCGCACGGCCGGAATCTCGTGCACCAGGACGTCAAGCCGGGCAACGTGCTCGTGACGGAGGACGGTACGGCCAAGGTCACGGACTTCGGGCTGGCCCGTGCCCGTTCCGCCGCCCCCGCTCCGGAGGGTGCCGCCCCTGTACCGGATCCGTCGCTTCCGCCCGGCGTCACGGTCCTGGTCCCCAACGGCGGGATGACCCCGGCGTACGCCTCGCCGGAGCAGGCGGACGGTCGGCCGCTCGGCCGGCGCAGCGACATCTACACCTTCGCGGTGTCGGTCTTCGAGATGTTCACCGGCGGCGTGAGCTGGCGTGTGGGACGCGGGGTGGGAATGGCCCTCGACGCGTACCTCGAAGCCGGCGGGACGGGCGAGCCGCATCTGCCGATCGTCCCTGCCGACCTCGCCGGCCTCCTCGCCCACTGCCTCGCCAGGGACCCGGCCGACCGGCCACGCTCGATGGCCGAGGTCGCGGCCCGTCTCAAGGACATCCACGGCGAGGTGACCGGCCGGGCCTACCCGCGCCCGGAGCCGGTCGAAGCCGACCTGCGCGCCGACGAGTTGAACAACCGCGGCGTTTCCCTGCTCGACCTGGACCGGACTTCCGAGGCGGAGAAGGCGTTCACGCAGGCCCTCGCGGCCGACCCGCGGCACCTGGGAGCGACGTACAACGGCGGATTGCTGCGGTGGCGGCGCGGCGACCTCACCGACGAGGACATGATCAGCTGGATCGAGGCGGTACGTCCCGACGCCGAGGACCCTTGGCAGGCACGGCAGTTGCTGGCCCAAGTGGCGGTGGAGCGGGGCGATCTGGCGTCGGCCCGCGAACTCCTGGAGGAGGTGGCCCAGGAGCGGTCCAGGGAGCCGGAGGTCCGGTTGGCGCTGCGCGCCATCCGCTCGGGGCGGGTCACCAGCACCCGGGAGATACCGCGGCACGCGGAACACAAGAGCCCGAGCCATCGACTGCTACCCGTCCGGCTCGCTCCCGCCGGGCGGCTGGCCCTGACCGGTGGCTCTGGCTGGATCGGGCTGTGGGACCTGGCCGACGGCCGGTGTCTGCTGGATCTCGACGGACACGGCCTCGACACAGACCGCGACGAAGGACGTTTCGCTCGCACGCACACCCTCGACCTCACCCCGGACGGCCGCTTCGCCGTCTCCGCCAGCGAAGGCGGTGAGAAACGCAGCGTACGGTTCTGGGACCTGACCACCGGACGATGCCTGCGCACCCTCACCGCCGAGGCCGACGGCATCCGCCTGACCCCTGACGGACGCCTCGCCGTGTGGGGATGGTCCCGCGACTCCATCCAGGTCTGGGACACCCACAGCGGGCAACTCCGGGAGCCGCTCGCCGGGCACACGGCCGGCGTGGAGCGCGTGGAGGTGAGTGCGGACGGCCGGCAGGTGCTGTCCAGCGGCTGGGACCGGCAGGGACAGTCCGTCAGGCTGTGGCACCTCGCCAGCGGCCGGTGCGAACAGGTCCTGACAGGTCACAAGGCGCCGGTGTTCGCCCTGGCCTTCCACCCTGACGGGCGTACGGCGGTCATCGCCTACCGGGACGACACGATCGGCCTGTGGGACCTGCGGGACGGCCGGTGCCGCCGTGTCCTGAGAGGCAGGCGGGCCAACCTCATGTCGTTCAGCGCCGACGGCCGTTTCCTGCTCGCGGGCGACGACACCAAGGGCACGGTGAGCTACTGGGACCTGGAGAGCGGCCAGTGTCTGCGCACCTACCAGGACATGCGGATCAACGCCCTCCTGCTCGACGCCACCGAGCCGGGGACCGGACACGCCGTCTGTGCCGAGAACCGCGAGGGTGTACGGACCTGGCCGCTGGATCTGCCGGGCGGCCACCCCGCCCCGCCGCAGCTGAGCCGCCCCCTCCCGCTCGCTGAACTGCGTGAGTTGGAGAACCGCGCGGGCGCGAAGGTCACCGAGGCGGAGCAGGCCATGGCCGGGGGCCGTTACGCCACGGCGCACGACCTGCTCCTCCAGGCCCGCAAGGTCGCCGGCCACGAACGCGCTCCGCGCGTGATGTCCGCCTGGTGGGAGCTGGGCCGGCACGCGGTGCGGGCGGGGCTGCGCACGGCCTGGCCCACCCGGACTCTGGATGCGTCCGACGAGTATGTGTACGCGGTCGACCTGACCGACGACGCGCGGCTGGCGGTGTCCGCCGGCGCCGACTGGACCGTACGGCTCTGGGACCTGCGCAACGGCACCTGCCTGCGCGAACTGGCGGGCCACCAGAGCCCGGTCAGGTCGGTCTGCCTGAGCGCGGACGGGCGTCGGATCCTGTCCGGCGGCCAGGACGGCACCGTACGGCTGTGGGACGTCGGCACCGGGACGTGCCGGCGCATCCTGCGGACGAACAGGTTTCCGCCCGCGCCGCCGGTACCGGTGCGGTTCGCCGCGGACGGGCGGCAGGCCGTCGTCGGCGGCGGTGACGGCGCGATCAGGCTCTGGGATGTGGAGACCGGCGACCTCACAGGGATGCTGACCGGCCACGAGGGGCCGGTCAACTGCCTCTGGGCCGGCACGGACGGCCGCCTTCTCGCGTCGGGCGGGTCCGACGGGACCGTACGGCTGTGGGATCTGGAGGAGAGCCGGTGTGTCCATGTCCTGGAGGGTCACAAGAGCGCTGTGACGGCCCTGTGCGTCGCCGCCGACGGCACCTTCGTCCTGTCCGCCGCGAGCGGATACGACCGGACCGTCCGCGTGTGGGACGTCGCCACCGGGACCGAGGTGCGGTCCTTCGACGAGGGTTCGGCCTCCGGTGGGCTGCGGATCACAGCGGACGGACGCTACGCGATGTCCGCCGGCGCGAGCGTGGGGGTGTGGGAGGTCGACAGCGGCCGCTGTGTGCGCACCCTCGACGGGCTCGACAAGGCGCCGGCCTGCCTCGCGATGACACCCGACGGGCGGGCGGTGCTCTCGGCGGACGGCGACGGCGACCTCCGGTCGTGGGCGCTCGACTGGGAGTGGCACACCCGCGAACCGGCCGACTGGGACGACGGCGCGCTGCCGCACCTGGAGGTGTTCCGGCGCCGGTTCGGTGCCCGGTGGACACCGGACGACTTCGACTGCCTGCTGCGACGGCTCCAGGACGCGGGCTACGGCTGGCTGCGGCCCGCGGGAGTGCGGGCACGGCTCACATCATGACGGACCACGAGCGACACAGACACGAGCGACCACTGGCAGCGAGGACTCACGAAGGAGTGTTCATGGGGGAGTTCCTGAAGGATTTCCGGGTGGACATCGGGCGGCCCGATGTGTGGGCCAAGAGCAAGGACCCGGACGCACCGCTGCCGGCCGGACTCGGAGTCCGGGCGCAGGCCGAGGAGTTGGCGCTCCGCGTCGCCGGCGCGCTCATCCGCGTCGGCCCGCCCGACTGGGAGTACCTGAAAGCCGAGTTCGCGCTCACGGTCGGGGCCGAGTTCGTGAACGTCTCCGTGTTCGACCACACCTGGACGACGATCGAGCCGCCGCGCTCCGTCCTCGGGCTCGTGCGCAAGCAGCGCGAGATCTCGGCCGAGCTCGGCGCGGGCCCCTGGTGGCGGCTGACGCTGAACCTCGACGACACCGGTGACCTCTCCGTCGTCTACGACTACGGCAGCGAACCCTTCCCCGACGGTCAGCTGTTCGAGCCCGAGGAGTACCGGATGGATCTCGAGGCGTACCCGCGAGGCGACGTGCCGCTGTGGTTGGCGGCCCACGTCTCCCACGACGCCCGGCAGGAGCGGACCCCGCAACAGGCAGCCACACAGGCTCGCGCCGACCGCAGGAAGAAGGTGTGGCCGACCCTCAGCGAGGACGACTTCCCGTACTTCCCGCAGATGTGGGCGCGCTGGGCGGTGATATCGGCGGCGTTCGTCGCCGCCCGGTCCGACTGGGGGCCGAGGATCCTGCCCGGCATGGGCTGGTTCGAGAGCTCCCGCCGCGGCGGCTCCACGCTCTACCGGCTGCCCGGTGGGCGGGCGGTGCTGTCGGGGGGAGTGTGGGACGACCCCAGGCTGGACGCCGCCTACAACGACGGCGATGACTTGCCGAACCTCTACGCGGGCGCGCCTGACTGGGTCGCGAACCAGGTGCTCAACCCGCGCGCCGCTACCGGCCTGCTGTCGTTCTGCTACTGGTGGGACGCCGGGCGTTGGTACCGGGGCGACTCGCCGTCGGCGGAAGCGGTGAGCACCGCTGTGCCGGGGCTGTGGACGGCCGACACCACCGCGGGCATCGTCGCGGGGCTGGTCACCGGCTCACGAGAGCCGGACACGGAGCGGCGGGCGTCGGCGACGGAGCTGGTGTCCGCCGCGGAGGAGGGCCATGTGACCCGCGAGACGCTGGTGAGCGTCTTCGGCGAAGACGGCCGCTACGACATCGACGGCGCCCTCTACCAGCTCTCGCTCGCCGGTCAGGTGGTCACGGTGCCGGCGCAGATGCACGAGGAGGACGCCATCGCCCGGGTGCGGGAGTACATCCTGGCCGTCGCCGGGAACGGCCCGGGCTATGCGGTCTCGGACCTGGTGGCCGACAGGTTCAGTATCGGATGGATGGTCTATGTGCCCGTGCCGAGCGGCCAGATCGCCATTGGCCGGACGATCTTCTACATCGCCGACGACGGCTTCCTGGTGCGCTCGTCCTCCTCCATCGCGCCGTCTACGTTCGTCGCCGACTTCGAGAAGCAGTTCCAGGAACGCCAGCAGGCGCAGTACTGACGCGCCGCCCACGGACACCCCTGCGCAGGAGCCGTCACCCATGTCCCGACCGCCCACCGTCACCCTCACCCTCGTCAGCGGCCACCTCGATCGCAGCGCCTACGTCTTCGAGGAGCGCGGCACCTCCATAGTCGGCCGCTCCGGGGACTGTTCACCGCAGCTGCCCAATGACGAACACCACCGCACCGTCTCCCGGCACCACTGCTTGCTGGACGTCAACCCACCCGCCATCCGCATCCGCGACTTCGGCAGCCTCAACGGCACGTACCTCAACGGCTGCAAGATCGGCCAGCGGGCAAAGGACGAGACCCCCGAGGAAGCCGCCGCCCAGACCCACCCCGAACACGACCTCACCGATGGTGACCGGATCAGGATCGGCGACACGGTCTTCCGCGTGGACATCCACGCCGAGGACACCGTCACCCGGGTCCGATGTGCCAGGTGCGGCCTCGACGTCGGCGACGAGGCGGGTTTTCTGCCGGGGGATTACCTCTGCGCCGCCTGCCAGGCCAGACCGGGCGCGATCCTCAGGATGCTTCTCGACCTGGCGCACCCCGGGCACACCGAACTCGACGTCATCGCCGGATACACCCTCCTCCAGGAACTCGGCCGCGGCGGCATGGGCGTCGTCCATCTGGCCCGCCACGAGTCGTCCGGGAAGGAGGTGGCCTTGAAGGTGATGCTGCCGAGGGTGGCGACGCGTCCCGAGGCGCGGGCGCGCTTCCTGCGCGAAGCGGCGCTCACCAAGGCGCTGCGGCATCCGAACATCGCCGCGCTGGAGGGCGCCGGATACTGCGACGGTGTCTTCTTCTTCACCACCGAGTACTGCTCCGTTGGCGGCCTGGACACCCTCCTGCGGCGCAGCGGGGGGCGGCTGCCCGTGGGCGAGGCCGTCGACTTCGCCGTTCAGGCTCTGCGGGGACTGGAGGCCGCGCACGGTCAGGGCGTCGTCCACCGTGACCTCAGCACGTCGAACATCCTGCTGCACAAGGCCCCGGACGGCTCCCTGACGGCGAAGATCAGCGACTTCGGTCTCGCCAAGGCCTTCGACCGGGCCGGCCTCAGCGGTCTCACGCGTACCGGGGACGCCATGGGCAAGCCCAGGTTCATGCCGGCCCGGCAGGTGACCAACTTCAAGGACGCCAAGCCCGGAGTGGATGTGTGGGCCCTCGCCGCCTGCCTGTACAACATGCTGACCGGGGTCTTCCCCCGGGACTTCCCGCGCGGCGAGGACCCCTGGCGGATCGTCCTGGAATCCCCCGCGGTGCCGGTGCGCGAGCGCGAGCCGGACGTGCCGCAGGCCCTCGCCGACGTGATCGACCAAGCGCTTTGGGAGGAACCGGAGTTCGGTTTTCACAGCGCGGCCGACCTGCGGCAGGCACTCCTCGAGGCGACCCACGGCTGACGAGCGGTGGGTACCGGATCCGTTCCGCGGGCGGCCTGCCGCGGAGCATCGTGAACGCACGCTGATGCGGTGGCGGGCGAGGTGGAGGAGGGCTTGGGTGTGGGTCTTTCCGCGGGTCCGGCATCGGTCGTAGTCGGTGCGGGAGTCGGGATCGGGCAGGGCAGCTGATGCGGTGGGGCGGCCCGTTGCATCTCCCTCGGACCAGCTTCAGCTGCGCGGTCGGTGGACTTCTCGCCAGGACCGGTCCATCGCAGCGGCGGCCGCATCCCCGCCAGTCGCTCGATCTCCTCGGGTTCCTCCCGTCCGCCGGACGGAAGGGCTCCTGAGCTGGTGTTTTACCGTGCCCCCGGCAGGATTCGAACCTGCGACACCCGCTTTAGGAGTGGGATCGAATCCTTGCCGGGGGGTATCGCGCTGTGTGGTGTGGTGCTGATCTTCCAGGTCGGAGCCATGCGACCTGGTCATCGGTCCAGTCAGTGACGGCGCGTCCTGCACCGTCCGCTCACGCATCGCTCACGCATCTTTTGACGCGGCACCGTTGCCGCCGAACTGCGGCTTCTCGGTGCTCACGGATCCGCGCGCCAAGGGTGAGCCGGACGCGCGGGCGGCACGCCGCCTGTTGGGCGAGCACACTGCCGCACTCGAGATCCTCACCGCGGGTCCGGGGAGCGAGCGGGTCCGACCAGGGGTCGTGCCATTGTTGATCCCGTTGATGACCGGTTGGCGCGAGGGGAACGGCGTGCGGCTGTCGCGGGACATCACTGGGTGGGCGTTCATGGTGGAGGTAGACGGTGTCCGGCATGCCGGACTGGCAGTAGGACTGGCGAGCATCAGCCCGTTCACCGCCGGTGACGGGGCCGGAGGCAGCCTGTTCACCCGCGCGAACGGCTGGTGGGGCCTCCCGGTGCTCCTCTCGCTGAACGAACTGCCCTTCGGCCACCCTGTCGATCACAGGTGGTGTGTTACGCAGGATGACGGAGGCGTGCTGTCCGTCCTCAGCCCAGACGGCGCGTCCTTTGTGCACGACCTCCGCCTGGAAGAGCCGCTGGGCTGGCGGGAGACGGCGATCGCCTCGAGTACGGTCATGCTGGTCGTCTCCCACGTGCTGCCTGCCATGGACGATCCGATCGGCTCGCTCGACTTCGAAACGCGGCAGGGGATGGTGTGTGCCGGCCCCGTGCGCTTCGGCGAGCCGGGCTACGAACCGCGTGATGAGGAGGATGGTGCGCCGACGGTCAGGTTCCCCATCGACCCCGTCGGCACGCTGATGGAGCTGGCGCATTACGCGTGCGACCGGATCCTGTCGTTGTCCCAGGCGAAGCAACAGGCGCGCGAACTGGAGCAGACGCGACAAGCCCTGGCGGAACACACGGACCAAGCGCTGCCCGCCGATGCGATGGTGAAGCTGCTGTTCCGGGACGAATTCCTCGACCACCGCGGTCTGGTCGAGCTCATGTACGTCTACTGGAGGCTGGTCGCAGAAGTCGCCGACGCCTGCGGTGCGGAGGCCGCCTGGCGAGACGCGGCGCTCAGTACCGTCGAGTTGGCCGTCCACTTGGTGGCGGACCGGTGCGATCGCGCGGTGTTCGAGGAAGCCGACGCGGTGGTGTCACGGCTGATCGACAAGCTGAGCGATCCCGCTGAACTGGAAGCCGGGTTGCTGGCCGCCGCCCGGTTGCGGATGGCCACCCGGGGAGCGGAGGACTTCGCCGCCGACCACTACGCCCGCGGGATGCGTACCGTCTGGTCCGCTCGGCTGGACGCGGACCTGTACCGCACGTGGTTCACCAACGAGGAGCCCTTCCAGGCCGAGTCCCACCGGCTGGTGGCGGAGGCGGGACACCTGGTGGTGCGCGCGCTGGAGCTGGACGGCGGGATGCGAAAGCCCAGGCTCCTGGCGTCGTTGGCGCAGATCCTCGCGGACGAGGAGGGAATTCACCGGGATGCCGCCGGCGCCGCGCTGTCGGCATGGCTCGACTCGTCCACCGCCGACGATCCGGATGTCGCCCTGTTCCTGCTCAGGGTGGTGGACGGGGTTCCCCCGGCCCTGGTCGACGGGTTGCCCAGGGCGGTGTTCGGGTCGCCCTTGGCCGATTTCGTCGCCGCCCATGGCAGCAATGTCACCGCGAAGGTGATCAGCCAGGGCGTCAACCTGGCCCGGGAACACGCCGACCGGCCGCTGCTGCGCACCGTGCTGGACTGGACAGAGCAACTCGGCGTCCGCTGGGACCCCGCCCACCGCAGGCAGTTGACCGAGGCACGGCTCCACGTGCTGCCCGACGACCCCACCGACTGCCCGGGTCCCGACCATCCGCTCGCGGCGTCGTTCCCGCAATCCTGGACTCCGGCGCAGCGGTCGGCGGCGCTGCTGCATAGGGCCGCACACGCCCGCGACCTGCAGCAGCCGGCGCTGGGGCTGACCCTCCTGAGGCAGGCGGGCGACGTACGGAGCGAAGAAGCCAGGCTGTTGACGGCGGACCTGTACTACCAGTCGGCCCAGGCGGGCGAGCCGGTCTCCAGCTCTGTCCCGTTCCCGTGGGGCTACTACGCGTACGCGGCACTCGGCTACGCCTCCCTCGGCTTCGAGGAACTGGCGCGGGCGAGCCTGGTGCCGTTCGTGCAGCAGATGGGCAACTTCCACGGCGAAGAACTCAAGGCAGCGCTGTCCGCGATCATTGTGGACGTGCCGAACTTCGACACGAGCCGCGCGCCCGAACTCGGCGGGGTACTGCGCGACCTTGTGCACTCGGCGGTCTGGCAGCTCACCGCAGAATCCGAGACGCTGCCGATGGGGCTGATGCTCGGTCTGCACCAGGCGGGCAAGGGACCGGAGCTGGGCGCATGGTGGCGGATCGACGGTCCACTCGCGCTGCCCGCGCACATCCAGCATCTTCTCGGCAAGCTGCGCGATCTGGAGGAGCCCGCCGCCTCCCCTGGTGCGTCTGGCGCGTCGCTGCACCTGCTGAACGTACTGGACTCCGACCGCCGTCCCGGCGGCCACGACACCCACCAGATCGCCCGGAACGTGCGGTGGCGCATCTCCTCGCTCATCGACGACGAGCTGAGCCGCCGCTCGGCACCGCTCATCGACGACCAGAGCCTCTGGGCGAAGACACACGAGCTGCTGGACGACCGGACCGTACTGCTGACCTGGTTCCTGCCTGCCGCTGTGAGTGGCGCGGCCGTGCTTCTCGCGGTCACCAGGCAGGGCCGGGAACTCGTCGTGCACCTGGGCGACGGCGCGGACGAGAACAACGACCGGCACCCGGTTGCGGACCGGGTGGAGGCGATCCGGACGGAGCTCGAACGCGATCCGCTGTTCGGCGACGTGACGCCGGAAGGCAGCCGACTGCTGCGGCAGCCGGGCGACATGCCGCTCGGCGGCAGCGAACTGTGGGACAAGTGGCGGGCCCAGGGCAAGGAGCGGATCCTGGCCTGGCCGCACGGCGCGCTGCACTACCTGCCGCTACCGCTGTGCCGCACCGGGGACCGGATGATCGCCGACGACTGGACGGTCACCACCATCGCCGGCCTCGAAGCCCTGACGCCTGCCGCAGGCCCCGTACGGCCGCGCCGCACCGCGGTGCTGGCCTCCGCCGACGGCGGCGTGCCCTACGGGCTGCACGCCGAACCGGCGCTGGAGGAGCACGCGCGGAGAGTCGCCGACGCGGTCGGCACGGACGCCGCCACCGGGCCCGCGGCCACGCGTGACAGGCTGCTCGCCGAACTGGCCACGGCGGACGTGGTCCACATCGCCGTACACGGGACGCTTGACCAGGACGCGCCGTGGATGCACTGCCTCTATCTCACCCCGGACCGTGATGACGACGGCCGGGTCTTCGCCTACGACTTCCTGGAGGCCGACCTGCGCGGTGTTCGCCTGGTCACTCTCGCCGCGTGCGAGTCCGCGCTGGGCCGATTCGATCGCGCGGACAACGTACGTGGCATCCCGTCGGCACTGATCACCGCCGGCGCGCAGGCCGTCGTCGGGTGTCTGTGGCCCGTACGCCCGGAGCCGGCCACGTACTTCTACCACCACATGCACCATCGGATCGCGCACAGCACGGACACGGAGCGCGCCTTCCGCGAGGCCCAGCTCGCCACCCGTGCCCGGCATCCCCACTACCGTGACTGGGGAGCGTTCACCTACCTGCATGGTCGGAGCAAGGGAGCCGTGGCATGACCGAGGTCCGGTTGCACGCTGTCGAGCTTGTGCCGGAGCGCACGCTCGGCAGCCCGGCCGACGACGAGCCGCTGCGCGGCAGGCTCACATTCGGCTGGGATGTGCTGCCCGTCGACCACGAGGGCGTGCCCGCCCAATGGGCGTCCTACGTCAAGGCAACGCCCGACCGCGAGTTCCGGCAACTGTTGATGGTGTGCTCGTTCCGTCCGGAGACACCGGCCGGCAAAGGTGAGTTCCGCCACGCCTCCCTGGGAGTGGCACTGTCCACACCGGACGGCCGAGCACGGCCCGTCGCGCGGCTGATCGACCCCGGCGAGCGCACCCGTCCGGTCGTCGGCTCAGGCATGGGCATGAGCTTCACGGTCAAGGCAGGTCTGCTGGACGTGGGCGTGGAGAAGCCGCCGGGTGCGGGGCCGGAGAGGGACGAGTGGATCGTCCGCGGCCACGGCGCGTCCCAGCCGAACCCGCAGTGGGAGTTCCGCCGGGTCAAAGACTTCCCGCTGGTCGGCGACCACCCGGTGGCAGCGCTGGTGGAACTCGTGCCCGACCGGCTGAACATGGCGGAGGTGCTGGTGGCGGCAGAACTGGAGCACCGCAGCTGGGGGATCCGCCGCTACCGGGCACGGCTCGCACCGTCGCCGCACGCCATCGTGCTGGCTGGGTGACCACGCCACATCCGTCAGCGGATTGCGCGGATCATCACGGTGAGGACCGGCGAGGCCGGTGCCGGCTGGCTCTGGCCGATGTCCTCGTACCCCCACGACTTGTAGCGCGTGGACCTTTCCGTCCAGAGCGGCTGGGTTGACCATGAGCGTGACGTACGGCTCGTCGCGAGTGGCGAGGAGGGCGTCATGGATACGCCGGGCGGTGCCGGTCTAGCGCCAGGCCCGCCGGACGCCGATCTCCTTCAGGGCCACGGCCGGTCGCGACGCATGCGGGCGCACATCGTCGAGGCGTACGGCGAGGACAACGGCAAGCTCTACCTCGACACCCCCAACAACCACGAGCGCCGCTCCGTACCCATCCCGAAGTTCCTCGACGAGGGAGCCCAAGTCATACGTTGAGGCACGGGGCGACGGCGCGCTGCTCTTCACTGCCGCAGGGCGGACGTCAACGTCGTACAGACGATGCTGGGCCACAAGTCCGCGACGCTGACCCTGGACATCTACGGTCACCTCTTCCCCGACCGCCTCGACGAGACGGGCCCCACCGTTGCAGGGCGGAAGTCCTCGGGGTTGCGCAGAAGCTAACGGGACCGTGTGTCAGCGGACGGATTTCCGACTTCATGTACATCTGCTACATTGATTACATGAGGGATCCGGTGGTTGAATCCATGGCCGAGGTCCGCAGCCACCTCGCCGACGTCATTGATCGCGCTCGCCGGGAGGAAACCCCGACGATCATCACCCGGCGCGGCAAACATGAAGCTGTCGTGATCGACATCCAGGAGTACCAGCGCCTGCGACAGATCGCCGAAGAGGCCGAAGAGGCGTGGCTCAACCGCCTGGCCGACGAAGCCGAGTCTGAGGGCACGGAAGGGTCGGTCTCGCTTGAAGAGATGGCCGCCATGCTCCGCGCCCATGAGGGCTGACCCATGGGGCACGTCACGCGCTTCACGGCGCATGCCCAGCGGGACATGCTGAAGATCTCGCGCCCGGATGCTCTGCGTATCCTGTATCGCCTCACTGAACTTCAGAAGGCAATGGACGCGGGCGATACGACCGCGTTCGACATCAAAGCCCTCCAAGGGCACAACGCTCGTTGGCGACTCAGGATCGCTGACTACCGCATCGTCTATACCGTCGAGAACGGCCAACTCATCGTGTGGGTCCTGGCCGTCGGCAACCGCCGCGACGTTTACCGCCAGGTTCCGTAGGACTCCGCCACGCAGTTGGTGTCGGCGGCCCGCCGTGGGATGCGGGAGCGTGCGCCCTTCGTTTCGTCTGCTCAGGCGGCTGCGGAGCACGCGAGACTCGCACTCGCGAGGGGTTGAGCCCCAACCCTCTTTCCAAATGTTCGGGTGGTTCGGCGTGTCCTGACCCGCGGTGGAGCGGGGGGCTGGACAGACGGTGGACGGCGCCGGGCGAGGTCCGGATGATGCTGACCTGTCGGGCGACGTTCGGCAGATCAACTCCTCGTCCGCTCACGCAAGCGGCCCCGGACGAGGGCGTCCGAGGCCGACCAAAGCGCCTCCCTGGAGTAGAAATCCCAGGTCAGTGGCGTAATGCGTTGTGCCCCCGGCAGGATTCGAACCTGCGACACCCGCTTTAGGAGTTCGATCGATGCCCGCCCCGGGTGCCGCCGACGCCTGGTCCGGCGGTCGTGCGGGGGCGCTGCCGTATGCCGCCGTCCGGCCTCGTTGATGTCAGCCGTGGATGTCAGACCGCTCTGCCATCCTGCGCCGGTGACCATGACATGGGCCGCCTTCTGGGCGCTGATAGCCACCCTGAACGGCGAAGCCACGGAGGCGAGCTGTCGGCGCCTGGCAGAGGAGCTGAGCCGGCGTTCCGTCCCCGACATCATCGGCTTCGCGGAACGCCATGCCGAGGCGCTCTACCGCTTGGACCAAGAGAAGTTCGGGATGCTTCCCGTTGCCGACATGACGGACCGGAACGGCGAGCCCTTCCCACAGTCTGCCGACGTGTTCCTGTACGCCCGTTGTGCTGTCGTCGCCGCGGGACGAGCCGTATGGGAAGGCGTCTTCTTCGACGTCGACAAGTTCGCCCCGTACACCTCCACCGAGTTCGACGGGGAGTGGCTGCTGTACGTGCCGGATCAGGCGTACGAACTTGCTACTGGGGAGGAGTGGGACCGCTCGACCCGGTACTGCTTCGAGAGCTACTCCAACAAGGATGGATTTCCGGACCTGGGGCGCTGAGGCTGCCCACCGCTCGGACCCTTGTATCCGGCGCGACTGTGGTACGCAGCGAGCAATCAGCCCGGAACCTGGCAGGCTCGGCCGCCCGGTGCTCAACCGCCGTAGCGGCTGTGCAGATCGTCGGTGATTCGTGACATCAGTCTGATCGAGTCCTCCATCGGCGCTTCCATCAGTGGACGTTCCGTCTGAGGGTCGTAGGCGGTCAGCCCGGTCTCCTTCTCGACGACGGCGGCGAGGGCGGAGACCAGGCTGAGCACGACCGAGGCCTCGTCTCCCGCGTGCCAGTAGGGCACGGTAATGCTCACCTCGTCACCGAAGACGGACAGGCCGATGCCTGTGCCCGAGTGGCTCAGGTCCCGTGACTCCTGCTCGTACTCCGTGATCTCCACCGGGCCCAGCAGCCTCCGGGCCTGCGGCACGATTCGGTCCCAAGCCTCAAGGAGCGGGACGGGTATCGGCTCGCTGTCCTCGGCCGTGTCCTCCATGGCTACCAGGACCTCGTCCCAGGACTGCCCGTCGCGTCGGTTCAAGAAGTAGATGTCGTAGCTCACCGCGTGATCGTAGGCACCCGCATACGGCGAGGGCGAGGCCGCTTGCCCACGCTGACTTCGTCGACGGCGTCAGCTCGGGAAGCTGTGATCATCCGGGGGTGGCTCGATCTCTGGCCCAGGCGAAAGACCGTGGCGCGACTTCGTCGGGAGCGGTCGCTTCCATCGTGGTTTCCTGATCGATCCGGTGGGCTCGTGGTGCGCTCCGGGCTCCTCGGATCAACGCGGCCATGTTAATGCTTGCATTAACATGGCGGTCGTGGCTCAATGGGAAGTGGTCCTTGTCGGGGAGGTCGCGGCGTGGTTCGAAGCGCTGGTCGACGAGGACTGGGACAGTGCTGAACAGGTAGAAGACGCTATCGACATGCTGGCGGCCACGGGGCCAACGCTCGGCCGTCCACTGGTCGACCGGATCAAGGGTGCTGAGAATCATCACCTGAAGGAGCTGAGGCCGGGATCGTCCGGGAGCAGCGAGATCCGCATCCTCTTCGCCTTCGATCCGGTGCGCCGGGCGGTACTGCTGGTGGCCGGTGACAAGGCCGGGAACTGGCAGAGCTGGTACGACATCAACATTCCGCTCGCTGAGGAGCGGTACCGGACGCATCTGGCCGATCTTGAAACCAGGGAGTACGAATGAGTGCCGTGAGTTGGGAGGAGACCAAGCGCAAGGCGCGCGAGCGGCGTGCGGCCGCTGGGCTGCCGGTGCGGTCGGCTCAGGAGAAGCAGGCTGCAATGGACCGGCTGACCGCTGAAGTGCGTGCTCACAAGCTCGCGGAGGTCAGGCGTGAACAGGCGCTGACTCAGCGCCAAGTGGCCGCGACGATGGGGGTCTCGGCACCTCGGGTCTCCGCGATCGAACATGGTGAGCTGGATCGCGCGGAGGTCGCGACCCTCCGGGCCTACGTGGAAGCGCTCGGTGGTCGGCTGCGCGTGGTCGCGGACTTCGGGGACGCCGAGTACACCGTCGCCTGAGACGCTTGCCGCCGGCGGCCGTGGAGTTGGGTCCAGCGGCGGCCGACGCTCTCGCTGAACAAGGAAGGCTTGGGCCTGTGACCTGGGCCTTTGCTGGCGACCCAGGTGTGGGAGCCCGGTGCGGCGTTGCCCGCCGCACGTGACCTCACCGGGCCCACCCGTCGACGCGCAACCAGATTGTTCTGCCGTCACGTCAGCTACAACTGATTACCGCGCGGCCGTGACCTGCGGCCGTCTTGTCGATGCTACGTCCTGCTCGGCCGGATCGAGGAAGCTGCCTGACGAAAAGTACGAGGCGTACGTCCGGGTCCACCTTGTGCCAGAAGTGGATGTCAAAGACCCCGGGCCATGATCGGTCCGGGGCCTTTCCATTGCATCGCGCCTGTTCAGGCACTGTGCCCCCGGCAGGATTCGAACCTGCGACACCCGCTTTAGGAGAGCGGTGCTCTATCCCCTGAGCTACGAAGGCGGGGTGTGACTGCCACCGAAGGCGGTCCCTGACAGCCTAGCGGATCAGCGAACGGCGGTGGGGTGAGGTGGGGGCCTCGGTGGGGGGTGGGAGGGCGGGGCGGGGGCTGGTGGGGGCGGCGGTATGGGTGAGGTGGGTGCTCGGGTCATGTGGTCAGGCGTGATGAGTTGTCCCCTGTTGTTGTGTTCTGCGTGGTGCCGGCGGCGTGGAAGGTGACCGATGTGCCCGAGAAGTGGGCGGTGAGGCCGGTCTCCGTGGTGGTGACCGAGCGCAGGTGCAGGCCGTCGGGGATGTTCTGAAGCTGGATGGGTTGTTCGAAGGCCTTGTCGAGGATGGTTTCCGCTGCTGCGGACAGCGGGCCGCCCGTGACCTTGAAGTTCTTGAAGGCGATGCGGTTGCCGGAGGCTGTGGAGAGGGTGGTCGTCGTGGTCACGCTGTTGCCGAAGGGGAGGGTGACCGTCGCCTTGAGTTGGTCGGGGCGGCTGCCCCGGGAGACCGACAGGCCGAGGGCGTGGGAGACGTCCGCGTAGGTGAGGTGGGCGGTTGCCCGGGCCGAGCGGGCCTGGGCCTGCTGGTCGTCGTCGGACTTCGTCAATCCCGTGAGGTGCAGGGAGAGTTCGCTCACGGGCAGGGGGCCGGTCGTCTCGTCGGCGGGGATGTCGTGGGCGGTGATGTCCACGTCCCGCAGGCTGCCGGCGGCGATCTGGGTCAGGACCGGGAAGCCGTGCACGTGGACCTCGGGCGGCAGGGAGGTGTGCATGCCCTGCTGGAACGCCTTCGCCGCGCGTGACTCCACCTGTACGGCCATGAAGCGGTCGACGGCGACGGGTAGCAGGACGAGGAGGAGCAGGAGGGTGACGGCGATGACGGCCGGGCGCCGGTTCTTCCGGGGGGCGGCGGGTGGCTCGTATGCGGTGTGGTGGGGGGAGTAGGGCGCATACGGCATATACGGGTCGTGGGGCTCGTACCGGTCGTGGGGCTCGTAGGGCTCGTGCGGCGGCTCGTACGGCTCGTGGGGTTCGTACGGGTGGGGCTGGTGCATCGGGGTTCCTTCACAGGGGGGAGTGGATCGGCCCGGTGCCGTGCAGGCGGTGGACCGTGGTGGTGGCGAGGTCGGTGTCGACGCCGACGGCGATCAGGGCGGTGGTGGCGGCGGTGGGGGCGTCGTCGGTCCAGGTGTTCGCGTTGGCGGTCTCCAGGAGGGACAGCAGGTAGGCCTCCAGGGCCCGGCCGAGCGGGCCGGGCGGGACGGTGGTGTGGAAGACGCCCTGCCGCTGGCCCTGGGCGAGGATCCCGGTGACCGCGGTGCGGGCCGGTGCGAGTACCTCGTCGGCGCGGTGGGCGCCCAGGTCCTGGCGGGCGAGGTTCACGAGCACGCGGTAGCGGTCGGCCGCCGGCCACAGCGTGAGGACGAAGCGGGCCAGGGCGGTCGCCGCGTCGGGGGACGGGGTGCGGGTGGCCTCGCTCGCGCGCCGGACCGCTTCGGCGGCGTCCGCGGTGAGCCCATCGACGAGTGCGGCCCGGCCCGTGAAGTGGACGTAGACGGTCCGTCGGGCCACCCCGGCGGCCGTTGCGATGTCGGCCAGGGTGCAGTCGGGATCGCGGCCGAGTTCGCGCCGGGCCGCTTCGAGGATGCGGGCGCGGGTGCGGGTTCGGATGTGCGTGCGGGTGGTCACGTCGGTCGGTACCTCGGAGCCGGGTGGCGGGCTCTCGATAGTTGCACACCAGCGAGCAATAAAATAGCGTGCACATCGATGGGTAATTAAGCGAGCCCCTCGTACCCCGTACCCCCCCACGTCCCCTGGGGGACTCCCGTGCCGTTTCTTGCCAACACCCCCGTCGAGAAGATGAGCGAGCCGTATCCACGGCGCTGGTGGGCCCTGATCGTGCTCTGCCTGAGCCTGCTGATCGTCGTCATGGCGAACACGTCGCTGATCGTGGCGGCGCCGGACATGACCACGGACCTGGGGCTGAGCAGCAGTGATCTGCAGTGGGTGATCGACGGGTACACCGTCCCCTACGCCGCGCTGATGCTGGTGCTCGGCTCGATCGGCGACAAGTACAGCCGTCGCGGCGCCCTGATCCTGGGTCTGCTGGTCTTCGCCGGTGGCTCGGTCATGGGCAGTCAGGTGCACCACACCGATCTGGTCATCACCGCCCGGGCGATCATGGGCGTGGGGGCTGCGGTCGTCATGCCGGCCACGCTGTCGCTGCTCGTGGCGATCTTCCCGAGGCGTGAGCGGGCCAAGGCCATCACCGCGTGGACCGCGACGTCCGGGCTGGCCATCGCGGTGGGCCCGCTGGTCGCCGGGTGGCTGCTGGAGGGGCACGCATGGGGATCGACGTTCCTCATCAACGTCCCGATCGCCGTCGTCGCCGTCTTCGGCGCCCTCGCGCTGGTGCCGCCGTCCAGGGCGGAGAAGCTCGGCCGCATCGACTACGTCGGCGGGCTGCTGTCGATCGTGTCGGTGGGCAGCCTGGTCTACGCGACCATCGAGGGGCCGCACTTCGGCTGGGGCAGGGGCCCGGTCACCGCGGCCGTCGTCGCCGGGGCCGGCCTGGTGGCGTTCGTCGCCTGGGAGCTGCGGCACCCGCACCCCATGCTGAACGTCCGCAAGTTCGCTCAGCGGCCGTTCTCGGGCTCGATGCTCGCGGTGCTGTTCTTCTTCTTCGGCACGTTCGGCGCGATCTACTACGCCACCCAGTTCCTGCAGTTCGTCCTCGGCTACACAGCGCTGGAGACCGGCGTACGGCTGCTGCCGCTGGCCGGGGCCGTCTTCGCCGGCGCCGCGATCACCGGGCGGCTCACCCCGAAGCTGGGCATGAAGCCGATGGTGGTGGCCGGCATGGCGATCGGCACCGTGGCCGTCTTCCTGCTCACCCGGATCGACAAGGGCTCGGTCTACACCGACTTCCTGCCGACGATGATGATGCTCGGCTTCGCGATCGGCCTCAGCGTCTCTCCGGCGACCGACACCATCATGGGCTCCTTCCCCGAGTCGGAGCTGGGGGTGGGCGGCGGCGCCAACGACACCGCCCTCGAACTCGGCGGCTCGCTCGGCATCGCGATCCTCGGCTCGCTGCTCGGTACCGCCTACCGCGACAAGCTGACCGGCCTGGTCGGCGGCCACCTCCCGGCCGCCGCGCTGGACACCGCCAAGGACTCGGTCGGCGGCGGGATCGCGGTCGCCGAGCAGGTCGCGAAGAACCCGACCGCCGGCGGGCCGCAGCAGGCCCAGGCGCTGCTCGACGCCGTCCACGAGGCCTTCGCCCACGGCGTCGCCCAGACCAGCCTGATCGGCGGGATCATCATGGCCGCCGGGACGATGGTCGTCCTTGCCGTGCTGCCCGGACTCCGGGGCGAGGCCGGGGCCGAGCAGAACGCCGAACCGCAGGAGAAGGAGCGGGCGGGCGTCGCCTGAGCCGCACACCCCCGGGCGGACCGGCGGACCGGCGGACCGGGCGGCGGAGCCTCAGGCCGCTCAGGCGCCAGGTGCCAGGCGGCTCAGGCCTCAGGCGGCTCAGGCGTCAGGTGCCAGGCGGCTCAGGAGAGCGGGACGTGCGTGAAGCGGGACGCGATGTGGAGGTCGTCCTGGACCTGGGCCGCCGTGGCGTGCAGGGCGGGCAGCACGTCACTCACGCATTCCGCCAGGGTGCGGCGGGCCGCGTGGGTGGCCACGTTCAGGGCCGCGACCGGGCGGCCCGCCCGGTCCCGTACCGGTACCGCGATCGAGCGCAGGCCCGACTCCAGCTCCTCGTCCGCCAGGGCGTACCCGCCCGGCCCGGCGAGACCCAGCAGGGCCCGGCCCAGCGCCGTACGGCTCGCCGGCAGGCGGGTGCCCACGGTGATGTCCACCGTCAGGACCCGGCTCGCGGCCGCCACCGCGACGTACTGGATCTCCGCCGGATCGGTCCCCGGGACCAGGACCGCCAGCGCCGTCGGCTCGTCGAGCCGGTCCGCGAGGGCGCGCAGCCGGGGGGCCGTGAGGCGGGAGAAGGTGGTGCGGGACAGCGGGGGGTAACCCAGGGACAGCACCCGGGGGGTGAGGGCGAACTCGCGGCCGACGGCGGTCACCAGGCCCAGGTGCTCGTACGTGATCAGGGCCCGCCGGGCCGTCGCCCGGGCCAGGCCCGTCGCCCTCGCCACGTCGGTCAGGGTCAGCGCCGAACGGCCCTCGCCGAAGGCGGTGAGCACCGTCAGGCCCCGGGCCAGTGATTCCACGAAGTCGCGGCCGAGTTCGTGCTTCGAGGCGGTGGTCCAGACGGCGAGGCCGGACGGCGGCGGTCCCGGCTCCGCGGGCCGGGCCCCGGCCTCGCGCAGCTCCGCCTCCATCGCCGTCACCGCCGTACGCAGCCGGGGGAGCAGGGTCTCGCGCAGGTCCGCCGCCGTGTGGCGGCTGGTGTGGCTGACGACGCTCGCCACGCACGCGACCCGTCCGGTGCCCGGGTCGCGCACCGGGACGGACACCGCGACCAGGCCCGGTTCGACCAGCTGGTCGTCCAGGGCCCAGCCGCTGTGCCGGGTCTCCGCGGTCCGCGCCTCGAAGTCGTCGGCGGCGGCCGGGCTCCGGGGCGGTACGGCGGGGAAGCCCGCGTCCGTCGGGTCCGCGGCGCGCCTCGCCCGCCAGGCCGCCCACTCCCGCTCCGTCCACTCGGCCGCGAACAGCGGGCCGGGGGCGGTGCGTTCGGCCGGCAGCAGGTCGCCGATGCGGAAGCTGACGGACATCGCGCGGCGCCGGGTCGCCTGGTGGATGAACCGGATGCCGTCCCGGTCGGCGACCGCGAGGGACACCGACTCGTCCAGTTCGTCGGCGAGGGCGTCCGCGTGTCCGTCCAGCAGCGCGGGCAGGCGCAGGGCGGCCAGGTAGGCGTTGCCCAGCTCCATCACCCGGGGGGTGAGCACCGCGTCCCGGCCGTCCGGGCGGACGTAACCCATGCGGGCGAGGGTCGCGGTGATCCGGTCCACCGTGGAGCGGGCGAGTCCGGTACGCCGTTCCAGCGCGCTCGCGCTCAACGTCCCGCCCGCCTCGGTCAGCGCCTCCAGCACTGCCACGCCCCGGATCAACGGCGTCACCGCCTCGGCGGGCGGCTCGTGCGCCACGGGGGAGGAGGGCAAGGGGGCGGTCATCTACTCTCCGGCTCCGATACGACGGTTTCCGCGATCTCGGCGATCTCTGCGATCCGAGCAGCGCACGCCTACCGTAAACCGTGCCCCACCTGGCCAGCGCCGGGTCCTGCAACCCCGCCCGAAGCCGCTGCCCCACCCCCATCACCCCACCCCGCATCACCCATCACCCCACCCCCCATCACCCCGCCACCGCCCCCCTACCCCCGCGTCACCCGCACCCGGTAGTTCCCGTCCCCGTCCACCCCCGTCACCAGCACCTCGATCCTGTGCGCGGGGTCCTTGAAGCTCTCGCCCGGCCCGAACGCGGCGTCGGAGAGTTCCGCCTGGACGTTGGGGCTGCGGGTGCAGCCGCCGGTGTCGCGGTGGGCGTCGTACACCTTGATCGGTCCGCGGCCGGTGTCGACGTTCGCGTCCACCTTGTAGATGAGGACCCCGGGGCGGCAGACCTCCTCGTCGTTGCCGCCCGTGGTGCGGACCTCCAGGGCGTAGCCGGTGCGGGCGTCCACGGGGACGAAGATCAGTTTCCGGCCGCCGGGGCGGGAGAGGGGGGTCAGCGTGTACTCGGTGCCGCCGCGGGCCGCCGCGCAGCTGACCTGGTCGGGGTCCAGCCAGCCCAGCTTCCACTTGTGCCAGGCGAGGAGGTCGTTGTCGGAGCCCCAGTCCTCGCTCATGATGTCCCAGTGCCCGACCGCGCCCCCGCCCTCCTGGGTGTAGAGGTCGGGCAGGCCGAAGACGTGGCCGTTCTCGTGGGGGAGGACCCGGTAGCCGGTGTGGGCGTAGGAGCCGGAGCCGTCGTCCTGGCGGGAGTAGACGAAGGAGGCGTTGGCGACCGGTGTGCCGTCGGCGACCGGGGCGTCGCCGTTGCCGGCGAACGTCACCGACAGCACGGTGTCCAGGGCGGAGGGGCCGGCGTTCGGGGTGACCAGGACGTTCAGGAGGTCGTACGACCGGAAGTCCACGTCCGGGTCGGCGGCGGCCACGATGTCCTGCACCAGTTGCCGGTAGCCGGGGTCGAAGGGAGCGCCGCGCTCTATGCCGTACGCGCTGAACGGCTTCGGCATCCTCAGCCAGTGGTCGATCGGGGCGGCGGGCCGGTAGTCGAGCTTGCCGTAGGAGGCGGTGCGGAACCAGTCCTGGGTCTGCGGGAAGAACTCGTGGTAGCGGTCGAGCGCGCTGCCCTGGCCGGGCGCGTCGGGGAAGTCGACCATCAGGGTGAGGGCGTGCACGGTGCCGGTGGAGCGGGAGTAGCCGCCGGGAGTGGGGACGCCCTCGGTCATCTGGATGTCGTGGCCGCCGCTGATCATGCAGGGGCCGTACACGGAGTTGCGGGCCAGCGCGATCGGGCCGGCGCCGGCCGGTGCGGGGGCCGGCGTGAGGTGCCCGGTGCCCGCCGAGGTGCCGACCGCGAGGATCAGCGCGGCCACGGCGGCGAGGCAGACCGCACGGCGGGGGCGTATGCGGCGGCCCGGCCGTATCGCGCGACCGCCACCGCGGGCCGGCGCCGAGCGGCGGGACGACGGCGTACGGCGGCGCGGCGAGGTACGGCGGGGCGGGGAGGTACGGCGGTTCGTGAGGTCGGTGCGGTCCGTGAGGCCTGTCTCTGTGAGGCTTGTGAGGTCTGTAGGGCTCGTGAGGTCCGTGGGTTTACGAAGGCGAGCGGGTATCCGCAGGCGGGCGGGTATACGGCGGCTGGGCTGCGGCTGCATGCACGGACCTTTCGCGCCACGGCAGCCGCCGGTCTCCGGCTGCACCCTTTGGATCACCCTGTGTCGGCGGGGCGGCGGGCGCGCGCTGGAGGGGCCGATCGTGGGATTCACCGAAGCGGGGCGGTGTGACTCAGGTCACGTGAAATTCGGAGAGGGTGTGGAAATAACCGGGGACCGTCTCCCCGTTTAGACCTGTGTCCGCGCGAAACGGGGAACGCCTCCCCGGATCGTGGAAACCAACAGACCAGGAGTACGCCGTGCAGACCGCGACCGCCTTCCCCGCCGTGCGCAAGGCACCCCGGCCCCGCGCCGACGCCCTGCGCAACCGGGAGCGGATCGTCACCGCCGCCCGCGAGATGTTCACCGAGTACGGCCCCGACGTGCCGCTCGACGACATCGCCCGCCGGGCCGGCGTCGGCAACGCCACGGTGTACCGCAACTTCCCCGACCGCGACGCGCTCGTCCGTGAGGTCGTCTGCTCCGTGATGGACCGGACGTCGGAGGCGGCCGAGCTGGCGCTCGCGGAGACGGGGGACGCCTTCGAGGCGCTGGAGCGCTTCGTGCACATCTCCGCCGACGAGCGGGTCAGCGCGCTGTGCCCGATGGTCTCCAGCACCTTCGACCAGAACCACCCCGACCTGGAAGCGGCGCGTCAGCGGTGCGAGCAGCTCATCGGGCAGCTCATGGACCGCGCCAAGGCGGCCGGGCAGCTCCGTCCGGACGTGGGCGTCGGCGATGTGATGATCGCCGTGGCCCAGCTCAGCCGGCCGCCGTTCGGTACCGACTGTCTGGTCGGCGACCGCTTCGTCCACCGTCATCTGCAGCTGTTCCTGGACGGGTTGCGGGCTCCGGCCCGCTCCGCCCTGCCGGGCACGGCCGTGACCATGGAGGACCTGCGCCAGGCCTGAACGACCGAGAGCGACAGCACAGTCCCGCAGGGGCCGATCAGTTACGGACCGGACAGCGGTCTCACCTCACACGGCCCTTGTTTCGCACCGATGTTCCGCACCGACCACAACACCGTCTGCGCTTCACCGATCCCTTTTTCCGTCACGCACCACTGACGTCCGTCACACAGAGCCGGACGTCGTGTCACGACCATCGACTTTCCGTCACGAAGTCACGAAGTGGGTACCCCCATGTCTGAAACAGCCGCCAAGGCTCCCGGCGCACCGGCGCAGTCCGGTGATGCCAACCGCTGGAAAGCGCTCGTCTTCATCGCGCTCGCCCAGCTGATGGTCGTCCTCGACGCCACCATCGTGAACATCGCGCTGCCCTCCGCCCAGGCCGACCTGGGCATCTCCGACGGCAACCGGCAGTGGGTCGTCACGGCCTACGCCCTCGCCTTCGGCGGTCTCCTCCTCTTCGGCGGCCGGATCGCCGACCTGTGGGGCCGCAAGCGGGCCTTCGTCATAGGCCTGACCGGCTTCGCCGCCGCCTCCGCGCTCGGCGGCGCCGCGACCAGCGGCGCGATGATGTTCGGCGCCCGTGCCCTCCAGGGCGTCTTCGGCGCCATGCTCGCCCCGGCCGCACTCTCCCTGCTCGCCGTGATGTTCACGGACGCCAAGGAGCGTGCCAAGGCCTTCGGCATCTACGGTGCGATCGCCGGTGGCGGCGGCGCCGTCGGCTTCATCCTCGGCGGTGTGCTCACCGAGTACCTGGACTGGCGCTGGACGTTCTTCGTGAACATCCCGTTCGCCATCGTCGCGGCGCTCGGCGCGTACTTCGTCATCCGTGAGCCGGAGGGCGGCCGCAACCGCAACCCGCTCGACATCCCCGGCGTGCTCCTGTCCACCCTGGGCCTGGTCTCGCTCGTGTACGGCTTCACCCGCGCCGAGTCCGACGGCTGGGGCGACGCCACCACCGTCGGCCTGTTCGTCGCCTCCGCGGTCCTGCTGATCGCGTTCGTCCTCACCGAGACCCGGGTCAAGGCCCCGCTGCTGCCGCTGCGCGTGGTCCTCGACCGCAACCGCGGCGGTATCTACCTCTCCCTCGGCGTCGCGATCATCGCGATGTTCGGCACCTTCCTCTTCCTGACCTACTACCTCCAGGTCATCAAGGGCTTCTCGCCGATCAAGACCGGCTTCGCCTTCCTGCCGATGATCGCGGGCATGATGGTCGGCTCCACCCAGATCGGCACCCGTCTGATGACCCGGGTCCCGGCCCGGGCGCTGATGGGCCCCGGCTTCCTGGTCGCCGCGGCCGGCATGCTGGTCATGACCCAGATCGAGATCGGCTCGTCGTACGCCTCGACGATCCTGCCCGCGATGGTGCTGCTCGGTCTCGGCATGGGTACGGCGTTCATGCCGGCCATGTCCCTGGCCACGCTCGGCGTCGAGCCCCGGGACGCCGGTGTCGCCTCCGCGATGGTCAACACCTCGCAGCAGGTGGGCGGCGCCATCGGTACGGCCCTGCTGAACACGATCGCCGCGTCCGCGACGACGTCGTACATCAAGGACCACATCGCGACCGCCACCTCCAAGTCCCAGCAGCAGCTGGTCCAGATGGAGGGCGCGGTGCACGGCTACGCCAACGCGATCTGGGTCGCCGTCGGCATGCTGGTGCTGGCCGCGGTGATCGTGGTGAGCCTCGTCAACGCCGGCAAGCCGGAAACCACGCCGGTGGTCTCCGGCGAGGGCGCGGAGGACGAGGTGGCGATCCCGGTGGTCGCCCACTGAGCCTCTGAGCGACCGGCACCGACCGGTCGGCCGACCTAGGGGTACCCGCACGCGGACCTGTCCCCGAGCTCCTCAGCGGAGCCAGGGCAGGTCCGCGCCCGCTTCGTTGGGCTGCAGGCCCTCGGCGACGATCTGCATGATCTCGCCGAGGGCCTGCTGCTGTTCCGGCGTCAGCCGCTCGAACAACGCCTGCCGTACGGCGGTCACATGGCCCGGCGCGGTGCGCCGCAGCACCTCGGTGCCCTCGTCGGTCAGGACGGCGAACTGGCCCCGCTTGTCGGAGGGACAGTCCTCCCGCCGTACCCAGCCGTTCTTCTCCAGGCGGGCGATGGCGTGCGAGAGCCGGGACCGGGTGATCTTGGCCTTCATCGCCAGCTCGGTCATCCGCAGCCGCCGCCCGGGCGCCTCGGCGAGCCCGACGAGCAGGCCGTAGTAGATGTGCGGCATCCCCGCGTCACGCTGGAGCTGACGGTCCAGATGGTCCTCCAGCAGGGTCGTGGCGTGCAGGTACGAGCGCCAGACGCGCTGTTCGTGGTCGGTGAGCCAGCGGCTCTGCGTGGTGGCGGATCCGGATGCCGTATTCATGTGTCCCACTGTACGAGCCCCCTCCTTGAAACTTAAACAAGTGGCGCGTAAGGTGATACACAGAAAGCTTGAGAGTTAAAACAGCAAGCTTGAGAGTCGAAACAGCAGTCGTAGCGTGGAGAGTCGAAGGATGGGGGCCGGGAAGGCAGCCCGGCACCCGGAGGGAGCCGCCGCCATGTCCGCCGCCGCACCGGAGCGCATGCCCGCCCTCTACCTGAGCCACGGCGCGCCGCCGCTCGCCGACGACCCCGTCTGGCCCGGCGAACTCGCCGCCTGGAGCGCCGGCCTCGCCCGCCCCAAGGCGATCCTGATGGTCTCCGCCCACTGGGAGGAGGCCCCGCTCGCCCTCGGTGCCGTGCGGACCGTCCCCCTCGTCTACGACTTCTGGGGCTTCCCGGAGCACTACTACCAGGTGCGGTACGCGGCCCCCGGCGCGCCCGAGCTCGCCGAGTCCGTACGCAAGCTGCTGCGCGCCCCCGGCACCCCCGTCCAGGACATCCCGGACCGCGGTCTCGACCACGGCGCCTACGTGCCCCTGGTGGAGATGTTCCCGGCCGCGGACATCCCCGTCCTGCAGATCTCCATGCCCACCCTCGACCCGGTCCGCCTGATGGAGATCGGCCGCCGGCTCGCCCCGCTGCGCGACGAGGGCGTGCTGATCGTCGGCTCCGGCTTCTTCACCCACAACCTGGCCGCGCTGCGGTACGCCGGCCAGGGGGTGCCGTCCTGGTCCTCCGAGTTCGACGACTGGGGACACCGGGCGCTGGAGGAGCGTGACTGGGACGCCCTCCTCGACTTCCTCGACAAGGCCCCGGCCGGCCGCTACGCCCATCCGCGCACCGAGCACTTCGCCCCGCTCTTCGTCACCATGGGCGCGGCGGAGGCGGGCGGCGAGCTGGACGCGCAGAAGTCGGTGATCGACGGGTTCTGGATGGGAATGGCGAAGCGGTCCGTGCAGTTCGGGTGACCGCAGCGGGAGGGCCCGGTCAGAGGTGCTTCTCGTACCAGGCCACGTCCCAGTAGCGGCCGAACTTGCGGCCCACCTCGCGGTGCGTGCCGACGTACCGGAAGCCGAAGCGCTCGTGCAGCCGGGTGGACGCCTCGTTCGGCTGCGCGATGCCCGCGTAGGCGCGGTGCAGGTCCTCGCCCGCGAGCGCCTCGAAGAGGGTCTTGTAGAGGAGTGTGCCGACACCGCGTCCGCCGGCGTCGGGCGCGACGTACACCGTGGTCTCCACGGAGGTCGCGTAGGCCGGTTTCGCTCGGTAGGGGCTGGATGTGGCGTACCCGAGAATCTCCTGTGAGTCCGCTGACGTGGCAACCATCAGGCGGTACGGGCCGTCTTCCGGGTGGGAGAGCAGCCACGGACGACGCTCTTCCGGCGTGAAGGCCACCGTGTCGAATGTGATGGACGTCTCACGAACGTAGTGATTGTAGATCTCCGTGAGGGCTTCGAGGTCCCCCTCGACTCCCGGTCTGACCTGCACCTCTGTACGTTCCGACGGCACCGGACCTCCCCACGTGGTCGCACAGGGTACTGCATGATCAGAAAGTTCGGGGGGTGGCATGGGAATTCTGTCCGGATTCCAGTCGTTGTTTCCACCAGATGCCGGGCACTCGACGACAGTCCGAGGAGTTCCAGAAGTGGAGTTCCGCAGCGCTGGAGTCCGAGCGCCGAGCATTTGCTGAAGGACCGAGAAGAACCGACAGGACCACCCCGCCCGCCCACCATCGCAAAGGGAGCACGCATGGCAACCCGTGCCGTCGCCCGTCGTCAGTCCGCCGCCACCGGCGAGACGGCCGACTCGGCAACCAGTGTTCGCGCCCGTGGCGTTCGCGGCCACGGCGCCGAGATCGCCGACCGCGATCTGGTCGGCATGTACCTCGACGAGATCGCGCGCACACCGCTCCTCGACGCCGCCAAGGAAGTCGAGCTGTCCCAGACCATAGAGGCGGGTGTGTTCGCGCAGCAGGTCCTCGACGGCGAGGAGGAGTCCGCGTCGGACGCCACCCGTGAGGAGCTGGAGGCGCTCGTCGCCGCCGGTGAGCGGGCGAAGGACGTCTTCATCCGCTCCAACCTCCGCCTGGTCGTGGCCGTCGCCCGGCGCTACCCGCGCAGCGGTCTGCCCCTCCTCGACCTGATCCAGGAGGGCAACGCCGGTCTGGTGCGCGCCGTCGAGAAGTTCGACTACCGCAAGGGCTTCAAGTTCTCGACGTACGCCACCTGGTGGATCCGCCAGGCGATCACTCGTTCCATCGCCGACCAGTCCCGGACCATCCGGCTCCCCGTCCACCTGGTGGAGGAGCTCGGCCGGATCCGCCGCGTCCAGCGCGAGTTCAACCGGGAGAACGGCCGCGAGCCGGAGCCCGCCGAGATCGCCGCCGAACTCGGCTCCACCCCGGAGCGTGTGGTGGACGTGCTGGACTGGGCCCGTGACCCGGTCTCGCTGAACATGTCGGTGGACGACGACGGCGACACCCAGTTCGGCGACCTCCTGGAGGACACGTCGGCGGTCAGCCCCGAGCAGTCCGTCCTGACCCTCCTGCGCAGCGAGGAACTGGACGACCTGATCGGCCGCCTGGACCAGCGCACGGCCTCGATCATCAAGATGCGGTACGGCATCGAGGACGGCCGCGAGCGCACGCTGACCGAGGTCGGCAAGGAACACGGCCTGACCCGTGAGCGCATCCGCCAGATCGAGAAGCACGCGCTGCTCGAACTGAAGAAGCTGGCCCGCTCCACCGGGTTCGAGCCGGCGGCGTAAGGGGGTTGCGCGGGAGCAGGGGGTTCGCACGAGTGGGGCTCGCGTGACCGGTGCGCGTGTGACCGGTGCGCGCGGGACTCCACTCACGCCGGGCGCGTGCGCCGGGTGGCGAAAGACGGCGCAAACATGGCGCGGTACCGCCGCTTCAGGGCTCCGCGTGTAGGGAACAACCATCCAGGGCCGGGGAGTTGAGGTCCAGGGCGGACCACTCCCCGCGGGGCCGACGGCTCCTGACGGGGCGCCGGCCGCCGGCGGGCCACGGCACCCCTGACGCCCACGGTGTCCACAAGCCACGTCCCGACGCACCATCCCCCCGGCGCCGGGACTCTCCCAGAGCCGGGCTCCGGCGCCCATCCCCCCCGGGTGCCGGAGCCCGGCTCACCTCTGCACGGGACTCCCCGCGGACTCCTCGCGGGCTCCCCGGGGTCTGTCCGTGCGGCTCCCCGCAGGGGCCGACCGCTGGAGCAGCCGGTCGCGTTTGCCCGGATCCGCTGCTGCCGGGCATGCTGAAACGGTGGTTCACCCCGTACCTGAACCACGGGGTGAACCACCGGATGGCAGATTCTGCCACATGGGCATAGCCTGCCGAGGTGAGCACCCCCAGCACCACCGGCGACACCCCCACGCAGGATCCCGCCCACCTCTCCCTCACGGAACGGCGCAAGGCGGAGACCCGCATGGAGATCGCCCGGGCGGCCGCGGGCCTCTTCGTACGGCGGGGCCTGCGGGCCACGCGCGCCGAGGACATCGCACAGGCCGCGGGCATCGCGCCCCGCACGTTCTACCGTTACTTCGCCACGAAGGAGGAGGCGGTAGCCCCGCTCTACGCGGCGGGTGCCCGCCGCTGGGCGGAGGCGGTTCGGTCGGCCCCCGCGGCCCTCTCCGTCCCCGAGGCCCTCGAACACGCCGTCCACCACACCCTGACCCCCGGCGTCGGGGTCTCCGCGGCCTCCTGGGAATGGGTCCGCACCCTGATCCACCTGGCCGACACGAGCCCGGCCCTGCGCAAGGTGTGGGCGGAGATGTGCCAGTCCTCGGACCGGCTCCTGGTGTCGATCCTGGCGGAACGCACGTCCGCCGCCGTCGACAACGTTGCTCCAGCCGCCCACCTCCGCTTCGCCGCGGCGGTGGCCGGCGCGGCGGTGAGAGTGGCGGTCGAGTCCTGGGCGGCGGGCACAGCCGCCCCCACGGGACCGGAGGGCCCGGCAGCCCTGGCCCTCCAGAACCTGGCGGCGCTACGGGGGTTCGCGTGGGAGGGACCGAGCGCGTAGTCGCTGCGCCGAGCTGGCACGGGTGGGCGCAGCGGCACCGTGCCGGCGCCGTAAGCGACCCCCCGCCCCCAGCCCCCACTCACCCGCACTCCTCACCCGCCCCAGCCCGACTCAACCGGCCCCCCAACTCCCGCGCACACGCCGCCAGTTCCGCAGGCTCCCGTACCTCGAACTCACACCCCACCATCGCCAACCGCACCGCCAGCCACTCCACCGGGTCCCCGGTGTCCCCCCGCACCACACACCAGCCGCCGCCCCCTTCCTCCTCCACCGGCGTCCCCAGCCACCTCGGCAGCCGGGCCCCCACCTCCGCCACCGACCCCGCGAAGGCGACAGCGAACCCGTACGTCTCCTGCTGCCGTTGGATGGACCGCCGCAGGTACTCCGCCGCACTCCCCGTCGGCATCTCCCGCGGCGCGAACCGCGCGCCGGTGGCGAACGGCTCGCTCACCCGGTCGACCCGGAACGTCCGCCAGTCGTCGCGATCGACGTCGTACGCCACGAGGTACCACCGCCGCCCCGTCGACACCAGCCGGTACGGCTCCGCCTGCCGCCGCGTCTCACTCCCGTCCGCCGCCCGGTACGCGAACCGCAACCGCTCCCGCCCGGCGACCGCCGACGCCATCACGGTCAGCGTCTCGGGCGCGATACTCGCCCCGTCCCCACTGGTCAGCGGTGTGGTCGCGGCCTGGAGCGTGGTCACCCGGTGCCGCAGCCGGGCCGGCAGCACCTGCTCCAGCTTCGCCAGCGCCCGCACCGACGCCTCGTCCACCCCTGCCACGGCATGCCCCGCCCCGGCCCGCAGCCCGACCGCGATGGCGACGGCCTCCTCGTCGTCGAGCAGCAACGGCGGCATCGCCTTCCCGGCGACCAGCCGGTACCCCCCGTCGGCCCCCTTGCTGGCCTCCACGGGATACCCCAGCTCCCGCAGCCGGTCGATGTCCCGCCGCACGGTACGCCGGGACACCCCGAGCCGGCCGGCGAGCTCACCGCCGGGCCACTCGCGGGGCGTCTGGAGAAGAGACAGCAACTGGAGGAGCCGGGCCGGAGTGTCTGTCGTCATGTGTCAGAGGATGCCGTAGAACTAGGACAAGATCCGGCCTAATGGGCTCCTAGATTGACGGCATGACTTCCACTGACGTCGACATCGACGCCCTGAAGGGGCGCGGGGAACTGCGCGACCAGCCACACACGACCGCCACCCGGCACACCACACCCACCCCCACGGCGCTCTCCGAACCAACACCCGACCGAACCCGCTGGCTGGCCCTGGCCATCGTCATGACCGCGGCCTTCATGGACCTCGTCGACGTCACGATCGTCAACATCGCCATCCCCTCCATCCAGCGGGACGCCGGTGCCTCCTTCAGCCAGATCCAGTGGATAACCGCCGGCTACGCGCTCGCCTTCGCCGCCGGCCTGATCACCGGCGGTCGTCTCGGCGACATACACGGTCGCAAACGGCTGTTCCTGGTCGGCGTCGCAGGATTCACCCTCGCCTCGGCCCTCTGCGGCTTCGCCGCGAACCCGGAGATGCTGGTCGCCTCCCGCATCCTGCAGGGCGGCATGGCCGCGATGATGGTCCCGCAGGTCCTGTCGATCGTGCACGCCACCTTCCCGGCCCACGAACGCGGCAAGGTCTTCGGCCTGTTCGGCGCGATCGTCGGCCTGGGCGCGGTCTCCGGCCCGCTGCTCGGCGCGCTCCTCACCGAGTGGAACATCCTCGGCCTCGAATGGCGCCCGATCTTCCTGATCAACCTCCCGGTCGGCATCGCCGCCCTCCTCCTCGGCCGCCGTTACATCAGCGAATCCAAGGCCCCGCGCGCGCTGCGGCTGGACCTCGTCGGCGTCGCCCTGGTCACCCTCGGCCTGTTGATGCTGCTCTACCCGCTGACCCGCGGCCGTGAGCTGGGCTGGCCGCTGTGGGGGTACGCGTCGATGGCCGGCGCGCTCGTCGTCTTCGCCGTGCTCGCCGCACACGAACGCCGCAAGGCGGCCCGCGACGGCTCCCCCCTCGTCGAACCGTCCCTCTTCACGGTGAAGAGCTTCGCCGCCGGCATCGCCGTGCAGACCGTCTTCGGCGTGGCGCTCGGCATCTTCTTCCTGGTCTGGACGCTGTACATGCAGGTCGGCCTCGGCTGGAGCCCGCTGCATGCCGGCCTGACGGGGGTGCCGTTCTCGATCTCCGTCTCGGTCGCGGCCGGCCTGTCCGTGCAGAAACTGGTCCCGCGCTTCGGCCGCAAGGTGCTCCAGGCCGGCGCCCTGCTGATGGGCCTCGGCGTCCTGCTCTACGTCTGGGAGTCGCACCGCTACGGCCTCGCCATCGCCTCCTGGCAGATGGCCCTGCCGCTGGTCGTGATGGGCGCGGGCATGGGCCTGATCGTCGCCCCGCTGACGGACGCGGTGCTCTCGGAGGTGCCGCGCGAGCACGCCGGTTCCGCCTCCGGTCTGATCAACACCGTGCAGCAGATGGGCAACGCGCTCGGCCTCGGCCTGGTCTCGGTGGTCTTCTACGGCGCCGTCGACGACCAGTCGGCGCCGGGGCGGGTGGGGCCGGCCTTCGTGAACGCCTTCCAGGGAGCACTGGGGTGGGTGGCCGCGGTGCTGGGCCTGATCTTCCTGCTGATGTTCGCGCTGCCGGGGCGGGCGGCGGCGGAGCAGGCTTCGGACGGACCGGAGCCGATGCCCTCGGGCGGCTGAGGGATCTTCGTCCCGGAACGACAACTTATGTACCGAACACTCCGGCTTCGAGCGCCTGACGTGCCCAACTGGCCTGCTCTGAAAGAAAACTGACAGGGTATAGAGGCGGGGCGAGACCGGACTGCAGTGTCCTTGTTCATTAGTCGACATTCGACGGTGTGTCGCCGTGTGCGGCGGCGTGTGGCGGCGGAGCGCGGATTCCCGCACGGGAATCCGCGCTCCGTGCGCACCCGCCGCATTTCCTGTCGACATGGATTGCCTCTCGGAAAAGAATTGCCGAACCCTTGGCCGGCGAATTCGAGGGGTGGGGGCGGCCTGTCGGGCGGATTTTCCCGGGCTCGCTTCCGTGCGATCGGCTCGCCGGCCGGGTGTGGACTGGTTGGCCGGATCTGTTTGCTCTTGATCGATGGCAATCGCTTGATAACGCTGTCATGTCTCGGCGCCGGCCGGGCCCCGCGCGGCTCGGTGCGCATAAAGAGGGCAAAACGTGCGGCCGACTGAAGTGTGCCGACGGGGCGTGCGGGGCGGGGTACTGTCCGTGAGACTCCCCGTTCCCGGGGATTTCGCCCGACAAGTCGAGTGGTGAGGACTCCTTGTCGGCTGGTGGGGAGTGACCTAAAGGCCGTCCGTGGTGTTTACTGGGCACCGGTCTGATCCCTGGTGGGTCCGGACCCTTTCCGGGAGGTCCTGGGGGTGGTGCCCCGGGGCCTCTCGTTTTTGCCTGCGGTATGAGTGGGCGTCATATGTCGCTCACCGGAAAGAACTCCGTCAGGCCTCTGCGGGGGTGTGCGGATAACCGGGATAACCGGGTCGGGAATTACGCCGGAACCAAGCAGATCTCTCGCTCGGACCGCACGTGATCTTCTGTAACAAAGCCCCGAAACCGGGGGGTTCCCGGCATGATCACTATTCCTCGTGGTGCCCTCCGAAACACAACTGGCTCTTCGCTTGCGGCGAGCGGTACGGTTTATCTCGCTCATCTGTCTCAACCCGCCCGGCCTCACCACCCGGGCGCTGACGTACCTCCCGGACCTCCCGGAGCGGGAGGCCGGAGCAAGTGCCGGACCCACCACCGGAACCCCGCAGGCCAGCGGGGTTTCAGAGCACCAACAGAAGAGAGATCAGAGCCAGTGCGTACCGTCAACGACGACGGCGTCCCTCCGCCGTCGCGCCGCGGCTCCCGCGGCACCCTCCCTGTGACACGCCGTCACCCTCGCGCGCCCAGGGGAGCCTGCGCCCGCGCGCGTCGGAGTGCCTGCGCCCGCGCGCGCCGGGGTGTCCACGTCCACGCGCCTCGTGGCGCCCGCGCCGGCACGCGCGCTGCCGCGGCCGCCGTCGCGGGGGAGTGACCATGCCTTCGACCGTCGACACCGCCCGGTCGATCGACCTTCTCCTCGGGCACGAGGACAAGCCCGAGGGCAGCTTCCTGCAGCGGCTGTCCGCCGCGGAGTGGCACGTCCTGCTGGAGGCGAAGCTGCGCAGCCGCACCTTCGCCCGGGACGAGCACCTGCGGACGGGACCGGACGACCGGAACGTGTACATCATCTGGGAAGGCGTCGTACGGCAGGATCGCTTCCCGCTGGGTACGGGGGAGAACCTGCCCAGCGTGACGCGGTTCCGGGGCGGCGGCCAGCTGGTCGGCGAGGCCAAGCTCATCGCCCCCCGCTCCACCGTCCTCACCACATGCCTGACCAGGACCGTGGTCATCCCCTGCGGTGCCCGCCACTTCAACATCCTGCTGCGCCGTCGGCCCGAGATACAGCTCGGCCTCCTGCGCAGCCTCGAGGACCGCAACCGCAGTGACGAACTCGTCTACACCATGACCACCAGGCCGCCCCTGGAGCGCGTCAGCGGACTGCTCGCGCACCTCGCCGACACCGCCGGTGTCGCCGGCCCCCGGACGGACTGCACCAACATCAGCGGCCCGAGCCAGAAGGACATCGCCGCCGCCCTCCAGCTCGCCACCTCCACCACGGAGAACGCGATCCGGACCCTGCGCTACCACGGGATCGTCGAGGCCCGGTACCGCCAGTTCGTCGTCCACGACATCGACGCGCTGCGTCACCTCGCCGCCCGGCACTGACCTCGCCCCGGTGTGCCGGCCCCCGGCCCGGCACTGAGCTCACCCCGGTGTGCCGGTCCCCGGCCCGGCGCACCGGCCTCCGCCGCTCACGCTCCGCCCCTGAACGGATCACCGCATGATGACCAGCACCACCACGCTGGCGATCGGCACCAGTGCCGGCACTCTCGTCCTCACCGCCGTCTCCGCTCTCGTCGCGGGTGTCCTCGGCACGTACACCCTCCGGCACCACAGGCAGGTCTTCGCCTGGATGCGGAAGGTCCGCGGCCGGGACGAGGCGAACGCCGAACTCGACAGGCCGGCCCAGTGGCTCGCCGACCTCTACCGGGCCCAGTGCGGCCTCGCCCAGAAGCCCTGCCGGGCCGACGACTTCGAGGACATCTCCCGGACCGGCAACATGATCAAGGGAATCGCCGACCACATGGGGCCCCTCCGCCCCGAACTGACGGAGGTCGTCGAACGGGTCGACGCCTACGTCGCGACCGCGCTGCCGGAGCCCGGCCCGGCCGCGCGGGTCACCGTCCCGGAGCATCGCGCCCAGCTTGTCGGCGCCATGCGGCAGGAGGCCGCACGGGGTGAACTGGCCCGCGCCGTCATCGCCGCCGAGCAGAAGATCACGGCTCAGAGGCACGGCTGACCTGGCGCCCACGCCCGTATGTGTCTGCCTCATGCCCGAACCTGTTTACTTTCTGGAAATCCCGGCGTAGCCTCCTCGCGAAACCACAAGTTCGGGCATAAGTCAGACGTGATCGGACATGGGTCGGACGTACGTTTGAGTGGAGGCGCAGGGCATGTACGCACCGGAGCGGCAGCAGGAGATCCTCCGGCTCGCCCGTGACGGCGGCCGGGTGGACGTCGTGTCGCTCGCCGAGGAGTTCCAGGTCACGCAGGAGACCATCCGCCGCGACCTGAAGGCCCTCGACCGCGCCGGCCTCGTCCGCCGGGTGCACGGCGGTGCCATCCCGGCCGGACGCCTCGACTTCGAGCCGGACCTCGCCGAACGCGAGTCCACCTCGGCCGACGAGAAGGACCGCATCGCCAAGGCCGCCGTCTCGGAACTGCCGAGCGAGGGCACCCTGATCCTCGACGCCGGTTCCACGGTCGCCCGCCTCGCCGCGGCCATCCCGCTGGATGCGTCCCTCACCGTCGTCACGCACAGCCTCCCCATCGCGGCCCGCCTCGCCGACCACCCGGGCATCCAGCTCCACCTGGTCGGCGGGCGCGTACGGCACAACACGCGTGCCGCCGTGGACGCCTGGGCGCTGCGCGCGTACAGCGAGATCCGGGCCGACGTCCTCTTCGTCGCCGCCAACGGCTTCTCCGCCGACCAGGGCCTGACCACCCCCGACCTCGCCGAGGCCGCGGTCAAGCGGGCGGCCGTCGCCGCGGCCCGCCGGGTGGTCCTGCTCGCCGACTCCGCCAAGCACGGCCAGGAGCACTTCGCCCGCTTCGGCGACATGGGCGACGTGGACCTGCTGATCACCGACAGCGGGCTGAGCCCCGAGGACGCCGCCGCCATCGAGCGCGGCGGCACGGAAGTAGTACGAGCATGAGCACCACGAGCGTCACGATCGGTACCGGCATGATCCTCACCGTCACCCCCAACCCCTCCCTCGACCGGACCTACGAGGTCCCCGCCCTGGAGCGCGGCGAGGTCATCCGCGCCTCCGGCGAGCGCATGGACCCCGGCGGCAAGGGCGTCAACGTCTCCCGCGCGGTCGCCGCCGCCGGCCGGCGCACGGTCGCCGTCCTGCCGCTGGGCGGCGCGCCGGGCGCGCTCGTCGCCGACCTGCTCGACGCCCAGGGCATCGAGGTCGCGCCGGTCCCGGTCGCCGGGGCCACCCGCTCCAACATCGCCCTCGCCGAGTCCGACGGGGTGCTCACCAAGATCAACGCGCCGGGCCCGGAACTCTCGGCCCAGGAGCAGGAACTGCTCCTGGAGACCGTGCGCGAGCAGTCCCGCGACGCCGACTGGATCGCCTGCTGCGGCAGCCTGCCGCGCGGGCTCGCGCCCTCCTGGTACGCCGATGTCGTCGCCCGGGCGCACGCCGGGGGCGCACGCATCGCGCTGGACACCTCGGGGCGCGCGCTGCTCGAAGCGGTGCGCGCGCAGCCCGACGTGGTGAAGCCGAACGCCGAGGAGCTCGCGGAGGCCGTCGGGCGCCCCCTGGCGACGGTGGGCGACGCGCTGAAGGCGGCCGAGGAACTGCGCGGCATGGGTGCCCGCGCCGTCCTCGCCAGCCTGGGCGCCGACGGGCAGCTGCTCGTGGAGGACGAGGGCGCCTGGTTCGCGAGCGCCCGCGTGGACACCGTCCGCAGCAACGTCGGCGCCGGCGACTCCTCCCTCGCCGGTTTCCTCATCGCCGGCGGCAGCGGCCCGAAGGCCCTCGCCTCCGCCGTCGCGCACGGCGCCGCCGCCGTCCAGCTGCCCGGCAGCGTGATGCCCACCCCGGCCGACCTGGACCCCACGGCGGTGACCGTCGCCGACGTCGTCCCCGTGGACCGCGAACTGACGGAGCCGGTGTCATGAAGACCCAGACCCGTACGACCGCTGACCCGGCCGCGCCCCTCCCCGGCGCCGCCCGTCGACAACCGGCCCAGGAGCGGCACGGCGTCTCGTTACTCGCCGCGCCGACGGGCCGTCGGGGCACCCTGAGCCGCCCCGCCGTGCCCGGGAGGCGGGGCTTCCCCGGCCCCGCCTCCCATCCCGCCCCCCACGGCACCCCCGTCCCCGAAGAACCCGCCCACCCCACACTCCGGGCGATACGCGTGCATAGGAGCCCGCGATGAGCGACATGATCACCGCGGACCTGGTCGATCTCGACCTGTCCGCCGATACCAAGGAAGCGGCGGCGCGCGCCCTCGCCGAGCGCATGGTGGCCCTGGGCCGGGTGACCGACCTGGAGGGCTTCCTCGCCGACGTGGCCGCCCGCGAGGCCCAGATGCCGACCGGCCTCGACGGCGGCATCGGCATCCCGCACTGCCGCAGCGCCCACGTCACCGAGCCGACGCTCGCCTTCGGGCGCAGCGCCGCCGGCGTCGACTTCGGCGCCCCCGACGGCCCGGCCGACCTGATCTTCCTGATCGCGGCCCCCGCCGGTGCCGACGACGCCCACCTCACGATCCTCTCCGCGCTGGCCCGCCAGCTGATGAACAGCGAGTTCACGGACGCGCTGCGGGCGGTCGGCGACGCGGCGACGGCGGCCGCGCTGATCCGCGGCGACGAGACGCCCGCGCCCACGACGGGCGCGGCGGCTGCGAGCGCCTCTCAGAACACCGCTGCGGCGCCGGCGGCGGCCTCCGCCGGCACCGCAGCGGCCGGCAAGGACGCGGGCTCGGAGGCCGGCGAGCGCCCGTTCCGTATCGTCGCCGTCACCTCCTGCCCCACCGGCATCGCCCACACCTACATGGCCGCCGAGTCGCTGGAGAACGCGGGCCGCGACGCGGGCGTCGAGCTCGTCGTCGAGACGCAGGGCTCGGCCGGCTTCACCCGGCTCGACCCCGAGGTCATCGCGGCGGCGGACGGCGTGATCTTCGCGCACGACGTGCCCGTCCGGGACAAGGACCGCTTCGCCGGCAAGCCGACCGTCGACGTCGGCGTGAAGGCGGGCATCAACCGCCCCGCCGACCTGATCGGCGAGGTCCGCGCCAAGGCGGCCCGCGGCGAGGTGACGTCCGGCTCCGCACCGGCCACGCCGGTGGAGCGGGCGGGCGAGGCCGGTGAGGGCTACGGCACCAAGCTGCGCAAGTGGCTGATGTCCGGCGTGAGCTACATGGTGCCGTTCGTCGCGGCCGGCGGTCTGCTGATCGCGCTCGGCTTCGCGATCGGCGGCTACGAGATCAAGTCGGCGCCGTCGGTGCTCAACCACTTCGTGTGGACGCAGTCCGACAGCTGGGCCGCCCTGATGTTCCAGATCGGCGCCGTCGCCTTCGGCTTCCTGGTGCCGGTCCTGGCGGGCTACATCGCCTACGGCATGGCCGACCGGCCCGGCCTGGTCCCCGGCTTCGTGGGCGGCATGATCGCCTCCCAGATCAACGCCGGCTTCCTCGGCGGCCTGGTCGCCGGTCTGCTGGCCGGTGGCGTGGTGATGGCGATCCAGAAGATCAACATCCCGAAGGTGCTGCGCGGCATCATGCCGGTGGTGGTGATCCCGCTGATCTCCACGGCGATCGTCGGGTTCCTGATGTTCGTCGTCGTCGGCAAGCCCATCGCCTCCGCCCAGAAGGGCATGACCGACTGGCTGAACGGCCTCTCCGGCTCCAACGCCGTCCTGCTCGGCGCCCTGCTCGGCCTGATGATGTGCTTCGACCTCGGCGGCCCCGTCAACAAGGTCGCGTACACCTTCGCCACCGCCGGTATCGCGGTCTCCAACCCCAGTGACTCCGCGATGAAGATCATGGCGGCGGTCATGGCGGCCGGCATGGTCCCGCCGCTGGCGATGGCTCTGGCGACCACCGTGCGCGGCAAGCTCTTCACCGAGACCGAGCGCGAGAACGGCAAGGCCGCCTGGGTGCTGGGCGCCTCCTTCATCTCCGAGGGCGCGATCCCGTTCGCGGCCGCCGACCCGCTGCGGGTCATCCCCTCCTCGATGGTGGGCGGCGCCATCACCGGCGCCCTGTCGATGGTCTTCGGGGCCACCCTGCGCGCCCCGCACGGCGGCATCTTCGTGGTCCCGCTGATCGGCAACCCGTTCCTCTACCTGATCGCCATCGCCGCCGGTGTCTGCGTCACCACGGCCCTGGTGGTCCTCCTCAAGGGCCTGCGCAAGCCGGCCCAGCAGGCCGCGGCGGGCGGCTCCGCCGCCGGGACGGCCGCCACCGCGAAGGAGGCCAAGCAGCCGGTCGCGGCCTGACCTCCGCACCGCCCGGCCGTCTTGTCCCTTTGATTCGCTGTGAGTTGTTCACGGCACCTGCGAGATACGTCACGGTCCGGGACCAAAGTCCCGGACCGTGGTGTGTACTGGGGCGTATGCCCGCGCACGTATCGACCCTCCAGCTGATCGGCATGGCCGCGCTCACCCTGGCGACCGTCGCCTGGGCGGCCGTCGTGACGCGCCTGCTGCGCCGCAACCGCCGCGAGGCCCTCGCCTGGCACGCCGCGCGCGCTCTTCCCGCCTTCCCGCACCAGTACGAGGCCGCTCCGCCCCGGGAAGCCGTCGAACTGACCCCCGCCGAGCAGGACGCCTTCGCCGGCCTGGTCCGCAGACTCGGCGGCCGCTGAGCCTTCCGGCAGGGGGCGGGCTACCCCCGCCGCGCCGCCCGCCGCTCCATCGCGTCCCTGGCCGCGTCCTCCGACGGGTACACCTCGCACATGTGCCGACCGTCCGGCGTCGCCGTGTGCTCGACCTCCCACAGGGACAGCTCCTGGCCGTCCCGCAGCAGGAACGCGTGCTCGTAGAGCGAGAAGGTCGCCCCCGGCCTGCCCGTCCGCCCCGGCCGTCCGAACGCCTGGGTGATCTGGTGCGCGAACGCCGCCGACAGCGCCTCGGCCGTCGCCGCGCCCGGCCGGTCGGGGTTCTCCGCACGGCGCAGCAGCCGGCGCGCGTGGTCCGCCGAGTCGTCCGGCACGTACACGTGCCGGGGCTCCGGGACCGGCACCAGCGTCACCAGCACCGGCAGCTCGAAGTCCGGGGTGTCCGGCGGCAACGGCAGCCGCGCGGTCGCGGCCCGCAACTCCTCCTCGTCGACGTACACCTCGTGCTGCGGGTCACCGCCCGGCACGGTGTTGTGCACCAGCTCCCACAGCGTGACCGCGGAGCCGTCGGCCAGCAGCCAGGTGTGCCGGTACGTCTCCCGGTGCAGCCCCGCACTGTGGTGCGCGGAGTGCAGCGAACTGTCGTGCGCCAGCGCGCAGTCCAGCTGCCTGATGGCCTCGTCGGGCAGTTCGAAGGAGTTCAGGGCACGGCCGAGGAGTCGCGCGAGGTGCTCCTCCGGAGACTCGGGCGACTCGGCTGGTTCGTACGCTGCCGTCTCGTACGGAACGCTCAAGGTTTCTCCCGGCGTTGCTGCATGTCACCTTGTGGGTGCATACCGTAGCCCCTCGGTCGGACATCATGTCCGGGAACCGAGAAAACGTACGCCGGGAAAACGCGCGGGCCGCGCGAAAAGTTCCCGCGCGACCCGACGATCAGTCAAAAGGTGCCGGTCAGACGGCACTTCCGGCGGTCCACTCGCTCCACGACAGGTTCCACCCGTTGAGCCCGTTGTCCGGCTGCACGGTCTTGTCGGGGGAGTTCTTCACGATCACGACGTCCCCGATGAGCGAGTTGTCGTAGAACCACTTGGCCGTCGTGTCACCCTGCGCGCCCTGCACGTCCGCCATCCCCACGCAGCCGTGACTGGTGCCCTCGCGCCCGAACGGCGGGTTGCCCTTGTTGTACCAGTAGTTGCCGTGGATGAACGTCCCCGACGTCGTCAGCCGCATCGCGTGCGGCACGTCCGGGATGTCGTACTCCCCGCCCAGACCGACCGTCTGGCTGTTCATCCGGGTCTGGGTGAACTTCTCGGAGATCACCATCTGCCCGTTGTACGTCGTGTGCTCGGGGCTGCCCGTGGACACCGGCACCGACTTGAGGAGCTTGCCGTCGCGCATCACCGTCATGGTCTGCGTGTTCGCGTCCACCGTGGAGACCTGCGAACGGCCGACGGTGAACGACACCGTCTTCTTCTGCACCCCGTAGACGCCGTTCGCGCCCTCGACCCCGTCCAGGTCGATCTTCATCGTGACCTTGGAGCCGGCCTTCCAGTAGTCCTGCGGCCGGAAGTCCAGCCGCTGCGCCCCGAACCAGTGCCCCACCACCTGCTGGCCGCTGCTGGACGTGACCGTGATGTGCGACTGCACGGCCTTCTTGTCGGTGATGACCTTGTCGAAGTTGAACGACACCGGCATCCCCACGCCGACCGTCGTCCCGTTGTCCGGCGTGTACGTGCCGATGTAGCTGTTCGCCGAGTTGACCGTGGTGAAGATGGAGTTGGCCGCCGCGGTGAGCCCCTTGGAGTCCTTGGCGGTCGCCGATATCTCGTACTTCGTGCCGCGCTCCAGCTGCTCCTTCGGCTTCCAGGTGCTGCCGTCCGCCGAGAGGGTGCCGTCCACGGCCTGCCCCGACCCCGCCACGGTCATCTTGACGTCGGTCAGCTTCCCTTCGCTGACCTGCACGCCGGTCGTGTTGATGGACGCGCCGGTCGAACCGTCCTTCGCCGAGATCACGATCTTCGCGACCGACGTCTTCGCGGCGGTGTCCTGCCCGCCCTTGCCGACGTCGCTCTTGTCGTTGGCGTTGGCGTTGCCGCCGCAGGCGGTGAGGGTGAGGGCGCCGACCATCAGGGCGGCACAGGCCCCCAGTGCGCGCCGCGCTGCAATGTCCGGCGATGTCACGGGCTGCTCCAGGTTCTTGTGAGTTCTTGCGATGTGCGTGATCCGCTCCAGTGCGTGGAGAAAGAGGCCGGAGGCCCCCCTCGGGGTTCCCTCCGGCGCCCGCGAACGCCATCACGTGACAGAACCAGGACAATCGACAGCTACGCGCAAGGTTCCGGGCGCGCCCCGGCCGACGTCAGCACGGTCCCGTACCGCCGTCGTCGGCGCGCCCCGTACAACGGTCCCTGCACCTTGCCCCTGCAACTTGCCCCTACGACTCCCCGTACAACTCGCTGTACGACGGCCACACCCCGCCCGGCCCGTCGACCGACCCGGCGGCCCGCACGGCCCGCACGATCGCGCGGGTCACCAGGTCCGCGCCGGCCGCGAGGATCTCGTTGAGCGCGAGCGGGCCCGCGTCGAGCGGGCGCGCGCCCGTCGCCAGCGCGAACACCGTGTCCCCGTCGTGCAGCAGGTGCACCGGCCGCACGGCGCGCGCGATCCCGTCGTGCGCCGTCCCGGCCAGCTTCTGCGCCTGCGCCTTGGAGAGTCCGGCATCGGTCGCGACCACCGCGAGCGTCGTGTTGAGCGGCGGCAGCCCGTTCCGGGCGGCGGTCTCGGCGAGCCGCCGGCGCGCGGCCTCGTGCACCCGCTCCTCGGGATACGCCACGCGCCCCTGGAACAACTCCCCGTACAGCACCCCCGTTTCCGGATCATGGACCGCGCCGGCCGCGTTGGCCACCACCAGCGCGGCCACCGTGATCCCCGAGTCCAGCACAGTGCTCGCGCTGCCCACCCCGCCCTTCACCGCCCCGGCCGCGGCGCCCGTACCCACGCCCACGCACCCCTCCGGCACCCGGGCGCCCGGCTCGCTCGCCGCGGCCGCCTCCACCGCGGCCCGCCCCGTCGCCGCGTCCGGCCGGGCCCGGAAGTCCCCGCCCCGCCCGAGATCGAAGACACAGGCGGCGGGCACCACCGGCACGACATGCGCCGGATCCGGCCCCACCCGCACCCCGCGCCCCCGCTCCTCCAGCCAGGCCATCACCCCGGACGCCGCGTCGAGCCCGTACGCGCTGCCGCCCGTGAGCACGACCGCCTCCACCCGCTGCACCAGGTTGCGCGGGTCGAGCGCGTCCGTCTCCTTGGTGCCCGGGCCCCCGCCCCGCACGTCCACGGCGGCCACCGCGCCGCCCTCGGGGGCGAGGACGACCGTGGTACCGGTGAGCCAGCCCTCGCCGGTGCGGGTGGCGTGCCCCACCCGCAGTCCGGCCACGTCCGTCAATGCGTCAACTGTCATGACGGCCAGTCTGGCCGAGCCCAGCCCGGCCCGGGGCGGTCCCGGACCGGTCAGGAGGCGGCCGAGGCCGCCTGTGCGGGGCGCTCGCGGCCGGCCGTGCGCGCCGTCAGAGTGGTGCCGGTCGCCACCGACAGCGCCGACACGACGCCCGCCGCCGGCACCGCCCAGTCGCCCAGGAACGTGCAGCAGACCACCAGCAGCGCCGTCACCGGCAGCACCAGCTGCTGGGCGAGACCCACCTTGAAGTGCCGCGAGTGCAGCGCCCACACGGTCAGCAGGTACAGCGCCGTCGGCACGGTCACCGCCGCCGCCGCGGCCGTCGTCGAGATGTGCGCCTTGCCGACCGCCTCCTCGACGGCCACCTCCAGCCCCGCGCCGATCGAGGCCGCCGACGCGAAGATCAGGTAGTGGCCGTACCCCCACAGGAACGACTCGCGGTTGGAGCGCAGGTGGCCGTGGATCGGCACCACGAAGTAGATCCACCACGCCGAGAAGACGATCAGCAGGCCGCCCGCCGCGATCGGCAGCAGCTCGCTCAGCGCGTCGTGCTCGGCCACGGCCGACTTCACGGCGACCGTCGCCGCCGCGATCGTCTCGCCGAGCACGATGATCGTGAACAGCCCGTACCGTTCGGCGATGTGGTGCGGGTGCCAGGAGGTCGTGGAGTCCTTCTCCGCGTACAGCGGTACGCACATCTCGGCGATCGCCATCACCAGGAACACCCAGGGGCGCGCGGGCACCGGCAGCACCACCAGGCCGGCCCAGCCGACCTGGCACAGCAGCACCCCGCCCGCGTACCGGAGCGCCATGGTCCGCTCCGCGCCCCGGGCCCCTCGCGCGGCTCTCAGCCACTGTGCGACCATCGCCAGCCGCATGATCACGTAGCCCAGCAGGACCGCCAGGTAGTCGTGGTCGGCGAAGCCCCGCGAGACACCGGCCGCCAGCACCAGGACACCGGCGATCTGGATCAGGGTGACGATCCGGTAGAGCACGTCGTCGTTGTCGTACGCGGAGGAGAACCAGGTGAAGTTCATCCACGCCCACCAGATGGCGAAGAACAGCATCGCGTAGTTCAGGACGCCCTCGCCCGCGTGCCCCGCCGCGACGGCGTGCACCAACTCCACGCCCGCCTGCGCGATGGCCACCACGAAACACAGGTCGAAGAAGAGCTCCAGAGGTGAGGCCACCCGGTGGCCCTCGTCGCGCCCGCGCGCGGTGAGCCGGCGCAGTGGCCGCAGGGGCTGGGGCGTGTGCTGAGGGGCGGGGGCGGGAGGAGAACTCGACGTCATGTGTCCAGCACAGCAGAAAAGAGGACCGGCCAGCGAACGGAGTCGCAGGACGGCGGGCGACACGACGGGCGACACGGCGGGCGGCGGGACCCGGGCCGTTGCCCGGCGGCTCGGGCGGGCCCGAACCGGGGGCGCCGTAGTCTTGAGACATGACCACCGCCCCCGAGCCCGCGCCGCGCGACCCGAAGCCCGCGCTGATCTTCGACGACCCCCTCGACCGGCAGTCGGCGGACGACACGGACCGGGGCTGGGGCGACCGCCCGGAGGGTGACTCCGCGGCCGACCTCAGGCGCTTCCTCGACGAGAAGCCGCCCCACCACCTCTGAGCCGCCCGCGCGACCGCCCGCAGCGTCGCTAACGCTGGATGTGACCGTTTCCGCGCTGCGCCACCAGGGCGTCGCGGATCTCCTTCAGCACCTCCAGCTCGGTCACCTCGACCACCTCGTGCGTGCCCTCCCGCGCCTTCCGGCGGGCCTCCACCCGGGACAGGTACTTCGCCATCGGCAGGACCATCAGGAAGTACACGACCGCCGCGGTGATCACGAAGGAGAGCGTGGCGCCCAGGACCGAGCCCCACATGATCGGGATGCCGCTCTTCACCGTGCCGTCCGCGTTGAGCAGGCACGGGTCCTTCAGGCACGAACTGTAGCTGTCGAGGTTCTTCGTGCCGATCGCGCCGACCAGCGGGTTGATGAGCCCCTTCACCACCGAGTTGACGATGTTGGTGAAGGCGGCGCCGATGACCACCGCGACTGCCAGATCGACGACGTTTCCGCGCATCAGGAAGGCCTTGAAGCCATGCCAGACGCTCGGTTCCTTCTTCGCGCTCACCTCGGGGACTCTCCTCACATGCACAGGGTGTGGAACAAAGCGCTCCGCAACCTACGGCACCGTGCGGCCATTGAGCCCAATCCGGCGGCTCGAACGAGCGACTTGACACAAAGCGTCCGGAAAATCGCCTCAGATTGTTTGGCACAGGGTCACCGCCAGCCGCGCCGTGGCGCTCGCGCCGACCAGTTGTGCCGCGGTGGCCCGCGGGACCGAGAGCACGACCAGCGCCCCGCTCTCCGCGGCCGCGTCGACCGGCTCCGGCAGCCTCGTCACGCGCACTCCGCGCGCGATCACCCGGGCCTCCCCGCCCGCCGCCGGATCCCCGGCGGCGATGACGTCCACCCGGTCGCCGGGGCGCAGCAGCCGGACGGTGGCCGCGTCGGCGATCCGCACCGGTGCCGTCACCATGTCCACGGGCGGGGCGTGCCGTCGTACCGGCTGGGTGGGCCGGGTGACGGCCGGGTGTCCCCGGGGCGGCTCGGCCCGCAGGGGGTCGAGGGCGGTACGCGGTCCCGCCGCGACGAGCGCCGCCGCCGTGACCGCGAGGCCGGCCGCCAGGGCCCGGCTGCGGTGGCGCAGCAGCCGGTCCAGCCGATACCGCCCGCCGCGTACCCGCACCGGTTCGAAGTGCGGGACCTCGCAGGTGGCGGGGGCGTCCGTGCCCAGCGGGCGCGGGACACGGAGGGGAGGGGGGAAGGCGGGGGACAGGGAGGGGGGAACGGACATGGGGATCACCACCTGCGACGAGGAATCGGCTTGCGAGACCACGATGAGGTCTCGCGCCGAAACCCGCCGGAGCCGGTGGGCTACCGGCCGGTTGTGGACAACTCGGCCACCCGAACGAGGAGTTCCGCCCGCATCCGCCCCGCGGAAAGCCCCTGTGGAAAGCCCCTGTGGAAAGCCCCGCGGTGCGGCACGCGCTACGGCAGCTCGAACCCCGGGTCCATGCCGCCGAGCGCGTTCGTGCACAGGCAGTCCCGTGCCGTGTTCTCCGGCAGGGCCGCCACCGCGTCGAACAGCACGCCCCGCAGCCGGTCCACGTTGGCCGCGAACACCTGCAGCACCTCGTCGTGCGAGACGCCCTCACCGGTCTCGGCGCCCGCGTCCAGGTCCGTGACCAGCGTCAGCGACGCGTAGCAGAGCTCCAGCTCACGGGCGAGCGCCGCCTCGGGGTGACCGGTCATGCCCACCACCGACCAGCCCTGTGCCTGGTGCCACAGCGATTCGGCGCGAGTCGAGAAGCGCGGCCCCTCGACCACCACCAGCGTGCCCCCGTCCACCGGCTCCCACTCCCGGCCGCGCGCCGCCTTCAGTGCCGCCGCCCGGCCGGTGGGGCAGTAGGGGTCGGCCAGCGAGACGTGCACCACGTTCGGCACGGCGCCGTCGGGCAGCGGCAGCCCGTCGAAGTACGACTGCGCCCGGGACTTCGTACGGTCCACCAGCTGGTCCGGTACGAGCAGCGTGCCCGGGCCGTACTCGGGGCGCAGGCCGCCCACCGCGCAGGGGCCGAGCACCTGGCGCACCCCGACGGAGCGCAGCGCCCAGAGGTTGGCGCGGTAGTTGATGCGGTGCGGCGGCAGATGGTGGCCGCGTCCGTGGCGGGGCAGGAAGGCGACCCGGCGGCCGGCGATCTCGCCGAGGAAGAGGGAGTCGCTGGGCGGCCCGTAGGGCGTGTCGACCTGGATCTCGGTCACGTCGTCGAGGAACGAGTAGAAGCCGGAACCGCCGATTACGCCGATCTCTGCGTTCACCATGCGCAGCACACTAGCTGGCTGCCCGGAGCGGGCGCCCGGGCGGGCAGGGGCCGGTGTCCGGGAACGCCTCGGACCCCGTTGTCGCTCGACAACGGGGTCCGAGGGGTGAGGTCTCAGGCGGCGGAGCTGCTGGCCGAGCCCGACGAGGACGACGTCGAGGACGACGACTTCGTGTCGGAGGCCTTCGAGTCGGACGACTTCGAGTCGGACGACGTGCTCGACGAGGTGGAGCCCGACTTGGACGCGGGGCTGCTGCTCGACGAGGAGCCGCGGCTGTCGTTGCGGTAGAAGCCCGAGCCCTTGAAGACAATGCCGACCGCGGAGAACACCTTCTTCAGGCGGCCACCGCAGTTGGGGCACTCGGTCAGGGCGTCATCGGTGAACTTCTGCACCGCCTCGAGGCCCTCGCCGCACTCGGTGCACTGGTACTGGTAGGTCGGCACTGTCTTCCTCCTGGCACTCTCACTCAGTGAGTGCTAACGACGGTCCATAGTGACGTATTCCTGAGGATCAGTCCACCGTCAGCGGTACGCGGTGACCGACGCCACGTGCGACCGTACGGTTCCGGGGCCGGGTGACGAGCCGCGAACGCAGCGCCAGGAGGGTCACCAGGGCGAGCAGGGTCCCCGCCATCGGCACCAGGAACCCGGCGCCGCCCCACAGCCGGTCCTCCAGCTGGCCGGCGACCGTGACCGCGGCCGCCTGGCCGAGCGCCACCGCGCCGGTCAGCCAGGTGAACGCCTCCGTGCGGGCGCCGGCCGGGACCAGGCCCTCGACCAGCGTGTAGCCGGTGATCAGGGCGGGCGCGATGGACATGCCGACCAGCAGGCCGAGACCGGCCAGGACGAGCACCGAGTGGGACGTCCACAGCGCCGACGCGGTCAGCGCGAGCGCCGCGTAGCCGACGACCAGGCGCCGGTGCGGGGCGGCCTTCCAGGCGAGCGCGCCGCAGACGATGCCGGAGAGCATGTTCCCCGCGGCGAAGGTGCCGTACAGGACGCCGTTCAGGCCGGGCTCGCCGATCGACTCGGTGAAGGCGGCGAGGGAGACCTGCATGCCGCCGAAGACGGAGCCGATGCCCAGGAAGGCGACGACCAGCACGCGTACGCCCGGGACACGGAGCGCGGAGGCGTGCCGCACGCGCGCGTGGCCGACGCCGGTCACCTGGGGCTGGGTGCTCTTCCGGGCGGCGAACAGCAGACCGCCGGCCAGGGTCAGCGCGGCCTCCGTGACCAGGCCGGCGGCCGGGGCCACGGTGGTGCACAGGGCGGTCGCGAGCAGCGGGCCGAACACGAAGGTGAGCTCGTCGGTGACGGATTCGAAGGCGGCCGCGGTGGACATCAGCGGGGAGTCCTGGAGCTGCACGCCCCAGCGGGCGCGCACCATGGGGCCGACCTGCGGCACCGAGGCGCCGGTCGGCACGGCCGCCGCGAACAGTGCCCACAGGGGCGCGTGCGCCAGCGCGAGCGCCGTCAGGGCGAGGCCCGACAGTGTGTGCACGAGGACGCCGGGGACCAGCACCGCGCGCTGCCCGTAGCGGTCGGCCAGGCGGCCGCTGTAGGGCGCGAACAGGGCCATGGAGACGCCGGTGACGGCCGCCGCGGCGCCCGCGGCGCCGTACGAGCCGGTGGTGTGCTGCACGAGCAGCACGATGGAGATGGTGAGCATCGCGAACGGCTGGCGCGCCGCGAAACCGGGGAGCAGGAACGTCCAGGCGCCGCGGGTGCGCAGCAGCTGTCCGTATCCCGGGCGGGACGGCGCCGCCGGGTTCTCCGACGGCTCGGTGGTGACCGTGGATGCCACGGCCCGTGCCTTTCTGCCGCCTGGTAGCGCGGCCCCTCCGGATGCGGGGGCGGTGCCGAGAGCTGTCCTCTTGCGCGGAACTGCGGTAGATACCGGCATTCACTGCGAAGAGCGTTCCGGCCGCCATACGGTCGCGCCAGCTCTGCGTCAGGCAGAGTTGGTTCGATCAGGTGCTTTCATCGTACAGGGGTGAAAGCCCGGTACACCTGTGAAAACCAGCACCGTGAGGGTCGTTCACCTGCGATTACCTGAGGTGTGAACTATCTGAAACGTGCCTTTAACGCACGCCCGCCGTCCCGTTCGTGCCCAGCCAGCCCGCCAGCTTGCCCCCGTGGCCGACCGCGCGCAGCCGCCGTTCCGCGGCGTCCCGCACCGGGTCGGTGGCGACCACGAGGAGTTCGTCGCCGCGCCGCAGCACCGTCGCGGGCAGCGGGACAAACGATTTTCCTTCGCGGACGACCAGGGTGACGGCGGCTCCGGCGGGCAGCCGCAGCTCGTTGATCTCCACGCCGTGCATCCGGGAGCCCTCGGGGATCGACACGGACAGCAGATGCCCGCGCAGCCGCTCCAGGGGCGCGGACTCGATGCCGAGGTCGGCGGCCTCCGGCCCCTCGCCGAGCCGCAGCTTGCGGGCCAGCCAGGGCAGCGTCGGCCCCTGGACGAGGGTGTAGACGACGACCAGGACGAAGACGATGTTGAAGATCCGGTGGCTGGTGTCGACGCCGTTCACCATGGGGATCGTCGCCAGGATGATGGGCACGGCGCCGCGCAGCCCGGCCCAGGACATCAGGGTCTGCTCCGGCCAGGGCACCCGGAACGGCGCGAGGCTGACGACCACGCTCACCGGACGCGCCACCATGGTGAGCGCCAGCCCGATGACGAGGGCGGGCACGATGTCGTCACCGAGCTCGTGCGGGGTGACCAGCAGGCCGAGCAGGACGAACATGCCGATCTGGGCGATCCAGCCGAGCCCCTCGGCGAAACCGCGGGTGGCCGGCCAGTGCGGCAGCTTGGCGTTGCCGAGCACCATGGAGGCCAGGTAGACCGCGAGGAAGCCGCTGCCGTGCGCCAGCGCGCCGGCGGCGTACGCGGTGACCGCGATGGCCATCACGGCGATCGGGTAGAGGCCGGAGGCGGGCAGCGCGACGTGCCTGAGGCCCCAGGAGCCGAGCCAGCCGACCGCGAGGCCTATGCCCGCGCCGATGGCCAGTTCCATGGCTATCTCGCCCACCAGGACGTACCAGTGCTCGACCGGGCCCGCGGTGGAGAGGGCGACGACCAGGATGACCACCGGGGCGTCGTTGAAGCCGGACTCCGCCTCCAGGGTGCCCGCCACGCGCGCGGGCAGCGGAATGCGCCGGAGCACCGAGAAGACCGCCGCCGCGTCCGTGGAGGACACCACCGCGCCGATGATGAGCGCCTGCCGCCACTCCAGTCCGACCAGGTAGTGCGCGCCCGCGGCGGTGACGCCGACGCTCACCCCGACCCCGACGAGGGCCAGCATGGAGGCGGACGCCAGGACGGGTTCGACCTCCTTCCACTTCGTGCCGAGACCGCCCTCGGCCAGGATCACGACCAGGGCCGCGTATCCGATGACCTGGGTCAGTTCGGCGTTGGCGAAGTGGATGTCGCCGATGCCGTCCTGGCCCATGAGGACGCCGATCCCCAGGTACACGAGCAGGCTGGGGAGCCCGCTGCGCGAGGAGATCCGGACGGCCGCGACGGCGACGAGCAGGACCACGGAGCAGACGAGCAGGAGCTGGTTGAGGTGGTGGACATTCAGCGGCGGTTCCCTTCCTTGGCTCGCGCGCGGGCGACGCGGAAGCTCACGTACACAGGACCGAGAGTGCGGCACTCCGCACCCAAGTACTTCGTTACCTTACCTAACTCTTGACGCTTTCTTGACGTTTCCCGCGGCAAGATCGAACGCCCGTGCTTGCCGGTTCCCCACTCCGGGTCAAGTGGCGTGAGGCCCTGCGCCTATGGTTGCTCCAGCGCTCAGTCAAATGCACATGCCCGTCTGCCGCTCGCGTTAGGACAGCAAGGACAGCGATGCCCCCCAACACCACCGCCACATCGGGTGACAAGCCTGGCAAGTCCGGCAGGAAGAAGGGGCGCAGAGCCCGACTGATCGTGCTGGTGCTCGTCCTGGCCGTAGTCGGTGGCGTCTTCTACGGGGCGTACTGGTCGGTCAGCACGGTCCGCGCGTCCTTCCCGCAGACCAAGGGTTCGATCACGCTCGAAGGTCTCTCCGGGCCCGTGACGGTGAAGCGGGACGGTTACGGCATCCCGCAGATCTACGCCTCGACCGACGAGGACCTGTTCATGGCGCAGGGCTACGTCCAGGCGCAGGACCGGTTCTACGAGATGGACGTGCGCCGCCACATGACCTCCGGGCGCCTGTCGGAGATGTTCGGCAAGGGCCAGGTGAAGAACGACGAGTTCCTGCGCACCATGGGCTGGGACCGGGTCGCGAAGGAGGAGTACGACACCAAACTGTCGGACTCCACGAAGAAGTACCTCCAGGCCTACTCCAAGGGGGTCAACGCCTACCTCCAGGGCAAGGACGGCAAGGACATCTCCCTGGAGTACGCGGCCCTCGGGTTCGTCAACGACTACAAGCCCGAACAGTGGACCCCCGTCGACTCGGTCTCCTGGCTGAAGGCGATGGCCTGGGACCTGCGCGGCAACATGGACGACGAGATCGACCGCGCCCTGATGACCAGCCGTCTCGGCCCGCAGCAGATCAAGGACCTGTACCCGGACTACCCGTACAGCCGCAACCAGCCGATCGTCCAGGAGGGCCAGTACGACGAGGTCACCAAGACGTTCGAGCAGAGCGACTCCACGAGCGGCTCCGGGACCTCGACGGACACGAGCGGCTCCTCGACCTCGTCGTCCACCGGTTCGGCGCTCACGAGCCAGCTGGAGAGCCTCTACAACGTCCTGGACGACGTCCCCACGGCCGTCGGCGTGAACGGTCAGGGCATCGGCTCCAACTCCTGGGTCGTCTCGGGCAAGTACACCATCACCAACAAGCCGCTGCTCGCCAACGACCCGCACCTGTCGGCGTCGCTGCCGTCCGTCTGGTACCAGATGGGCCTGCACTGCACCACGATCTCCAGCAAGTGCCAGTACGACGTCACCGGCTACACCTTCGCCGGCATGCCCGGCGTGGTCATCGGCCACAACGCGGACATCGCCTGGGGCATGACCAACTCCGGGGTCGACGTCACCGACCTCTACCTGGAGAAGCTCTCCGGCGACGGCTACCTGTACGACGGCAAGACCAAGCCCTTCACGACCCGGACGGAGACCATCAAGGTCGCCGGCGGCGCGTCCAAGAAGATCGTCGTACGCCAGACCGCCGACGGCATGCCGCTGCTGTCCGACCGCGACGACGAACTCGTCCAGGTCGGCAAGAAGGCGAGCGTCGACACCGCGGCGCCCGACCGCGGCGACGGCTACGGCATCGCCCTGAGATGGACCGCCCTGGACCCGGGCACCACCATGGACGCCGTCTTCGCCCTCGACAAGGCGTCCGACTGGAGCTCCTTCCGGGACGCGGCCGCCCAGTTCGACGTGCCCTCGCAGAACCTGATCTACGCCGACACCAAGAACAACATCGGCTACACCCTGCCCGGCAGGATCCCCACGCGCTCGTCGGTGGACGACGGCTCCATCCCGGCGCCGGGATGGGACTCCAAGTACAAGTGGACCGGCTTCATCAAGCAGGACGAGCTGCCCTACGAGTACAACCCGAAGCGCGGCTACATCGTCACCGCTAACCAGGCCGTGATCGACAAGGACAAGTACCCCTACACGCTCACCACGGACTGGGGCTACGGCACCCGCAGCCAGCGCATCACCGACCTGATCGAGTCGAAGATCAAGGACGGCGGCAAGATCTCCACCGACGACATGCGTCAGATGCAGACGGACAACAGCAGCGAGATCGCCAAGCTGCTGGTGCCCAAGCTGCTGAAGATCAACCTCGACGACAAGGACGTCCGCGAGGCACAGAAGCTCCTTGAGGGCTGGGACTACACCCAGGACGCCGACTCGGCGGCCGCGGCCTACTTCAACGCGGTCTGGCGCAACATCCTCAAGCTCGCCTTCGGCAACAAGCTGCCCAAGGAGCTGCGGGTCAAGGGTCAGTGCCTGTGGGTCGACAGGGTCGACAGCACCGGTCCGGTGGACGAGGACACCAAGGTGCGCGAGTGCGGCGAGCGCGACGCCGACCAGGCCCAGCCGGACGGCGGCGACCGCTGGTTCGAGGTGGTCCGCAACCTCATGGACAAGCCGAACAGCGACTGGTGGAAGACGCCCGCCGGCGCGGGTGACCGTCCTAAGGCCGACAACATGGACGAGCTGTTCAAGCGCGCCATGATCGACGCCCGCTGGGAGCTGACCGCCAAGCTCGGCAAGGACATCGACACCTGGAGCTGGGGCCGGCTGCACCGCCTGTTCCTGAAGAACCAGACCCTGGGCACCGACGGCCCGGCCGTCGTCCAGTACATCCTCAACCGCGGCCCCTGGAAGCTCAGCGGCGGCGAGGCCACGGTCGACGCGACCGGCTGGAACGCCGCCGGCGGCTACGGCGTCGTGTGGGTGCCGTCCATGCGGATGGTCGTCAACCTCGACGACCTGGACAAATCCAAGTGGATCAACCTCACCGGAGCCTCCGGCCACGCCTTCAGCTCCCACTACACCGACCAGACGAGCAAGTGGGCCGACGGCGAACTGCTCCCGTGGTCGTTCTCGGACAAGGCGGTCGACAAGAGCACCAGCGACACCCTCGTACTCAAACCCTGAGCCCGACGGTCACCCGCCGCCGAAACGGCCCTCCACGCGTGCGTGGAGGGCCGTTTCGCATGAGAGCGGCTGAGAGTGGCTCAGGGGCTTGCGAACCGGCGCACCCCCGACGGCGTCACCACCGCCTGCACCGGCCGGTCGTGCGCCTCGGCGGGCACCCGCTCGACGACCTCGGTGTCGTACAGCAGCACCACGAGCGCCGGGCGCGCGCCCGCGCGCTCCAGACGCGCCAGCACCCGGTCGTACGACCCTCCGCCGCGCCCCAGGCGCATCCCGCGCGCGTCCACCGCGAGCCCCGGCAGCAGCACGACGTCCGCGCGGAGCACGGCGTCCGGCCCGAGGCGTTCACCGGAGGGTTCGAACAGCGCCATCTTCCCGCCGTGTTGGACGCGGGCGAGGGAACCCTCCCCGGCGTACGCGCCCCAGTCCAGGTCGTGGTCCGGCAGCAGCGCGGGGAGCAGGACGCGCACCCCCCGCGTGACCAGCGCGTCCAGCAGCGCGAGCGTGCCGGGCTCGTTCTTGACCGAGACGTACGCCGCCACCGTGCGCGCACGCGCCAACTCGGGCAGTTCCAGTGCGTGCCCGGCCAGTGCGTCGGCCGCCTCCCTGACGACATCCGTCGTCAACCTGTTCCTCACCCCGAGGAATTCTCGGCGCAACGTTCGCTTGTCACTCTCAGCCCCAGGTCCATCGTGCTCCACAGGTCGTTCCCGCACCCTTCCCCAATCCGCTCATATGAGTGCCAATTGCCCGGAGCCTCAGATTCTCCACAAAGGCACCGGATAAGGTTGCGGACATGACTCAGTCGCACCCCAGGATCAGCAAGGCTGTCATTCCCGCGGCGGGCCTCGGCACCCGGTTCCTGCCGGCCACCAAGGCCACTCCCAAGGAGATGCTGCCGGTCGTCGACAAGCCGGCGATCCAGTACGTGGTCGAGGAGGCCGTGTCGGCGGGGCTCGATGACGTCCTCATGATCACCGGACGCAACAAGCGTCCCCTGGAAGACCACTTCGACCGCAACTACGAGCTGGAATCGGCGCTCCAGAAGAAGGGCGACGCCGGCCGGCTCGCCAAGGTGCAGGAGTCCAGCGACCTGGCCACCATGCACTACGTCCGCCAGGGCGACCCCAAGGGCCTCGGGCACGCCGTGCTCTGCGCCGCCCCGCACGTGGGCCACGAGCCCTTCGCCGTCCTGCTCGGCGACGACCTGATCGACCCCCGCGACCCCCTGCTCCAGCGCATGATCGAGGTCCAGGAGCAGCACGGCGGCAGCGTGATCGCGCTCATGGAGGTCGACCCCGAGCAGATCCACCTCTACGGCTCCGCGGCCGTGGAGACCACCGCCGACAGCGACGTCGTCAAGGTGACCGGCCTGGTCGAGAAGCCGGATCCGGCGGACGCCCCGTCCAGCTACGCGGTGATCGGCCGCTACGTCCTCGACCCGCACGTCTTCGACATACTGCGGCGCACCGAGCCGGGCCGGGGCGGCGAGATCCAGCTGACCGACGCCCTCCAGCAGCTCGCGCAGGACGAGAAGGTCGGCGGCCCCGTGCACGGCGTCGTCTTCAAGGGGCGCCGCTATGACACCGGCGACCGCGGCGACTATCTGCGTGCCATTGTCCGGCTCGCGTGCGAACGTGAAGACCTGGGCCCGGACTTCCGGACCTGGCTTCGCAGTTACGTAGCCGAGGAGATGCAACAGAGTTGAGCAGCACCGCGACCCGCCCCGCCGGTCCGGACCACCTGTGGTCGGTGGACGAGCACCTGGAGGACATCCTCGCCACCGTCCGCCCCCTGGAACCCATCGAGCTGCAACTCCTCGACGCCCAGGGCTGCGTCCTGGTCGACGACGTCACGGTGCCTCTGTCGCTGCCGCCGTTCGACAACAGCTCCATGGACGGGTACGCGGTACGGGTCGCGGACGTGGCGGGCGCGAGCGAGGAGTTCCCGGCCGTCCTGGAGGTCGTCGGGGACGTCGCGGCGGGCGCGGCCGAGCTGACCCCGGTGGGCCCCGGCCAGGCGGTCCGCATCATGACCGGCGCCCCGCTGCCGCCCGGCGCCGAGGCCGTCGTCCCCGTGGAGTGGACCGACGGCGGACTCGGCGAGGGGCCGGTCGCCGGGATGCGGGCGCGCAGCCTCGCGCCCGAGGGCGCCGAGGGGCACGTGCGGGTGCACCGGCCGGCCGAGGCACGCGCGCACGTACGCGCGCGGGGCAGCGACGTGAAGGCCGGCGACCTCGCCCTGGCGGCCGGCACCGTCCTCGGCCCGCCGCAGATCGCGCTGCTCGCCGCGATCGGCCGCGGCACGGCACGCGTGCGCCCGCGCCCGCGCGTGGTCGTCGTCTCCACCGGCAGCGAACTCGTCCAGCCCGACGAGGCGCTCGGCAGCGGCCAGATCTACGACTCGAACAGCTTCGCCCTCACCGCCGCCGCCCGGGACGCGGGTGCCATCGCCTACCGGGTGGGCGCCGTCGTCGACGACGCCGAGACCCTGCGCGCCACGATCGAGGACCAGCTCGTCCGCGCCGACCTGCTGGTCACCACCGGGGGTGTCAGCGTGGGGGCGTACGACGTCGTCAAGGAGGCCCTGGCGCACGTCGGCGACGAGGACGAGCCGGGCAGCGGCATCGACTTCCGCAAGCTCGCCATGCAGCCCGGCAAGCCCCAGGGCTTCGGCTCCATCGGCCCCGACCACACGCCCCTGCTCGCGCTGCCGGGCAATCCCGTGTCGTCGTACGTCTCCTTCGAGCTGTTCGTCCGCCCCGCCATCCGCACCCTGATGGGCCTCGGCGACGTCCACCGGCCCCGTACCACGGCGACCCTCAGGGCCGGCAAGGCGCTGAGCTCGCCCAAGGGGCGCAGGCAGTTCCTGCGCGGGGCGTACGCCGACGGCGAGGTGACCGCCGTGGGCGGCGCAGGCTCGCACCTGATCGCGGCCCTGGCCCACGCCGACGCGCTGATCGTCGTACCCGAGGACGTGGAGTCCGTCGAGCCCGGCACCGACGTCGAGGTCGTCCTGCTCGGCTGACGGGTGTCCTGTTCGGCTGACCGGTGTCCTGTCCGCCCGGCGGGTGTCCGCCGGACGTGCCCGCGCGCGTACCCGTCCGCAGGACGCCCCCTCAGACGCACGCGTACCCGTCCGCCGGGCGGTCCTGCCCGCAGGTGCGTGCCGTCTTGGCGGTACCGTGTCGCGCACAGCAGGCCCGACCGCCGCACCGCGACGGGCCAGGACCGGGAGCGCCACACAGCATGACTGAGCCCTTCCGGGGAGACACCCCCGGACCCTCTGTGCCAGACCGACTGACGCACCTCGACGACGCGGGTGCCGCCCGCATGGTCGACGTGTCGGACAAGGACGTGACCGCGCGCACCGCCCGCGCCAGCGGACGTGTCCTCGTCTCGCCCCGCGTGGTCGAGTTGCTGCGCGGCGACGGCGTTCCGAAGGGCGACGCCCTCGCCACCGCGCGCATCGCCGGGATCATGGGGGCCAAACGCACCCCGGACCTGATCCCGCTGTGTCACCCCTTGGCCCTCTCCGGTGTGAAACTGGATCTGGCGGTCGCGGACGACGCGGTGGAGATCCTGGCCACGGTGCGGACGACGGACCGCACGGGTGTCGAGATGGAGGCGCTCACGGCGGTCTCCGTCGCGGCGCTCACCGTGATCGACATGGTCAAGGCGGTCGACAAGGGAGCGGTCATCACGGACGTACGCGTGGAGGAGAAGACAGGCGGGAAGTCGGGCGACTGGAGCCGGGCGTGAACGCCGGGCCGTCCGCCGACGGTGCGCCGCGCGCGCCGTATCGCGCGCTGGTCGTGACCGCGTCCAACCGGGCCGCCGCCGGTGTCTACGAGGACAAGGGCGGACCGCTGGTCGCGGCGGGCCTGGCGGGCCTCGGGTTCAGCGTGGACGGGCCGCGGGTCGTGCCCGACGGGGAGCCCGTGGCGGCCGCGCTGCGCGCCGGGGTCGAGGCCGGGTACGACGTCGTGGTCACCACCGGCGGCACCGGTGTCTCGCCCACGGACCGCACGCCCGAGGCGACCCGCGCGGTGCTCGACTACGAGGTGCCGGGCATCGCCGAGGCCGTCCGGGCGTTCGGACGGGAGAAGGTGCCCACCGCCGCGCTCTCCCGGGGCCTGGCCGGAGTGGCGGGCCGCACACTGATCGTCAACCTTCCGGGGTCCACCGGCGGGGTGCGGGACGGCCTCGCCGTCCTGGAACCGCTGCTGGCGCACGCCGTCGACCAGATCCGCGGCGGCGACCACCCCAGACCGAGCAGTGGGGGTGCGAGCTGAACAGCCTGTCCTGGCCCGTCGTGCTGGTGGACGGCGACGTCGTCCTCCGGCCCATAAGGGTGCGTGACCAGCGGGCCTGGCGGGAGGTCAACCGGCGCAACCGGGACTGGCTGCGCCCCTGGGAGGCGACCATCCCGCCGCCCACGCCCAGCGGGCCGATCGCGCACCGGCCGACCTACCGGCAGATGGTCCGGCACCTGCGGTCCGAGGCGAACGGCGGCCGCATGCTGCCGTTCGTCATCGAGTACCAGGGGCGCCTGGTCGGGCAGTTGACCGTCGCCGGGATCACCTGGGGGTCGATGTGCTCGGGACACGTCGGCTACTGGGTGGACCAGTCGGTGGCCGGCCGCGGGGTGATGCCGACGGCCGTCGCGCTCGTGGTGGACCACTGTTTCCGCACCGTTGGTCTGCACCGCATCGAGGTCTGTATTCGCCCCGAGAACCGGCCCAGCCGCCGGGTCGTGGAGAAACTCGGATTCCGTGAGGAGGGGCTGCGGCCGCGTTATCTCCACATCGACGGCGCCTGGCGCGACCACCTCGTCTTCGCCCTCACCGCGGAAGAGGTGCCCGAGGGGTTGCTCGGCCGCTGGCAACGGGCACGCTCCCAGAGCGCGTCCGCGAAGGCACCGGGCCCGACCGGCACTCCGAACGGCCCGCGCAATCCGCAGAACACACCAGGGAATCCCGGCTAGCCGAACAAATTGAATACGTGTTCGAAATTGATCGGTTCTTGACCGTCTCGGGGCGTTGAATTCGCGGCTCCGACGGCCTACTGATCGCATCGGTCACAAAAAAAGCTCGAAATATCAGCCAGATCGTGCGACACACCGGCGCAATTGGCAGATGGCCCCACGCAAACCCCTCTACCGTGTGAGGCGTGAGCAGCAGCGGCCTCATCTACGCAGTCATTGTCGGGGCCTGGGCCGCCTACTTGGTGCCGATGTGGCTCCGTAGGCAGGACGAGCTGAACGAGGCCCGTCCGACGGAACGCTTCAGCACCGCCATCCGGCTGCTGTCCGGACGGGCGGGGATGGAGCGTCGGTACGCCAGGGACCTGCGGGCGCGCTCCGCCTCGGAGGGGGAGCAGGACGCCGGCGATCCGGACGCCGCCACCGACTCGGTGGACGTCCGGGCCTTCGCCATGCCTCCGACCCGCCGTCAGGTCCGGGCGGAGGTGGAACCGGAGGCGCCCGGACGTCAGGAACCGGCGCACGACCAGGCGGTCGCCCCGGCGGCCAAGTCCCCGTCCACGCCGCCCCGTCAGGCGGGCACCACACCCGCCTCGGCACCCGTGTCCGCCTCCACGCCCGCGCCCAAGTCGGGCTCCGCGCCCGCCCGCAAGCAGATTCCGGCCCCCCGGCGCGCACCCTCCGCGCAGGCGGCCGCGGAACGCGCCCGGCGCTCGAAGGCGCTCGCCCGCCGTCGGCGCACCACCGTCATGCTCTTCGTCGCCTTCACGCTGGGCGCGATCGTCGCCGCCGTCGGGGGGCTCGCGTTCCTGTGGGCACCGGGCGTGCCCGCCGTCATGCTCAGCGCCTACATCGCCTACCTGCGGGCACAGGAGCGCCGGCGCTTCGCCTACCAGATGGACCGGCGTCAGGCCGAGGCCGCCGCACAGCGGTTGCGGGAGCGCCAGCCGCGCCGGCGCGCGCCCCTCGACCCGGCGGGCGTCGGTGCGGACGAACCGGAGGAGGGACCAGAGACCGGAACCGATCCCGGCCTGTCCGCGCTCGCCGCCGACCGGCGCGCCCTGGTCGAGCAGACCGACCACGCCGAGTGGGTCGACCAGCAGCGCGAGCGGCAGCGGCGGCCCGGGCACGGGGACAGCTGGGACCCGGTGCCGGTGCCCCTGCCGACGTACGTGACCGCACCGGTCGCGCCGCGCGCCACCTCCGACGTGGACCTGGGAGCCCCGGACGCGTGGAGCTCGGCGCGGTCCAGTGCCGTCGCGCCGGAGCAGGAGTCCACGCCTGCGGCGCCTCAGGCCGAGGCGGAGGAGGCGGGGCCCGCCGACGACGACCAGACGGCACCGGCGGACGACCGGACCGACGCCCGCCGCGCGGCCTCCGCCCGCCGGGCACGCGAACGCGGCCGCACGCCCCTCTTCGACCAGTACGAGGACGGCGACCGCCCCCGCGCGGCCAACGAATGACCTGAGGAAGAGCGCGCGGGTCGCCTCACCACCCCGCGCCTGACCAGTCAGGGAACGGATTTCCAAGCACCCCGACGGGGATGCTAGAGTTTCATTCGTTGCAAGGGCCTGTGGCGCAGTCCGGTAGCGCACCTCGTTCGCATCGAGGGGGCCAGGGGTTCGAATCCCCTCAGGTCCACTGCACGGTGAGACCCCGCACGATCGTGAAGATCGTGCGGGGTCTTCGTCGTTCCCGGGGAGCTGTCGCGCTTCCGTATCGCACGCATCACAGTCGGCCCGGGGCACCGTGCCGGCTTCCCCGCTGGGCAGGATCGGCTGACGTTCCGTAGGGCACCGTCGCGTCCGACTCGACCGGCTGGTACGCGGCTTGGGCCGGACGGACCGAGGTGAAGGCAGCGGCGAGGTGCTCAAGGAGGGGCACTGCGCAGGGGTGGGGGTCGCGGCGCGGTGTGATCGCGTAGATCCCACGGGTCGGGGGATCGACGAGGGGCACGGTGGTGACATCGGTCCGCAGCGCGCACGTCAGCACACCGGGGATCAGCGCGATGGCGTGACCGGTTGCGACCAGGGCCAGCTTGCCGACCAGATCGGCCGCCGTGAGGTCGATGCGGGCGCTGACCCCGGCGCGGGCGGCGTGCTGGTGCAGGAGCGCCGCCGAGCCGTCGTTGTCCTCGACCCAGGTCTGGTCGGCCAGCGTCCGCATGTGCACGGGGCCGCGCCCGGCCTGGGGATGGCCGACGGGCAGTGCGACGACCATGTCGTCCAGTCCGAGGAACCGGCGTTCGACCCGCTGGTCATGGGGTAGCCCGGGCGGTGCATCGGTGACGACGGCGATGTCGAGATCGCCGGCGATCACGCGGTTGTGCAGCTGTGCGCTCAGGCCGGGGAGCAGGCTCCAGCGGATGGATCCGGTCTGCTTCAGCAAGGCCCGGACGGCCTCGGGGACGATTCCTGCGGCCAGAGAGGGCGTCGCACCGACCGCCAGCGGCCGATCGAACGTCCCGTCACGAACATCCCGTACGGCGCGAACCGCGCGGTCGGCCTCGCTGAGCGTGGCCAGAGCGTGCCGCCGGAACACCTCGCCTGCCGGTGTCGGACGCACGCCGCGCGCATGGCGCTCCATCAGCTCCACGCCGAGCTGCCGCTCCAGTCCGGCGATCTGCCGGGACACGGCCGACTGCGTGTGATTGAGCTCGGCGGCCGCCGCCGACAGCGACCCGAGCCGGCACACGGTCACGAAGGTCCGCCACACCGTCAGCTCCATGACACCAGTATCCAGCTGATATGCGAGCCGCGCAGAGAAACCTTGCGAGATCTGCGCTTGTCGCAACCATCGCCGGGCACCATCGTGGCCCGTATGACCGCACCACACACGATTGCCGTCCTCGGCCTGGGGCGCATGGGCGAGGCGATCGCGGCACGACTCGCCGCCCGGAACTGGGACGTCGTCGGCTGGACACGCTCCGGGCGCACCTCGGGCACCGTCACCACGACCCGCGACCCGAACGACGCCGTGACGAAGGCCGACCTCGTGCTCCTGGCGTTGTTCGACGGTCCGGCCTGCACGGAGGTCCTGGACGACGTCCGTGACTCGCTGCGAGCGGACACGATCGTGCTGAACACCAGCACCATCGCCCCTGCCGAGGCGTCCGGGCTGGCCCGGCGATTCGGCCCGTCCTACGTGCATGCTCCCGTGCTCGGCTCGGTGTCGGCTGCCGCCGTGGGTGCCCTGCAGATCCGCGCCGCGGCCGACCCGGACGCACTCGATCGAGTCCGGCCGGTTCTGGAGGCGCTGGGCACCGTGCGGCGCATGGACGACGCCGCCACCGCCGCCGCGCTCAAACTGATTGCCAACAACAGCCTTTCGGGCGCCGTCCTCGCACTCCGTGACTCACTGCGGCAGGCCGACGCCCTCGGCCTGCCCCGACCGCAGGTGCTGGACGTCCTCGAACTCGGCCAGCTCGGCGCTCTCGTGGCCCGCAAGCGCCCCTTCCTCGCCGGTGAGTCAGCCGCCGCCACGGCCGAGTTCACCATCGGTGCACTGGCCAAGGACATGGCACTGCTGGCCGCCGCGTCGCACATCCCCCTGCGCAGCGCGGCCGGCCTGGCCGGCACCCCTGCCGCCCCCGAGGCCGACATCGCCGTAGCCGCCACGGCACCCGCCGCTGACGGAGCCGTGCTCGAACCTCTCCACGCCTACATCCGCGGACACGCCACCGGCGACCCCACCCACTTCCGCGACGCGTTCCTGCCCACCGCCCACATCGAAGGGATCCGGGACGGCGCGTTCGTCTCGTGGCCCCTGGACCAGTACTGCGCGCTCTTCCCGGGCCGGCCGGCCCCGGACGAACCGACGCGCTCCCGCCGCATCGACGCCATCGACGTCCACGGCACCGTCGCCACCGCGACCATGACGCTCTTCCACGGCGCGGACACGTTCACCGACATCTTTCTGCTGGTCCGCGTCGACGACGGCTGGCGCATCGCCAACAAGGCCTATCACCGGCACCCTTGAGAGGGCGACGCGCCCTACAGATCGGCCGGCGGATCCGCCCGCAGGGCCTTCGCGAAGCAGCGGCTCGACTCGTAGCGGCGGTAGTAGCCGAACTTGACGCACGGTTCGTAGCCGCTGGAGGTGTACAGGGCGATGGCCTCCGGCTGCTTGGTGCCGGTCTCCAGGACCATGCGGAGGCGGCCGGCCGCGCGCGCGTCCTCCTCCAGGGCCGCGAGCATCCGGCGGGCGAGGCCGCGGCCGCGCATCGCCTCGATGACGAACATGCGCTTGAGCTCGGCGTCGCCGTCCTCGTTGCCCTCGCCGTTCGCGTCCTGGCTGCGCCAGCCGCCGGTGGCCACGGGACGGTCGGACTCGTCGTACGCGATCAGGTAGACGCCGTTCGGCGGTTCGAAGTCGGCCGTGTCGAGGACGGTGGCGTCGCCGCCGTCGCCGTAGCGCAGCTGGTACTCGGCCTGGACCTCGTCGTTCAGCTTCACGGCGTCGGGATGGGCGAAGGCAACCGGGCGTATATTCATGTGAGGCATCGTATATTCGTGCGGGCGGTGAACGCGGTGGGCATCGGGACTCCGTCCAGTGTGCCGGTATCGTGCCCTGGTGCTGACTGTGACCACGGTGAATGTGAACGGACTGCGGGCCGCCGCGAAGAAGGGCTTCGTGGAGTGGCTCGCGGAGACCTCCGCGGACGTGCTCTGCCTGCAGGAGGTGCGCGCGGAGCCGCAGCAGCTCCCGGAAGAGGTGCGCGCGCCCGGCGGGTGGCACGTGGTGCACGCCCCTGCGGCCGCCAAGGGGCGCGCGGGCGTCTCTCTGTACACCCGGCGTGAGCCGGATCGGGTGCGCGTCGGCTTCGGCTCGGACGAGTTCGACGCGAGCGGGCGCTACGTCGAGGCCGACCTGCCCGGTGTCACCGTCGCCTCCCTCTATCTCCCCTCCGGCGAGGTGGGCACCGAGCGGCAGGACGAGAAGTACCGGTTCATGGGCGAGTTCCTCGCCCACCTGAAGGATCTGCGCGAACGGGCCGCCGCCGACGGACGCGAGGTCGTCGTCTGCGGCGACTGGAACATCGCCCACCGGCAGGCCGACCTGAAGAACTGGCGCGGCAACACCAAGAACTCCGGCTTCCTCCCGGAGGAGCGGGAGTGGCTCGGCAACGTCCTGGACCCGGCCGACGGCGGGTACGTCGACGTCGTGCGTGCGCTGCATCCGGAGGTCGAGGGACCGTACACCTGGTGGTCGTACCGGGGGCGGGCTTTCGACAACGATTCGGGATGGCGCATCGACTACCAGGTGGCCACGCCCGGGCTCGCCGGCAAGGCGGTCAAGGGGCTCGTGGAGCGGGCGGCCACGCATGCCGAGCGGTGGTCCGACCATGCGCCGGTCACCGTCGTGTACGACCTCTGATCCGCTTTCTCTGATCCGCGGCCTCTGATCTACGGCCTCTGATCATCACGGCCCCTTGCGCAGCCTGCGGTCCAGCGCCAGTGACACCTCCGCCTCCACCACGCTGCGGGCCAGCGGTCGCAGGCGTTCCATGTCCTCCTCGGGGCCGTGGCGCAGGACGAGGACGGCGAAGAGTTCGGCGAGGGCGTCGGCGTGTTCGCGGACGCTGCGGCCGGCCGCGAGGACCTCGGCGAGCGGGAAGCCCTCGCGGACCAGGGCCTCGGAGGCGTCCAGCAGGCGGCGGCTGATGTGGACGATGTCGTCGCCGTCGGTGCCGAGGTAGCCGAGGTCCATGGCGGCGGCGAGGTTCTCCGGGGTGACCTCGCCCTCGAAGCGGGCGGCGAGCTCCTCGGGGGTCAGGCGGACCGGCTCCTCCTCGGTGGGGGTGTCGATGCCGAGGAGTTCGGCGACGTCCTTGCCGTGGTCGAGGGCCTCCGCCAGCTCGGCGATGCCGTTCAGGGTGTGGCCGCGTTCCAGGAGCGCCGAGATCGTGCGCAGCCGGGCCAGGTGGTGGTCGTCGTACCAGGCGATACGGCCCTCGCGGCGGGGTGGCCGGATCAGCTTGCGCTCGCGGTAGAAGCGCAGGGTGCGCACGGTGATGCCGGCCAGTGCGGCCAGTTCCTCCATGCGGTACTCGCGCCCGCCGCCCTGGGCGGAGGCCGTGGAGGTTGTTCGTCCGCCGTCGTCCGTCACGTGCGCAGCCTATGTTGTACCGCCGGTAACTTTCCTCCGTCCGGCCCCTACCCATCAGTACGGAGCTGCTCTACAGTCCAACCGTGCCAGTGTTCACTGGCGTAATCACGGGCGAGGTGTGGAGGCTCCGGGATGGCCCAGCACGAGCATGTACGGGTGGCGGTGATCGGGTCCGGGTTCGGCGGGCTGGGCGCGGCCGTGCGGTTGCGCAGGGAGGGGATCACCGACTTCGTGGTCCTGGAGCGGGCCGGCAGCGTCGGCGGTACCTGGCGGGACAACAGCTACCCGGGGTGCGCCTGCGACGTGCCCTCCCACCTGTACTCCTTCTCCTTCGCGCCCAACCCCGACTGGCCGCGCACCTTCTCCGGGCAGGAGCACATCCGCGCCTATCTGGAGCACGTCGCCGACGTGTTCGGGCTCCGGCCCCACCTCCGCTTCGACGCCGAGGTGAAGAGGATGGCCTGGGACGCGGAGGCGCTGCGCTGGGAGATCGAGACCGCCGCCGGCGCCTTCTCCGCCGACGTCGTCGTCTCCGCCACCGGACCGCTGTCCGACCCGAAGACCCCCGAGATCCCTGGGCTGGACTCGTTCCCGGGCAAGGTCTTCCACTCGGCCCGCTGGGACCACGACTACGACCTGCGCGGCAAGCGGGTCGCCATGGTCGGCACCGGTGCCTCCGCGATCCAGATCGTGCCCGCCGTCCAGCCCGAGGTCGCCCACCTCACCCTCTTCCAGCGCACCCCGCCGTGGGTGATGCCCCGCGTCGACCGGGCCATCAGCGCCGCCGAGCGCCGGCTGCACCGGGCGCTGCCCTTCACCACCCAGGCCCGGCGCGGCCTCCTGTGGGGCATCCGGGAACTGCAGGTCCAGGCGTTCACCAAGCGGCCCGACGAACTCGGCCTGGTGGAGAGCCTCGCCAAGCGCAACATGGCCCGCGCGATCAAGGACCCGGCGCTGCGCGCCAAGCTCACCCCGGACTACCGCATCGGCTGCAAGCGGATCCTGCTCTCCAGCACCTACTATCCGGCGCTGGCCCGGCGGAACGTGGACGTGGTGGCGAGCGGGCTCAGCGAGGTCCGCGGGTCGACGGTGGTCGCCGCCGACGGCAGCAGCGCCGAGGTCGACGCGATCATCTTCGGCACCGGCTTCCACGTCACCGACATGCCCATCGCCGAGCGGGTCGTCGGCGCCGACGGGCGGACCCTCGCGGAGGCCTGGAAGGGTGGCATGGAGGCGCTGCGCGGTGCCTCGGCCGCCGGGTTCCCCAACTGGATGACGATCATCGGGCCCAACACCGGTCTCGGGAACTCCTCCATGATCCTCATGATCGAGTCCCAGCTGAACTACATGGCCGACTATCTGCGCCAGCTCCGCGTCCTCGGCGGGCGCGCGGCCCTGGACGCGCGCCCCGGTGCCGTGGCCGCCTGGAACCACAAGGTCCAGGAGCGCATGAAGCGGACCGTCTGGAACACCGGCGGCTGCACCAGCTGGTACCTCGACGCGAGCGGCCGCAACACCACCATCTGGCCCGGTACGACCACCGAGTTCCGGCGCGCGACCCAGCGGGTGGACCTCGCGGAGTACGACGTGATCCGCGCGCCCCTGCCGAACGGCACCGGTGGCGAGAAGGTCGCGGACGCGGAGGTGAGCGCGTGAGCCGGCTCACCCACGTGATCACCGGGCCGTACGCGCCCCCCGCCCCGGCACGCGAACTCACCGTCGTCTCCGCCGACGGCGCCCGCCTGCACGTCGAGGTGCACGGCCCCGAGGACGCGCCCCCCGTCGTCCTCGCCCACGGCTGGACCTGCTCGACCGCCTTCTGGGCGGCGCAGACGCGGGAACTGGCCGTCGACCACCGGGTGATCGCGTACGACCAGAGGGGGCACGGACGCAGTCCCGCGAGCCCCGCGTGCACCACCCAGGCGCTGGCGGACGACCTCGAAGCGGTGCTCACGCAGACCCTTGCGCGCGGGGAACGTGCCGTGATCGTCGGGCATTCCATGGGCGGCATGACCGTCATGGCCGCCTCGGCGCGTCCCCGCTTCCGTGAGCACGCCGCCGCCGTCCTGCTGTGCAGCACGGGCAGTTCGCGGCTGGTCGCCGAGTCGCGCGTCCTGCCGTTGCGCGCCGGTAGCCTGCGCACCTGGCTGACGGCGCGGGTTCTCGCCTCGCGCGCCCCGCTCGGACCCGTCACGCTCCTCGCGCGGCGCATTCTCAAGTACGCGACCATGGGTCCGGGTTCCGCCCCGCACATGGTCGAGGCGTGCGCACGGATCGTGCACGCCTGCCCGCGCGCCGTGCGCCACACCTGGGCGCGCGTTCTCGCGCAGCTCGATCTCGACCACGGCGTACGGGAGTTGCGCGCGCCCACCGCGGTCGTCACCGGCACGGCCGACCGGCTCACGCCCCCGGTGCACGCCCGCGCGCTGATCGCCGCGCTGCCGCACCCCCTCGGCCTCACCGAACTGCCGGGCATGGGCCACATGACCCCGGTCGAGGCACCGGAACTGGTCAACGGAAAGATCCGGGAACTGGTCACCGCGTATGTGACCGGCGCCCCTGAGGAAGCCGGCGCCGACGGGCCCGAGCGGATCAAGGAGAGCTCATGAGCAGGGTCGGTCTCGAAGGACAGGTCGCCGTCGTCACCGGAGCGGCGCGCGGTGTCGGCGAGTTGCTCGCCCGCAAGCTCTCCGCGCGCGGGGCGACGGTCGCGCTGGTCGGGCTGGAGGAGGAGGCACTCAAGGAGGTCTCCGGCAGGCTGCACGGCGACAGCGCGTACTGGTACGCCGACGTCACCGACCACGAGGCGATGAGCCGGGTCGCGCGGGAGGTCAAGGAGCGGTTCGGGAAGGTCGACATCGTGGTGGCCAACGCCGGGGTGGCGAACGGCGGTCCGTTCGCCGACTCCGACCCCGGTGCCTGGCGGCGGGTGATAGAGGTCAACCTGATCGGCTCGGCGGTGACGGGGCGGGCGTTCCTGCCGGTCCTCACGGAGAGCCGCGGCTATCTGCTGCAGATCGCGTCGCTGGCCGCGATCACGCCGGCGCCGATGATGACGGCGTACTGCGCGTCCAAGGCGGGCGTCGAGGCGTATGCGCACAGTCTGCGCGCCGAGGTCGGCCACCAGGGTGTGCGGGTCGGGGTCGGGTACCTGTCCTGGACGGACACCGACATGGTGCGCGGCGCCGACCAGGACGAGGTGATGCGGGAGTTGCGGCAGCGGCTGCCGTGGCCGGCGAACAAGACGTACCCGCTGGGTCCGGCCGTGGACCGGATCGTGGCCGGCATCGAGCGGCGCTCGGCACACGTGTACGGACAGCGGTGGCTGCGGGGGATGCAGGGCGTGCGCGGGTACCTGCCGGCGCTGATCGGCACGGTCGGGCAGCGGGAGATGAAGCGGTTCGCGCCCCGGTTGCAGGGCATGCGTACGGGGCTCGTCGGTGCAGGTGGGGCGGCCGACGAGGAGGCGCGGGCTACGCACCGTAATTGATCGAAATGCGCGCGTAGTCGGCCCGTGTGAATCTGGTCGAGGCCCCACTGAGGGCCGATCCCCTCACCCTCCACGGGAGTGAACCCACATGGGTATGAAGGACAAGGCCGGCAAGACGCAGGGACAGGCCAAGCAGAAGATGCACGAAGGCCAGCAGCAGGCGCAGCAGCGCGGCCAGCAGGCGCAGGAGCGTGGCCAGCAGGCCCAGCAGCGTGGCCAGCAGGCCGCCCAGCACACCCAGCAGCGGGGCCAGCAGGCGCAGGAGCGCGGCCGGCAGACGACTGAGCGCGGTCGTCAGAACATGGACGACACCGAGCAGGAGATGCAGGACCGGTTCGACCAGGACTACGACGCGTAGTCGTTGCACTTGGCTTGGCCGATAAGCGTGGGGCGCCCTTCGTTTTGGAGGGCGCCCTGCGTTTTGTTTTTTTGGGGGGTGGCGGTTGGGGGACGGGTGCGGGGCGGTAGGGGCTTGTCGCGCAGTCCCCCGCGCCCCTGACGGGGCGCTCATGCTGACGGGGTGTTCAAGGGGCCGTCGGCCTCGGGGGAAGCTTCGGGCGGGATCTGTTCGGGACCTCGCTGTGGTCGGGCGGGACCGCTGCCGGGTGGTCGGTGAGAAGGTCCAGGGCGAGTTGGATCGCGTCGTCCATCTCGACGTGGCGGCCCTCCGCCCAGTCCATCGGGGTGCGCAGGACCTCCAGGTCGGGGGCGACGCCGTGGTTCTCGACGGACCAGCCGTAGTCCTCGAACCAGGCCGCGTTCATCGGAACCGTGATCACCGTGCCGTCGCCCAGGCGGTGCCGGCCGGTCATGCCGACAACTCCGCCCCAGGTACGCTGCCCGACGACCGGGCCGAGCTTCAGCAGCTTGATCGCGGCCGTGATCATGTCGCCGTCGGAGGAGGTGGCCTCGTCGGTGAGCGCGACGATCGGGCCGCGCGGGGCGTTGGAGGCGTACGACACCGGCTGGGCGTTCCTCGTCAGGTCCCAGCCGAGGATGGTCCGGGTGAGCTTCTCCACGACGAGTTCGCTGATGTGGCCGCCCGCGTTGCCGCGCACGTCGACGATGAGCGCCGGGCGGGAGACCTCCATCCGCAGATCGCGGTTGAACTGGGCCCAGCCCGAGCCGCCCATGTCGGGGATGTGCAGGTAGCCGCACTTGCCGCCGCTCATCTCCCGGACCACCTCACGGCGTTTGGCCACCCAGTCCTGGTAGCGCAGCGGCCGTTCGTCGATCAGCGGGAGGACGGCGACCCGCCGCGGCGGCCCCGACTCGCCCTCGCCCGGGGTGAACGTCAGCTCCACCGTCGTGGCCCCGGCTCCCGCGAGCAGCGGGAACGGCCCGGTCGCCGGGTCCACCGGTCTGCCGTCGATGTGGGTGAGGACCGCGCCCTCCCGGATGCCGGTGCCGGCCAGCGGGGAACGCGCCTTGGAGTCGGAGGAGTCGCCGGGCAGGATCCGCTTGACCGTCCAGCCGCCGTCCCGGCGTACGAGGTTGGCGCCGAGCAGGCCCTGGAAACGCTGGTAGTGCGGCGGGCCCTCGTTGCGGCGGGCCGGGGTGACGTAGGCGTGCGAGGTGCCCAGCTCGCCGAGGACCTCGCGGAGGAGGTCGGCGAAGTCGTCGGGGGACGCCACACGTTCGACCAGGGGCCGGTACTGGTCGAGCACCCCGTCCCAGTCGATGCCGCACATCCCGGGGTCCCAGAAGTAGTCCCGGATGAGGCGGCCGGCCTCGGCGTACGACTGGCGCCACTCGGCGGGCGGGTCGACCTCGTGCAGGATGCGGCGCAGGTCGATCCAGACGGTGGTGTCGCCGTCGCCGGACTCGGTCGACGGCACGGCCCGCAGCTCGCCCTCGTCGACCACGACCAGCCGGCTGCCGTCGCCGCTGACCGTGAACCAGTCGAGGTGGTCCACGAGTTCGGACTTCTTCGCCTTGCTGATGTTGAAGTACTCCAGGGTCGGCCGCCCGCTGGTGTCGGCCGGGTTGACGAAGGTCTCGCCCAGCGCGCCCGAGATCGGCCAGCGCAGCCAGACCAGACCGCCGCCCGCGACCGGGTACAGCGCCGAGTACTTGGAGGCGGTGACCGGGAACGGTGTCACACGGCTCTCCAGCCCCTCCACCTCGACCGTCACCGCGCTGCCGTCGCCGGGCTCTTCCTCGTCCTCGACGGGGTCCAGGCCTCCGGCGGCCGGCCGCCCGTCCGGGTTGAGGGCGAACGGGGAGGGGGTCGCCGAGGAGAGCGGGACCAGGTAGGGGCGGCAGCCGAGCGGGAACGACAGGTCGCCGGTGTGGACGTCGTACACCGGGTCGAAGCCGCGCCAGGAGAGGAAGGCGAGGTAGCGGCCGTCGCGGGTGAAGACCGGGTTCTCGTCCTCGAAGCGGCCGTTGGTGACGTCGATGACGAGCCGGTCGCTGATGCGGGCCATCTTGATCTGCCGCAGCGAACGGCCGATGCCCGGATGCGACCAGGTCAACCATGACCCGTCCGGTGAGAAAGCCAGATCACGGACCGGTCCATTGACCGACTGGATCAACTCGGTGACCACGTCGTCGGAGCCCGCACCGTCAACAGAATCAATGTCGGCAGGCTCGGCGCCATCAACCTGGTCAATGCCGTCAACGGAATCAACAGACTCAACGGAATCGGCAGAATCGGCAGAATCAACGGAGTCGACGGAATCCTCGACGACCTCGACCTCCTCGGTCACGTCGATGAGCAGCAGGCGGCCGTCGTGTGCCGCCACCGCCAGCCGCTCGCCCAGTGGGTCCGAGACCAGTTCGAGCACCCGGCCCAGCTTCCCGCAGGCAAGGCGGCGCGGTGGGCGGTCGCCGGTCGCCCGGGGCAGGTGGGCGATCTCGACGGCGTCCTCGCCGCCGGCGTCCGTGACGTACGCGATCTGCCCGGTCGAGCCGAGCATCTCCGGGAGCCGTACCCGTACCCCGGGGGTGTCGGCGATGGTGCGGGCCGGTCCGTCGCGGTGGGTGAGCCAGTACAGGCCGCCGCGTACGACGACGGCGCTGGCCCGGCCCGTCTCGTCGACCGAGACGCCGTCGACGTGCTGGGCAGCCGGCACCTGGTAGGGGCGGCGCCCCGCCCGGGGCCCGGAGAGGCGTACGTCGAGCCGGCGCGGTGCCGCGTCCGGGCCGAGGTCGTCGACGAGCCAGAGGTCACCCGCGCACTGGTACACGACCCTGGTTCCGTCGCTGGCGGCGTGCCGGGCGTAGAAGGCGTCGTGGTCGGTGTGCCGGCGCAGGTCGGTGCCGTCGTAGGCGCAGGAGTAGAGGTTGCCGACGCCCTCGTGGTCGGAGAGGAAGGCGATCCGGCCGCCGACGAACATCGGGGAGTCCAGGTGGCCGCCGATGCCGTCGAGCAACCGCTGCCCGTGCAGCCACAGCCGGCCCATGGCGCCGCCCCGGTAGCGCTTCCAGCCGGCCGGTTCGTGCGGCGGGGTGCCGGTGAGCAGCAGAGTCCTGCGTTCGTCGGCGATGTCGGCGACCTGGATGTCGGCGACCGGCCCCCAGGGCAGCTTGCGGCCCGGGTCGCCGTCGGGGGAGACCTTGTAGGCCCAGGTGAAATAGGAGAAGGGCTGGCCGTGCGAGGCGACCGCCAGGATGTCCGCCGTGCCCTCCCTGTCGGGGGGTGTCCAGCCGCACACCTGGGTGTCGGCGCTGCCCCAGTACGTCAGCTGCCGGCCGGGGCCGCCGTCGATGTCGACCAGGTGGATCTCGGGTACCAGGCTCCGCCAGCTCGTGTACGCGATCCGGCGGCCGTCAGGCGAGAAGCGCGGGTGGCCGATCTTGGTGCGGTCGACGGTGAGCCGCCAGGCGCGGCCCGGGGCGTCGAGCGAGGTCAGCCAGAGGTCGTCCTCGGCCACGAAGCACAACAGGTCGCCGCTGAGATGCGGCAGGCGCAGATAGCTCACCCCCCCATGCTTTTCCGGGGGCGGAGGGGCGGCAACTCGTGGGAATGCACGGATTTCTCACCCACGTGAGACAGCACACGTACGAAACGGTTTCGTTTCTGTAGATCGCAGGGTATCTTCGAGGTGTAAGCACGAAGGTGACGATGGAGCAGCGAAGGGTGAGTGGCATGACTGAGGTCGCAACGGCGCGTCGCAGTCGCATCACGCCCGAGCGTGAGGCCGAGCTGTACGAGGCCGTGCTCGACCTGCTCCGCGAGGTCGGTTACGACGCCCTCACCATGGACGCCGTCGCCGCCCGCACCAAGTCCAGCAAGGCCACCCTCTACCGCCAGTGGGGCGGGAAGGCCGAGTTGGTGGCCAGGGCGGTCCGGTACCAAAAGCCGGGGGCCGCGATCGACGAGATTGACACCGGGTCGCTCCGCGGCGACCTGCACGCCATGACGCTGCGCTCCGATGACTGCGAGATGGAACAGAGCTCCGCGCTGATGCGGGGGCTCGCCATGGCGATCCACGGCAACCCGGATCTCCTGCAGGCGTTCAAGGAGCACCTGATCGAGCCTGAGATGGCCGGTTTCCGGACCGTGCTGCAGCGAGCGATCGACCGCGGCGAGATCCGTGCGGACAACCCGGCGATCGATTTCCTGATGCACATGATGATCGGTGGATTCGCCGCCCGCTCGCTGATCGACGAGCAGCCGCCCACCCAGACCTTCCTGCTGTCGTACATCGACGCCGTGGTGCTTCCCGCCCTCGGCGCACCCACCTGCTGACCCATCCCCGCAGCCAGCCCACCTGACGTCTCCGCTCACGTCGTCGGGCCGATCACCCCTGCCACCCACCGGGTTGATCACCCCTGCCCCGAAAACCCCACGACCTGACCGGGAGTACGCCCTCGTGGCCACGTTCCTCTACAAACTGGGCCGGTTCGCCTTTCGGCGACGGCACTACGTCGCCCTCATATGGGTGGCGCTGCTGACCCTCGCCGGCGTCGCCGCCGCCTCCGCGCCCGCGGCCGGCTCCAGCTCGTTCTCGATCCCCGGCACCGAGGCCCAGAAGGCCTTCGACCTGCTGGACCAGCGCTTCCCCGGCTCCAGCTCCGACGGCGCCACCGCGCGCGTGGTCTTCAAGGCGCCGGCCGGCGAGAAGGTGACGGACAAGCTCAACAAGGCCACCGTCAAGAAGACCGTGAAGGAACTGGCCGACGGCTCGGAGGTCACCTCCGTCACCGACCCCTACAAGCAGCACGCCGTCAGCAAGGACGGCACGGTCGCCTACGCCTCGGTGCGCTACGACGTCTCCGGCACGGAGCTCAAGGACTCCTCCCGCGACGCGCTGGAGGCGGCCGGGCACGACGCCCAGAAGGCCGGGCTGACCGTCGAGGTCGGCGGTGACGCGCTCCAGGCCGGGGCCGAGGCGGGAGGCGCCGGTGAGGCCATCGGTCTCGCCATCGCCGCCGTCGTGCTCGTCATCACCCTGGGCTCACTGGTCGCGGCCGGACTGCCGCTGCTGACGGCGATCATCGGCGTCGGCATCGGCGTCTCCACCATCACCGCCCTCGCCAAGGCACTCGACCTCGGCGACACCACGTCCACACTGGCGCTGATGATCGGTCTCGCGGTCGGCATCGACTACGCACTGTTCATCGTCTCCCGCTACCGCGGCGAGCTGGCCGAGGGCCGCGACCGTGAGGAGGCGGTCGGCCGGGCCGTCGGTACGGCAGGCTCGGCGGTGGTCTTCGCGGGCCTCACGGTCGTGATCGCGCTCGCGGGTCTCTCGGTCGTCGGCGTGCCGATGCTGACGAAGATGGGCCTCGCGGCGGCGGGCACGGTCGTGGTCTCCGTCCTCATCGCGCTCACCATGATCCCGGCGATGCTCGGCTACGCGGGCCGGCGGGTCAGGGCCGTGGGCGAGAAGCGCCGGACGCACGCCCATGCCGGCCGGCAGGACAAGCCCGGCCTGGGCGCCCGCTGGGCGAGCTTCGTGGTCCGCCGCCCGGCGGCCGTGCTGCTGCTCGGCGTGGTCGGACTGGGCGCGATCGCCCTCCCGGCCACCCAGCTCGAACTGGGCCTGCCCGACGACGGCTCGCAGCCCACGTCCACGACCCAGCGCCGGGCGTACGACCTGCTGTCGGAGGGCTTCGGTCCCGGCTTCAACGGGCCCCTCATGATCGTGGTCGACGCCAAGGGAAGTGACGCCCCCAAGGCCGCGGCCACCAAGGTGGCCGACGACATCAAGGGCCTCAAGGACGTCGTGACGGTGACCCCGGCGGCGTTCAACAAGGCCGGCGACACCGCGACGATCACGGTGATCCCGGACTCCAAGCCGTCCTCGGTGCAGACCGAGGACCTGGTGCACGCCATCCGCGACCAGGGCGCCGACGTCAAGGCCGACACCGGCGCGCAGGTCCTGGTCACCGGCACCACCGCGATGAACATCGACTTCTCGCAGAAGCTCAACGACGCGCTGATCCCGTACCTGGCGCTGGTGGTCGGCCTGGCCTTCCTCCTCCTGATCGCGGTCTTCCGCTCCATCCTGGTCCCGCTGAAGGCGGCCCTCGGCTTCCTGCTCAGCGTGCTCGCCGCGCTCGGCGCCGTCGTCGCGGTCTTCCAGTGGGGCTGGCTCGGCGGTCTGCTCGGCGTCGAGCAGACCGGCCCGATCATGTCGATGATGCCGATCTTCATGGTGGGCGTGGTCTTCGGTCTCGCCATGGACTACGAGGTGTTCCTCGTGACCCGGATGCGGGAGGCGTACGTCCACGGCGAGACGCCCGGCCAGGCCGTGGTGACCGGCTTCCGGCACAGTGCGCGGGTCGTGGCCGCCGCCGCGATCATCATGATGTCCGTCTTCAGCGGCTTCATCACCTCCAGCGAGTCCATGATCAAGATGATCGGCTTCGGTCTCGCCATCGCCGTCTTCTTCGACGCGTTCATCGTCCGCATGGCGATCGTCCCGGCGGTGCTCGCCCTGCTCGGCAAGCGCGCCTGGTGGCTGCCGAAGTGGCTGGACCGGGCGCTGCCCAACGTCGACGTCGAGGGCGAGGGCCTGCGTGCCCTGTCCGACAAGGACGCCGGGACCGGCAAGGACGACGAGGACCGGGAGCTCGTACGCGCCTGACGTACGGCTCGTGACAGACCGCCGGTGAGGGTCCGTGGGGACGGGGCGCCCTCACCGGCTTCCTCGTGCCCGGGCCCCTCGACACACTGTCGACCACTCTTAACCACTCGCCGTCACTTCCCCGGCTTGGCTAGCGTGCCCCCATGACGACGACAGCCGCCACCGACGCCGATGCCCAGGGCTCCGGTGCCCATCCTCGTTTCGCCGCCGCCCTGGAGGAGCTGGGCCTCGGGGAGCTGACCTCGCGGGTCCGGCGGTTCCCGGACGCGACCCGTACCGCGGCCGAGGCCGCCGCCGCGGTCGGGTGCGAGCTCAGCGAGATCTGCAAGTCGCTGATCTTCGCGGCCGACGGGGTGCCGGTGCTGGTGCTGATGGACGGCGGCTCCCGGGTCGACGTGGAACTGGTCCGCAAGGAACTCGGCGCCGGGAAGGTGACCCGGGCCAAGGCGGACGTCGTACGCGAGACGACCGGGTACGCCATCGGCGGCGTGCCGCCCTTCGGGCACCGTACGCGCACGCGTGTGCTCGCCGACCGGGCGCTGCTGCGGCACGACGTGGTGTGGGCCGCCGCCGGCACCCCCCACGCCGTCTTCCCGATCGCGCCCGCCGCCCTGGTCGAACATGCCGGCGCCACCGTCGTGGACGTGCGCGAGCCCATCGGGTGACCCCGGCGGTCGCCGCGGCCTGCTCAGTCCCGCCGGGCGGAGAACAAGCGCGTCGCCACGGCCAGCACCAGCCCGGCCGCGACGAGGTACCAGCCAAGGCGTTCCTGGGGCACTGCCTGTGACCACACCCGCCAGGCCGACGGGGTGTAGGAGTCGGCTGCCAGGTAGTCCGCGTACCTCCTGGGGGGCGGGATGTCCCGGCCGCGCACCCAGAGCAGGACGCCTATGGCGACACAGGTCGCGGATATCGCATACAGGACCGGGGCGCGGTCCGGGACGGGTCTGTTCACGGGTTCTTCCTCGGTGTCGTCGTGGGGGTGCACGGCTCCTGCGGGTCTTGTCCGCAGGCTAGGCCACGCTCGACGGTGCCGACCTGATCGCCCGTGAAGCGCAAGGGCGTTGCGGAGCCGGAGCCCGGGCCGCCCGTCCATTCACCGGACTTGCCGTTGCCTTGACGAACCGTTCCCCGAGCGTTCAGCCGACCGCCTGTGCCTGGGATGTGTGTTCTCCATAAAGTCCCTGCGGATTGCGGAAGAAGGGACGCATGGGACTCATGGACACACCTCACGCAGTCCGGGCCCGCGGGATCACCAAGTGCTTCGGGGATGTCGTCGCGCTGGACGCCGTGGACCTGGACGTGACGCAAGGTCAGATCCACGGCCTGGTCGGGCCGAACGGCGCCGGCAAGACGACGCTGCTCGGCCTGCTGCTGGGGCTGGCCGTCGCCGACGGCGGCCGGCTGGAGATCCTCGGCACGCCGGTCGAGCGGGCGCTCGCCGCGCCCGACGGCATCGCCGGCTTCGTGGACGCGCCCGGTCTCTACCCCTCGCTCACGGCCCGGCAGAACCTCACCGCGCTGGCCACGCTGCGCGGTATCGACACGAAGACCACGAAGACCGTGGGGACCACGAAGACCGCGGGGACCACGGGTATCGACGAGGTGCTCGCCGAGGTCGGGCTCACCGACGTCGCCGACGACAAGACCCGCGGCTTCTCCCTCGGCATGCGCCAGCGGCTCGGGCTCGCCGCCGCCCTGCTCACCCGGCCCCGGCTGCTCGTGCTCGACGAGCCGTCCAACGGCCTCGACCCGGCCGGCAAGAGACATGTGCACGGCGTCCTCACCCGGCTCGCCGCCGACGGCACCGCCGTGGTGCTCTCCAGCCACCGGATGGACGACCTGGAGGCGCTGTGCTCCGAGGTCACCATCCTCGCCACCGGACGCGTCGTCTTCTCCGGCCCGCTGACCAAGCTGGCCACCGAGAACCGCGAACTCGACTACCGGCTGCGCACCTCCGACGCAGAGACCGCGCGCCGGCTCGCCGCGGACGTGGCCGGCGTCCGGATCGTCGACGACACCGGCCTCGGCCTGCGCAAGGACCCCGACGTGCTCGTCGTACGCGCCCTGGTGCCCGCCCTCGACGAACTCGTCACGGAGGTCGTGCGGTCGGGTGTCGCGGTGCGCGAACTCGCCCCCGTCGTATCCCCCCTCGAAGCCGCGTTCCTCGCCCTCACCGAGCACCAGGAGGCCGGACGATGACCGCGACCACCGCCACCGACCCCATCGCCCCTGTCGTCACCGAACCCGCCGGCGCCCGTCGTGTCCCGGTCTCGCGCGGTTACCGCTTCGAGCTGGTGAAGCTGGTCTCGCAGTGGCGGATCCGGTTGCTGGTGCTCGCCTGCTGGATCGCGCCGGGGCTGTTCGTCGCCGGGGTCAGCCAGCAGAGCACGTTGCCCGCCGACACACTCTTCGGGCGCTGGATGCACGCGACCGGGTGGGCCGGGCCGCTGGTGATGCTGGGTTTCGCGGGCACCTGGGCGCTCCCGCTGCTGACGTCGGTGGTCGCCGGTGACGTGTTCGCCGCCGAGGACCGGCTCGGCACCTGGCGCCACCTGCTGGTGGCGGTCCGCTCGCCCGCGCGGATCTTCGTGGCGAAGTCACTGGCCAGCCTCACCGTCATCCTGCTGCTGGTGGCCGGCCTGGCCGCTTCCAGCACGCTCGGCGGGCTGGCCTCGGTCGGCAACCAGCCGCTGGTCGGTCTCGACGGTCACCTGCTGTCGCCCGGCGACGCGGCCGGCCGGGTCCTGCTCGCCTGGCTCGCGGCCCTCGCCCCGACCCTCTCCCTCGCCGCGATCGGACTGCTCGGCTCGGTCGCCCTCGGCCGCTCCCCGATGGGCCTGCTGCTGCCCCCGATCGTCGCGCTCGCGATGTCGGTCGCCCAGATGCTGCCGCTGCCCGTCGCCGTCCGCCTCGCCCTGCCCGGCTACGCCTTCATCTCCTGGAACGGCCTGTTCACCAGCCCCGCGCAGCTCGCCCCGCTCCTCATCGCTGTCGCGGTGAGCCTGGCGTGGGCGGTGCTCGCGACGGTCCTCGCGTATGTGCTGTTCGTACGGCGGGACTTCACCAACCCGGCCTACGACGGTTCCGGGCGCCGCGCCCTCACCCTCGGCGTGCTGCCGATGGCCGCGCTGACCGCCGTCACCGTCGGCGCGGTCGCCGTGGCCACCCCGTCGACGGGCTCCGGGATCCAGCAGGACAAGGTGCAGAAGTCCCTCGCCACGGTCTTCGGCCACCTCTACCGGCTGCAGACGGAGCAACTGCACCGGCCCGCCGTCACCGAGGCGCAGTTGAAGACCACGGCGGCGTGCACCAAGAGCGACGGCCAGGCCGCGCAGGAGGGCGCGGGCAACGACTGGCGTTGCGTCGTGAGCTGGCACCTCCCCGGCGTCTCGGTCACCGGGACGGCGATCTACCAGCTCGACATCACCTCGGACGGGCGGTTCGTGGCCGACGGCGACGGTCCCAAGGAAGTCAACGGCTACTTCCTGGTGCGGACCTCGACCGGCGACGCCCCGAATCCGCTGTGGCAGTTCGACGGCAACGTCGACCTGCTCGACACTCAGTGAAGGGAAACAGTTCCGTGCAGGTAACACGCCAGCGTCGGATCAGCGAGAAGAAGCAGTTCAACCTCTTCGGCAGACGCGTCGGCCGCCGGGCCCTGCTGGTGACGTCGGGTATCGCGGTCGCCCTCGGTGTCACGGGCACCGCGGTCGCCTCGACCTACCAGTTCGGCACCCAGCAGGTCGGCCAGACCACCGCCAACGGCCAGGTCGTCTCCGCCGACCAGTACATCAACCCCTACGGCACCCGTAGCGTCATCAACGACGGCAAGATCATGTCGTCGGTCGTCAGCCCGGACGGCACCCACCTCGCGGCCTCGATCGCCGACGGCGACGCCTCCCTGGTCGTCGTGGACCTGGCGACCGGTCAGGTCACGCAGAAGATCGGCACCAACGCGGCCGACAACCTGCGCATCAGCAGCGGCGCGGTCGGCCAGGAGGGCCCGACCTACTCGCCCGACGGCAAGCAGCTGTGGCTCGGTCAGGCCAACGGCTACACGAAGTTCACCGTCAACGCCGACGGCACCCTCGCGAGCCCCACGGCCGTACCGATCGCGGCCGACGGCTCCAAGCAGGCGCTGGTGGGCGCGGCCGTGTTCTCGGCCGACGGCTCCACCGTGTACTCCGCGGTCAACGGCCAGAACAAGGTGGTCGCCATCGACGCGGCGACCGGCACGATCAAGCAGACCTGGGCGGTCGGCAACGCCCCGCGCGGCCTCGCCCTGGTCGACGGCAAGCTCTACGTCAGCAACGAGGGCGGGCGCCCGGCCAAGGCCGGCGACACCACCATCAACTCCTACGGCACCAACGTGGTCGCCAACCCGAAGACCGGCGCCAGCACCACCGGCACGGTCAGCGTCATCGACACCGCGGACCCGTCCGCCGCCGTCGGCACCGTCGACGTCGGCCTGCACCCGACCGCCGTGTACGCGAGCAAGGGCGCGGTGTTCGTCACCAACACCGCCGACAACAGCGTGTCGGTCATCGACAGCCGCAAGGACAAGGTCGTCCAGACGATCTCCACCCAGCCGTGGCCCGAGGCGTCCGTCGGCTACGAGCCGAACGCGGTCGCGCTCACCGACGACGGCCGCCTCCTGGTGACGCTCGGCCGCGCCAACGCCGTCGCCGTCTACCGCTACACCTCCGCACAGCAGCCGGCCCGCTACGTCGGCCTGGTCCCGACGGACTACTTCCCGTCGGGGATCACCGCCCTCGGCAAGAAGATCGTCGTCGCCAACACCCGCGGCATCGACGCGCTGCGCCCCGACGCCGCCGGCCACAACACGCACGACACCACGTCGAGCCTCACCCAGTTCACGATGCCCAGCGACCAGGTCGTCAGGTCCGAGACGAACAAGGTGTTCAAGCAGAACGGCTGGACGTCCAACTCGGTCAAGACCGCCAAGAACAACAGCCACAAGAAGGCCGTCCCGGTCCCGAAGCGGATCGGCGACCCGTCGACGATCAAGCACGTCTTCCTGCTCGTCAAGGAGAACCGCACCTACGACCAGGTCTTCGGCGACCTCCCGCAGGGCAACGGAAACTCCGCGCTCACCCAGTTCGGCGAGAACGTCACGCCGAACCAGCACGCGCTCGCCCAGCAGTTCGGCCTGTACGACAACTTCTACGACATCGGCACCAACTCCGCCGAGGGTCACAACTGGCTGATGCAGTCCGACAACCCGGAGTACACCGAGTCGTCGGCCGGCGAGTACACCCGCAGCTACGACACCGAGGACGACGTCCTCGGCCACCAGAAGACCGGGTTCATCTGGACCGGAGCGCAGGCTGCCGGGCAGACCGTCAAGGACTTCGGCGAGTTCCAGTCGTACGAGAGCAAGCCGGCCGGCGCGACCTGGCAGAACCTGTACTGCGACAGCAAGAACATGGCCGCGACCGGCGCGCAGACCGCCTACCCCATCAAGACGGGCTCGGCGATCCCCTCGCTCAACGACGTGTCGGTGCAGGGCTTCCCGCTGTTCGACCTCAACGTCCCGGACATCTACAAAGAGCAGATCTGGAAGCAGGACTTCGAGAAGAACGGCCCGGCGAACCTGAACATGTTCTGGTTCTCCAACGACCACACCGGCGGACCCGCCAACGCGTCCGCCGAGGTAGCCGACAACGACCTGGCCGTCGGCCGGATGGTCGACGAGATCACCCACAGCAAGTACTGGAAGGACTCGGCGATCTTCGTCGTCGAGGACGACTCCCAGGCCGGCCTCGACCACGTCGACGGCCACCGCGCCCCGGTCCAGGTCATCAGCCCGTACGCCCAGCACGGCAAGGTCGACGACCACTACTACTCGCAGATCACCATGGTCCGCACCATCGAGCAGATCCTCGGGGTGCACCCGATGAACCAGCTCGACAGCGCGGCCACCCCGATGTACGGGGCGTTCACGAGCAAGGCGGACGACACGCCGTTCACGGCGGTCCCGAACCGGACCTCGCTGACCCTCGGCGTGAACCCGCAGCCGACCTGCGGCTCGGACACCCCGGCGGCCCAGGACGCCCAGGCGGCGGCCGCGCCGACGTCGGTCTCCGTCCCGGCGGCCGAGGCCAAGGTCGCGGCGCAGTGGAAGACGTGGGCCTCGCACCAGCGGCTGACCGGCAAGAACGCCGTGCCGGACTATGCCAACCCCACCCAGATGAACCGTTACACCTGGTACCAGACCCACAACTGGACCAAGCCCTACCCCGGCGACAAGAAGATCTACTCGCCGAACGCCGTACCGGGCGCCTACCTCCCGTCCGCGGAGAACGACGGCTGACCCGGCCCGCTCACGCACAGGGGACCCCGGTCGGCGGACCGGGGTCCCCTGCGTTTTCCGGCGCGCCGCCCGGACACCCGGCTGCCGCGCGCCGGGCGGCCCGCGGTACGCCAAGCTGGCAGCGGAACGTACGAGGACAGGGAGACGTCATGACCGACAAGCCGACCGTGGGCATGCTGGGCACCGGCATCATGGGCGCCGCGATGGCCCGCAACCTCCTGAAGGCCGGGCACACCGTCCGCGCGTGGAACCGCACCCGCGCCAAGGCCGAACCGCTCGCCGCCGACGGCGCGCAGGTCACCGACACACCGGCCGAGGCCGTCGAGGGCGCCGACGTCGTCCTGACCATGCTGTACGACGGCGCCACCGCCCTGGAGACCCTGCGCGAGGCGGCCGGATCGCTGCGCCCCGGGGCCGTCTGGGTCCAGTCGACCACCGCGGGCCTCGACCAGATCGCCGCACTGGCCGCGTTCGCCGACGAGCACGGCCTGGTCTTCTACGACGCCCCGGTCCTCGGCACCCGCCAGCCCGCCGAGGCCGGACAGCTCACCGTCCTGGCCGCGGGGCCCGAGCAGGGCCGGGAGACGGTCACGCCCGTCTTCGACGCCGTCGGCGCCCGCACGGTGTGGACCGGCGACGACGGGTCCACGGCCGCCGCGACCCGGCTCAAGCTGGTCGCCAACAGCTGGGTCCTCGCGGCCACCGCGGCGACCGGCGAGGTCCTCGCCCTGGCCCAGGGCCTCGGCGTGGACCCGCAGCGCTTCTTCGACCTGATCGCGGGCGGCCCCCTCGACATGGGCTACCTGCGGGCCAAGGCCGGGCTGATCCTCGACGGCGGGCTGACCCCGCCCTCGTTCGCGGTGGACACCGCCGGGAAGGACGCCCGGCTGATCGTCGCGGCCGGCGCGAGCCACGGCGTGCGCCTGGACGTCGCCCAGGCGGCCGCCGAACGCTTCGCCCGCGCCGCCGCCCAGGGGCACGCCGACGAGGACATGGCCGCCGCGTACTTCGCCAGCTTCGAGGACAAGTAGGGGGCCGCGCGGGGAGAGCGGTGAAGCGGGCCCGGGCCGACGTGACGGGCAGGGCCCCGGAGGAGCACCCTGGAAGCAGCGATTCCGGAGGTGGTCCCATGAACATGATGAAAACCGCTGTGGGATGGCATGTCGAGATGGAGTTCCTGGAGGACGACACGCACACGCGCGCGGTGGCCCTGGTCCGCCTGCCCGACGGCACCGAGGTACGGGCGCACGGCCACGCGAGCCGGCACGAGTCCGACAGCAACCAGCCCAGAGTCGGCGAGGCGATCGCCGGCGCCCGCGCCCTGAACGAACTGGCCATGCAGTTGCTGTCCAAGGCGCACGGCGAGATCGACGCGCTGTCGGGGCGGCACTCGCACCCGATCAACGTGTGAGAAGCAACGGGTGAGAGGCAACGTCTGAGAGGCAACGCCTGAGAAGCGCGGGAACGAAGGCGCGCGCGGTGGTTACGACAGCGCCGTGCGCACCGCGCGCACCAGCGCCTGCGCCCGCGGGTCCGCCGTCACGCTCTTGCGGAAGCCGTTGGTGACATAGCCGAAGGCGATGCCCGACTCCGGGTCCGCGAAGGCGAGGGCGCCGCCGCGGCCCGGGTGGCCGAAGGAGGCGGGGGAGAGCAGCGGGGAGGCGCTCCCGTGCAGCATGTAGCCGAGCCCGAAGCGGGTGGAGACGACCAGCACCCGGTCGGGACCGGCCGACTGCTCGCCGCGGGCCAGCTCGACGGTCTCCGGCGTGAACAGCCGTCGGCCGCCGTCGACCTCGCCGATCAGGGAGGCGTAGAAGCGGGCCAGGCCGTCGGCGGTGGCGATGCCGTTGGAGGCGGGCAGGGCGGCCGCGCGGTAGGCGGGGTCGTTCTCGTCCGGGAGCGGGCTGATCGCGCCGAACGCCCGGCGGGTCAGCGAGCCGGGGTCGGCGTACGCCTCGGAGACGGCGCGCTTGGGCCGGGTCCGCAGCGCGCCCGCGCTCTCCGGCGCGGCCACGGGTCCGACGCGCCCCACGCGCGTCTGCTCCGCCTCCGGCAGCCCGAGCCACAGCTCGGCGCCGGCCGGCCCGGCGATCTCGTCCGCGATCCACTCGCCGATGCTCCGCCCGGTCATCCGCCGCACCAGCTCACCGGTCAGCCAGCTGTACGTCTGCGCGTGGTAGCCGTGGTCGCTGCCCGGCTCCCACACCGGCGCCTGTGCCGCCACGGCGGCCGCGCCGAGGTCGGGGTCGGCGGCCTCCGCGGGCGTGAGCGGCCGGTCCAGCACCGGCACGCCCGCGCGGTGCGCGAGCAGGTGCCGCACCAGCGTCCGCTCCTTGCCGGCCGCCTTGTATTCCGGCCAGTGGTCGCCCACCGGCGCGTCCAGGTCCAGCTCGCCGCGCTGGTGCAGGAGCAGCAGAGCGGCGGCGGCGACGCCCTTGGTGGCCGAGCGCACGACCTGGGCGGTGCCGTGCTCCCACGGCGCCTCGCCGGCGTCCCCGTCGAAGTCCAGGGCGCCGCCCCACAGGTCGACGACCCGGTGCCCGTCCCGGTACACGGCCACCGCCGCGCCCCGGTCCCCGAGCAGCTCGAAGTTGCTCGTGAACGCGTCCCTGACCGGCTCGAAGCCCTCCGCCACAGTGCCGTGCACGTCCACGTCCGGATCCCTCCACCCACTCGCTGGTGACAGTGAGTGGAACATGGCCGCCGGGCCCCGGATTCCTCGGTACGACGTGGTCTACGGCACGTGCCCGGGGGTCAGCCGAGCACGATGGTCACCTCGATGTTCCCGCGCGTGGCGTTCGAGTACGGGCAGACCTCGTGGGCGGCGTCCACCAGCTTCGCCGCGACGTCCGCGTCCAGCACCGGGAGCGAGACGCTGAGGGCGACCGCGAGGCCGTAGCCGCGCTGCTTGTTGGGGCCGATGCCGACCTTCGCGGCGACCGTGGAGCCGGTCAGGTCGTAGCCCGCGCGGTTGCCGACGAGGATCAGCGCGTTGTGGAAGCAGGCGCTGTACCCCGCCGCGAACAGCTGCTCCGGGTTGGTGCCGTTGCCGTCGCCGCCCAGTGCCGGAGGCATCGCCACCTTGAGCTCGATCTGGCCGTCCTGACTGCTGACATACCCGTCCCGGCCGCCGTGCGCGGTCGCCTCGGCGACATACATGATCTTCGTCGGACGAGAGTCGACGGTGGCGCCTTCGATCACGGCGGGACCTCCCCCAGGGCGGAAACAGTGGTGGGCAACACAGAAGTGTGCAAGCACATCGTGCACAAGGTACCGACCGGTAGGAAGCCCTGTGGCTACCAGGGGGTGGAAACCGTGGGTAATAGCTGTCGGCCGACAACGGCCGCAAGGCTGCCCGGCTACAACGGCCGCAAGGCCGCCCGGCCCGCCCGTTCCGCGAGCTCCCGCAACTCCTCGCGGAGCCGGGCCACGTCGACCCCGTCGAGCCCCGTTGCCGTGAGCAGGGCGCCGGGGACGCGCGCCGCGCGCTCCCGCAGTTCCTCCGCGCGCCCGGTGCATCCGACGAGCACCGAGCGCTCGTCCCGTTCCGAGCGCTCCCTGCGCACCAGCCCCGCCCCCTCCAGCCGCTTCAGCAGTGGTGACACCGTGCCGTAGTCGAGCCGGAGCGCCTCCGTCAGTTCCTTCACCGTGGTCTCGCCCCGCTCCCACAGGACGAGCAGCACGAGGTACTGCGGGTAGGTGAGCCCGAGTTCGTCGAGGAGCGGGCGGTAGGCGGCGGTCACGGCGCGCTGCGCGGCGTACAGCGCGAAGCACAGCTGGTCGTCCAGCCGCGGCGGCCCGGCGACCGGCCCGGCGACCGGTCCGGCGTCCTCTTGATGCGTCACGGGCCCATTGTCACGGACGCGGGTCGAATCCGAAGGGCAGTTCCAGCCGGTGGGCGCGCATCAGGGCGTCGTCACGGAGGAGTTCGGCGGTGGGCCCGTCGGCGGCGATCGTGCCGTCGCTGAGCACCAGGGAGCGCGGGCACAGCTCCAGGGCGTACGGCAGGTCGTGGGTGACCATCAGGACCGTCACGTCCAGGGAGCGCAGGATGTCGGCGAGTTCACGCCGGGAGGCCGGGTCGAGGTTGGAGGAGGGCTCGTCCAGGACGAGGATCTCCGGCTCCATGGCGAGGACGGTCGCCACCGCCACCCGGCGGCGCTGCCCGAAGGACAGGTGGTGCGGCGGGCGTTCGGCGAAGTCGCCCATGCCGACCTGTTCCAGTGCGGCACGCACGCGTGCCTCCAGCTCCGCGCCCTTCAGACCGGCCGCCGCCGGTCCGAACGCCACGTCCTCGCGGACCGTCGGCATGAACAGCTGGTCGTCCGGGTCCTGGAAGACGATGCCGACCCGGCGCCGGATCTCCGCCATGTGCCGCTTGCCGATGGGCAGTCCGGCCACCGTCACCGTGCCCGTGCCGCCGCCCAGGATGCCGTTGAGGTGCAGCACGAGGGTGGTCTTCCCGGCGCCGTTCGGCCCGAGCAGCGCGACCCGTTCGCCGCGCGCGACGGAGAAGTCCACGCCGAACAGGGCCTGGTGCCCGTCGGGGTAGGCGAAGGCGAGGCCGGAGACCTCAAGGGAAGCGGGAGCGGTGGTCACAGGGCCCATCCCAACAGGCAGACGACAAGGGCGGACAACGGCAGCGCGAGGGCGTACGACCACTGGGCCCGGGACGCGGTCACCTCGTGGACGACCGGCATCGAACCGGAGTACCCGCGGCTCACCATGGCCAGGTGGACGCGCTCCCCGCGTTCGTAGGAGCGGATGAACAGCGCGCCCGCGGACTTCGCGAGCACACCCCAGTGGCGCACGCCCCGCGCCTCGAAGCCGCGCGACCGACGGGCGATCCGCATCCGGCGCATCTCGTCGGTGATGACGTCGCCGTAGCGGATCATGAAGGAGGCGATCTGGACGAGCAGCGGCGGCAGCTTCAGCCGCTCCAGGCCGAGGAGCAGTGCGCGCAGCTCCGTGGTGGCCGCCAGGAGGACGGAGGTGGCGACGCCCAGGGTGCCTTTCACCAGAACGTTCCAGGCGCCCCACAGGCCGTTCACGCTGAGCGAGAGGCCCAGCACGTCGGTCCGCTCGCCCTCCGCGACGAACGGCATCAGCACCGCGAAGGCGACGAACGGCACCTCGATCAGCAGCCGCTTCAGGAGGAAACCGGCGGGCACGCGCGCGTGGTGCGCGACGACCGCGAGCAGCACGGCGTACAGCGCGAACGCCCACATCGCCGTGCGCGGGGTCGAGACCACGACGACCACGAAGGCGAGGGCGGCGGCGAGCTTGGTGTGCGGCGGGAGCGCGTGCACGCGCGAGTGCGCGTGCCGGTAGAGCCGGTGCGCTCCCCCACGCTCGAATTCGCTCGCGCGGGAGGTACCCCCATCGGCACCCACGTCAGTGCACCTCTGAAGGGGTGCCGGTACGGCGCCTGCGCACCGCCCAGAACACCGCGCTGCCCGCGACCACTGTCGTGCCGACCCCGATGACGCCCGCGAGGCCCCCGGAGAGCCGGGCGTCGGAGACGTCCTCGACGCCGTAGTCGGCGAGCGGGGAGCCGGCCGAGGCGTGCTCCTTCGTCTTCGTGTCGATGCCGTGGTCGTGGGCGACCTTCTCCAGGCCGTCGGGGCTGGCGGAGGCGTAGTAGCTGACGAACCCGGCGAGCAGAAGGGAGGTCGCCAGACCGCTGATCCACAGCGCGCGGCGAGAGGTGCGCGCCGCCACGGGCGCGGTCGGCTCCGGCGCGTCCACCAGTTCGCCGTTCACGCGCAGCTTCAGCCCCTGCCGCAGGCCGCGCGCCCCGTACACCAGGTCAGGGCGCACGGCGACGACCGTGCCGACCGTGAGCGCGGTGATCGCGGCCTCGCCGACACCGATGAGGACGTGCACGCCGATCATCGCGCCGGCCACCTTGCCGATGGCGACGTCGGTGGTGCCGCCGACCGCGTAGAGGAGGGTGAAGGCGACGGCCGCGGCGGGCACGGAGAGCAGGGCGGCGACGAAGGCGGCGCCGGTCACCGAGCGCCGGCTGCGGGGCAGGACCTTCAGCAGGCCGCGGAAGACGGCGTACGCCACCACCGTGGTCACGATCGCCATGTCGGTGATGTTGACGCCGAGCGCGGTCAGCCCGCCATCCGCGAACAGGATGCCCTGCATGAGGAGGACCACGGACACGCACAGGACGCCCGTGTAGGGGCCGACGAGTATCGCGGCGAGCGCTCCTCCCAGCAGATGGCCGCTTGTTCCGGCCGCGACGGGGAAGTTGAGCATCTGTACGGCGAAGATGAACGCCGCCACCAGTCCGGCCAGCGGCGCGGTGCGGTCGTCGAGTTCACGGCGGGCGCCGCGCAGGCCGACCGCGAGGGCGCCGGCGGCGACCACGGCGGTGACCGCGGAGGTGGGTGCGTCGATGAATCCGTCAGGTACATGCACGGGTTCGATTTTAGGGTCCTATTGCGAACCTTTTGCAAGAGCGAGAAGCTCGTCACATCCGGATTCACTGGTGGGCCCTGATGGTCCCCGCAAGCACATTAGGGAAAATGTGCGACATTAGATAAGAAAGCGGATGCCACAGCTTTCGCACGGATCACGGAGCGTAAAGGGCAGTCCGATGTCTGTAGTCGAGCAGTATGCGCGAGCCCACATCGTCACGGACGAGGACGCGCGGGACGATCCGGGCGCGGTGCCCGTCGTCCTGCGCTACGACTCCGACGCCGATCCCAGGACGGTACAGGTCGGCCTGCCCGGCACGGACGAGTGGACGTTCTCGCGCTCGCTGCTGGAACAGGGCCTCAGGGCGCCCGCGGAGAGCGGTGACGTACGGGTCTGGCCGCTGGGGCGGGTCCAGGCCGTGGTGGAGTTCCACTCCGACCACGGCACGTCGGTGGTCCAGTTCGAGTCGAAGGCGCTGCTGCGCTTCCTCAGGCGCACCTACATGACGACCCCCATCGCCGGCTGACGCGCTCCTTCGAGGCTTTCGGCGCCTTTCGGCGCCTTCGACGTCAGAGGGACGCGCCGAGCTTCAGCAGTGCCGCCACGATCGGTCCGGCCGTGTCGCCGCCGTGCCCGCCCGCCTGGACCACACCCGCGGCGGCGAAGTCGCCGCAGTACGCGGTGAACCAGCCGTTCGGCTTCTTCTGGCCGTCGACCTCGGCCGAGCCGGTCTTGGCGCCGCAGCTCGAACTCAGTCCCGACATCGCCTTGGCCGCCGTACCGTACGCCGCGGTGTACTGCATGACCTCCTTCAGCTGCGCCTGCGTCTTCGACGACATCGTGCGCGAGGCCTTCGCGATCGTCCGGTTGTCGACGCTCGGGGCGACCAGGTACGGCTGGTGGAAGGAGCCGGTGTCCACCGTGGCCGACACCGACGCCATGTTCAGCGGGTTCATGCGCACCCCGCCCTGTCCGATCAGCGAGGCGCCCATCTGCGCGCCGCTCTGCACCGGCACGGAACCGTCGAAGGTGGGGACGCCGATGGCCCAGTTGTTCATGCCGAGGCCGTAGACCTGCTGGGCCTCGGTGGTCAGGTCGCTGTTGGAGAGCTTGGGCGCGAAGTTGATGAAGGCGTTGTTGCAGGAGGCGCCGAAGCTCAGCTTGAACGTGCCCTGCTTGATCTCCGAGTCGTCGTCGTTGTGGAACGTCCACCCGGCGAGCTTGTACGTCTTCGGGCAGGGGTGCGACGCGTCCGGGGTGATGAGCCCCTTCTCGAACAGCATGGTCGACGTGATGATCTTCATCGTGGAGCCGGGCGCCAGCGAGCCCTGGAAGGCCACGTTGAAGCCGTGGCTGGAGTTGGCGACGGCGAGGACCTCGCCGGTCGACGGCCGCATCATCACGACCGAGGCGTTCTTCTGCGTGGTGACCTGCTTCTCGGCGGCCGCCTGCAGGGTCGGGCTGAGCGTGGTCTTCACGGTGCCCGGCGTGCCCTTGCTGAGCTCCAGGAGGGTCTTGTCGGACAGCTTCGCCTTCTCGGACGCCGCGCCGCGCACCACGCGCAGTTCGACGCCCGCCTTGCCGCCGGCCTTCTTGCCGAACTTCTCCCGCAGCCCGTCGAGGACCGAGCCCAGCGACGGGTACTTCGCGGTGGTGATCTCCCCGCCGTCGCGGTCCAGGGCCTTGATGGGCGGGGTCCCGGACGCGCCGGTGACCAGGGTGTCGCCGTCCGAGAGGTCCGGGTGGACGACCGCGGCGTGCCAGTTCACCACCGGCTTGCCGTCGCTGGTCCGGCGGATCACGGTGAACGCGGAGTCGTACGACAGCGGCTTGCTGACGCCCTTGTACGACACCGTCGCCTTGACGGAGAACGGGATCTTGTCGCCGGTGCGGGTGCCCTCGGTGAGGGTGACGCCCGTGACGTGGGCGTCCTTGGTGTAGCCGGTGAGGAGCTTGATGCAGGCCTTGCTGTCGTCCGTGACGGCGGCGGCCTGGGTGACCTTGCCGTGCTGCCAGGACGACAGGAAGGTGCGCGCCGTCGTCTGCACCTCGGTGGCGGACAGCGGACCGGTCTTGACGGGCTTGTGGCCGGCCGTCTGTGCCGTCGACGCCGCGTCGGCGGCACCGCCGCCGTACAGCGCGTAGAGGCCGAGGCCCGCTCCGCCGACGACGACGGCGATCACTCCGCCGACGACGGCGGGTCTGTGCTTCCGTCGCTCGACGACGCGCCTTCTCTTGCCCACTGGTCAGTTCCTCCGCGCATTCCCCAGGGTCCCCGCCGCCCCGTAGCCCTCACGCTCCCCAACGACGGCACCAGCCTAGAGTCCCGGCCTGTGGGAGTGACGTCAGCCACCGATCCGTAGCACGCTTGCGACAATCGGACCGGCCGCGTCAATGCCGTGGCCGCCGTCCTGGGTCATGGCCGCGGCCGCCACGTCGTTGCGGTAGCCGGCGAACCAGCTGTTCGACTTGGACTGGCCGTCGACCTCCGCCGAACCCGTCTTGGCGCCGATGCTGCCGCTCAGCCCGCGCATGACCCCGGCCGCGGTGCCGCTGGTCGCGGTGCGGTTCATCATGGCGCGCAGCTGGTCGGCCGTGGCGGGCGACAGGCCCTTCGCGGTGGCCAGCTCACGGCCGTCCAGCTTCTGCGGGACGAGCACCGGCTGCCGGAAGGTTCCGGTCGCCGCGGTCGCCGCCACCGACGCCATGTTCAGCGGGGACATCTGCACCTGGCCCTGGCCGATCAGGTTGGCCGCGGTGTCCGGGCCGCCGGAGGCGGGGACCCGGCCGTCGAAACTCGGGATGCCCACCTTCCAGTTGTTCTTCCCGAGCCCGAACCGGTCCTCGGCCTCCTTGGTGAGCGAGTCGACCTGGACCGAGTCCGCGTACTTCACGAACGCGGTGTTGCAGGAGCGCGCGAAGCTGTCCGAGAGGGTGGCCTTCTCGTCCGGCTGAAGTCCCTTGAGGTTGCTGAAGGTCTGGCTCTGCCAGGTCGCGGTCGGCGGGCAGGGGGCCGGGCCGTTCGCCGTCGTGAGGCCTGTGTCGATGAGGGTGGCCGCGCTGATGATCTTCATGGTGGAGCCGGGCGCCAGCTCGCCGAGGAAGGCCGCGTTGAAGCCGTCCTCGCGGTGGTTGGCGACCGCCAGCACCTCGCCGGTGCTGGGTTTGACGGCCACCACCGACGACTCGGCGTACTTCGTCACCGCGGTCTCGGCGGCGGCCTGCACGCGCGCGTCCAGCGTCGTACGCAGCTTGCCCGCCTTGCCCTCCGTGAGGGTCAGCAGCGTGGTGTCGGCGGACTCCTCGGACGCGTGCTGGATGACCAGCTCCACGCCGGGCGTGCCGCCCGCCTTGTCGCCGTAGCGGCTGCGCAGCTCGTCCAGGATCGGGCCCAGGGACGGGTACTTGTCCTTGGTGAGGACCTGGCCGTTGCGGTCCACGGCCTCGATCGGCGGGCTCGCCGCCTCGCCGGTGGACAGGGTGTCGCCGCGCTTCAGTTCCGGGTGGACCACGGACGGATCCCAGTCGACCAGCGCACGGTGCGTGGTCGCGCCGCGCACGATCGTCAGGCGGCTCTTGTAGGCGAGCGGCTTCGACTTCCCGCCGTAGGACACGGTCGCCTTCACGCTGTACGGCACGGTGGCGCCGGTGGCCTCGCCGGGCGTGATGTGCACGTCCTTGATGTGCGCCACGTCGCTGAAGGAGGTGAGCACCGGTTCGGCGTCGGCGGAGTCGTTCGTGAGCGACGCCGCGGTCGCCGCCCGGCCCTTCTCCCAGGCCGCGAAGAACTTCTGCGTGGTGTCCTTGATCTCGTCCTTCGTCGGCGGCCCGGTCCGCACGGCCGGTGTGCCGTCGCCGCGCACCGCGGACAGAACGTTGTAGGCGCCGTACCCGCCCCCGCCCAGCACGGCTGCGCAGACGCCGCCGATCAGGGCGCCCTTGACCCCCTTGCGCATGGTGCGAAATCCCTCCCCGTGAGCCTTTTCCGCATTTTGTGAACGCGTTCAAAAGCTGGTTGTGACTCGCACTGTAGGTCGTTGTGGGACCCCTGTGACAGGTGTTGACCGATTGTTGGCCGAACTGTTGGCCGAACGGAGATCAGGGATGTGGCTCACACCCAGCTGTCGAGCCACATACGTGAACGCCAGGGGTCCGGGGGGGGGAGTCGCCGTGCCCGTGTACAGCGGCCGGAAAACTTGAACCCTGATCGCTTGGGAATAAGCTGGAAGAAACTGCGGAACGCTGGTCTTGTGTCGGAAGGCGCACCTATGGGCGCCATATTATGCCACCTGCGACAAAAGTCGACAACCTGAGCGATACGGCAGAGAGCGAGGCTCTCATGTTTATTTCTCGAAATGGAATCGCGCACATGGCAGGGGTTTTCTGCGCTGCGGCGCTGCTCGCTGCGACAACCGGTTCGCTCGGCGCAGAGGCTGTGACCACAGCCCGGAACGACGCATTGGTGTCTTCGGCCGTCGAGCCGCACCCATCCAATACGCAAATTACGCCGAGTGCGGGGAGCGGCGGCGGGCACATTCCCAACACGCCCAACACGCCGACGCCGACTACGACGAACATCCCGGGGGGCGGGGGTGCCGGCATTCCCAACACGAACACGCACCACATCCTGGGATGACGTTCCGTGATGGACTGAGGGGTCGGACTTAGCTCTGCCATGTCACGGATGGCGTAATTCGGCGGGCTCCACCCGGCTGTTGCGCTCATGCTGGATTTATGGACGAACCGAATGTTGTTCGGCCGCACGAAGACAGAACCGGAAGGCTCCGAGACCTTTACGTGGCGATCGTGATGGCTGCAGGTCTGGTGGCCGGCGGCGGCATACTCGCCTGGTTCGGGTTGAACGATGTCAGCGAAGCCCTGTCGTTTGCGGGACGGATAACCGGCTTCTCCGCATTGGCCGCCGCCCTGGTGATGTTCGTTGCCGCGGTTGCCGCTTGTGACTACTTCGGCAAGCGGGGTTTCAGGGCGTCCGGAATTTTTGTTCTGGCTGCCGTCCTGCTTGTTCTGGTCGTCAACGCCGGACTTCTGGCGATGCAAATAGAGGGGCGCGAACTCACGAACTGGCTGATCGTGTGGGCTGCTCTTCTAATCTGGTCAGGCTGGGCACTGTGGAAGCTCCTGCGACACGAAAAAGTCTGGAAAGACATTCCGGCGCCCCGCGCGTTCGCCGTCGGAGCCCTGGCGACGACGTTTTTGGCGTTCAGTAACTTTGCATACTCGCAGATTTACCTGCCCTATTCCACCCCCATGCTCGTCTCGGTCACTGTGGATTTGGAAAAGCCTGTGGCGAACCATGCCACTGGTGGCACTGCTGTGCCGCTGCGTCTGACCTTGAAGAATGGCGGGAAGGTCTCCGCATACATCCCCCAGAGTATTTACGTGGTCCAGGGGCAGTACGAGGACACGAGTCAGGTGGCGAAATCCCGTAAGAGCTGGCTGTACGGCGCATCGAACGGTGTCCTCCGGGAGAACTTCCAGATCAGGGGTTCGACCGTGATCGAGAATGGCATGATCTTCTATCCCGGCACGGACACATGGTTGGACCCCGGAGAAACCCGGACGGTGGATCGCGTCATCCAGCTGCCAAAGGGCATCAAGTACCAGACCCTCATTGCTTATTCCGAAGCCATTCTGGTCAGAAAGGATCGAGTCTCTCTCGACACGCCAGACGTGCAAAAGTCCTGGGATGAATCATCACTCAAACACATCAGTGATGCCCCGGAATGGGTGAGGGGTGGCGCACCGCGTAGCGTCGATTTTCTGAAGTGGACCTTCCCGCTGCGTGAGGGAAGTTATCTGACTGCGGCGACAAGAAGGCGAAAACATCTCACCACGTGGTGGCTGCTGCAGTATCCGAACATTGCGGTGACCGTCTCCTCTTCAGAAGGAGGGGAGAATGTCAGGCCGAGTGCGGAGGATATGGGCACCCTTCTTGCGCGGTACGGGCTTGAAGCGATCGACAGCGGGTTCGCCGAGATGCCGATAGAGGCACTGACGAAGGGCCGGTGAGGCGCGGCGGGTCCCGTTAGACCCAGGTATCGAGCCACATACGTGAACGCCAGGAGTCGATGGGAATCGCCGTGCCCGTGTACAGCGGCCAGAAGTAGATGAAGTTCCAGACGATCAGCAGCACCAGGACGCCCGCACTCGACGCGCCGACCAGCCGTCGGGTGTCGCTGGAACCCGGCGGGCCGATGATCGCGCCGATCATCATCGCCACCGCGAGACAGAGGAACGGCACGAAGACGACGGCGTAGAAGAGGAAGATCGTGCGCTCCTGGTACATGAACCAGGGCAGGTAGCCGGCCGCGATGCCGCACGCGATGGCGCCGGCCCGCCAGTCGCGGCGGAACGCCCACCGCCACAGGATGTAGGCGATCGCGAAGCAGGCCGCCCACCACAGCAGCGGGGTGCCGATCGCGAGCACCTCGCGGGCGCACTTCTGGCCGGCGTCCGACGGGCAGCCGTCCACGCCCGGGGACGGCGACTCGTAGTAGTACGACACCGGGCGGCCCAGCACCAGCCACGACCACGGGTTCGACATGTACGTGTGCGGCGACGACAGGCCGACGTGGAACAGGTACACCTCGTGCTCGTAGTGCCACAGACTGCGCAGCCAGTCCGGCAGGAACGTCCAGTCGCCGCCCTTGCCGTCGGTGGCCGCCCAGTTGCGGAAGTAGCCGCCGGTGCCGTCGGTGGGGGACAGGATCCAGCCGATCCAGGACGTCAGGTAGACGGCGACGGCGATGGTGGACATGACCACCCATGAGGTGAGCGACTCGGCCACGAACATGCCGGAGAGACGGCGGTCGGCACCCGCCACCTTGCGAGCGCCGACGTCCCACAGGATGGTCATCACGATGAACGCGGCCAGGATGTACATGCCGTTCCACTTCGTGCCGATCGCCAGCCCCATCAGCACGGCCGCCGCCCAGCGCCAGGGGCGCAACCCCAGATGAGTGGTCCTCGCGATGTGCGCGTTCGGGCGGACCCGGCCGTCCGCGTCGACCGGGAGCGCGGCGGCCAGGCGCGCCCGCGCCCTGTCCCGGTCGATGACCAGGCAGCCGAACGCGGCCAGCACGAAGAACATCAGCACCCCGTCGAGCAGCGCGGTTCGGCTCATCACGAAGTGCAGTCCGTCCACCGCCATCAGCGCGCCCGCCAGGCAGCCCAGGAAGGTGGACCGGAACATCCGGCGCCCGATCCGGCACAGCAGCAGCACGCTCAGCGTGCCGAGCAGCGCCGTCATGAACCGCCAGCCGAACGGGTTGAAGCCGAAGACCAGCTCCCCGAGCCCGATGACGTACTTGCCGACCGGCGGGTGCACGACGTACGCCGCGTCCACCGGGATGCCGACGTGACCGGCCTTCTGCAGGATCAGGTCGTTGGCGTTCTTGTCCCAGTTGACCTCGAAACCGCGGTGGACGAGCGCCCACGCGTCCTTCGCGTAGTACGTCTCGTCGAATATCACCGCCTTGGGGCTGCCCAGGTTCCAGAACCGCAGCAGGCCCGCCATCAGCGTCACCAGGAGCGGACCGCCCCAGCCCGACCAGCGCGTGATCCGCTCCGCGAGTACCGGAGGCACCCCCAGGGCGAGCCACAGCCGGGAGCTGGGCTCCGTGTACGGCGGCACCAGGCGGTCGATGACATCGGCGCGCGCGCCGGATCCGGCGGCGCCTCTGTCGCCGGGGGTGTGCGCCGTGTGCGCCGGGCTTGCCGGGTAGCCGAACCGGCGCAGCCGCTGCTGCCACGTCGGCCGCTCGTCGAGCGCTGCCTGGCCCTGCCGGGTGTCCGTGGAGGACGCGGTACTGGTCACCGCGCCATCGTAGGGAACCGTTCTGTGTGAGTCCCGTGCAATGGGGCTTCGCGGTGGGTTCCTTTGCGTTCACCGCCCCGGGCGTCTGCCGTGGACGGTGCTGTCGGTGGCGGCTGGGAGGATGGAGGCGTGACTGGAACCCTTGTCCTCGCAGGCACCCCCATCGGCGACGTCGCGGACGCGCCGCCCCGGCTCGCCGCGGAGCTGACCGGCGCCGACGTGATCGCGGCCGAGGACACGCGGCGGCTGCGGTGGCTCACCCAGGCGCTGGGGGTGACGCCCAAGGGGCGCGTGGTGTCGTACTTCGAGGGCAACGAGGCCGCCCGCACACCGGAGCTGGTCGAGGAACTCGTCGGCGGCGCGCGCGTGCTGCTCGTGACCGACGCCGGGATGCCGTCCGTCTCCGACCCCGGCTACCGGCTGGTCGCGGCCGCCGTGGAGAAGGAGATCCGGGTCACGGCCGTGCCGGGGCCGTCCGCCGTGCTCACCGCGCTCGCGCTGTCCGGGCTGCCCGTCGACCGGTTCTGCTTCGAGGGGTTCCTGCCGCGCAAGGCGGGCGAGCGCCGCTCGCGCCTGGCGGAGGTCGCCGAGGAGCGCCGCACCCTCGTCTACTTCGAGGCCCCGCACCGCCTCGACGACACCCTCGCCGCCATGGCCGAGGTGTTCGGCGCCGAGCGGCGGGCCGCCGTCTGCCGTGAGCTGACCAAGACGTACGAGGAGGTGCGGCGCGGGCCGCTGGCCGAGCTGGCGGTGTGGGCCGCCGACGGGGTGCGCGGCGAGATCACCGTCGTCGTCGAGGGCGCGCCGGAGCGGGGGCCGGAGGAACTCGACGCGGCGGAACTGGTGCGGCGTGTGCGGGTGCGGGAGGAGGCCGGTGAGCGTCGCAAGGAGGCGATCGCGGCGGTGGCGGTGGAGGCGGGGATTCCCAAGCGGATCGTTTTCGACGCCGTGGTCGCAGCGAAGCGTGCTGATGGGTGAGGGCGGTCCGGGTAGCGCCGGGGTGGTTGCTCTTGTGTAGTCGTGTGCGGACCGGTGGGGGCTGGCCGCGCCGTTCCCCGCGCCCCTGACGGGGCGCCTCGGGGCCGGAGTTCCGAAGGGGCGCTCCTCGATCTCCGAGCGAGTCGCATCTCTCGCGAGCGTGCGCCCCTGACCTGCGGCGATGTGTCCTCTGAGCGGGGTGCTACTCCTCTGAGCGCGCGCCCCACGGGACGGTAAAGCAAGGGCGGGAAACGCAAAGCCCAGCCCTGTGCGGCGAGGCCGATTTGGCAAGCAGAATCCAAATCGCCTCCAACACTCGGCAGGCCTGTCGCATTCGCGTGGGTGAAGGCGTCCACTGGTCAGCAGGGACGCACCCGTCCCTCACCCTCATGGGATTCCGGGGGGAATCCCCGCGCCGGGGTGCGTGCTTGTCCAAGCGGACAAGAGGAGCTGGCATGAGTGAGTTCGCAGGGCAGACCGGCCTCCGCGGTACGGCCACAGCCGTCGTCCACGAGTCGTATTCCTTCGCCTGCATGCGATGCGGGCACGGCTGGGAGCAGTCGTACGAGATACAGCACCACACCGACGCCGACAACCACGAGTTCGTCAAGTACGTGGCGAACGGCCGGGTCGTCCCGTCACCGCTGAGCCGGCCCTCGTGCCAGAACTGCGACGGCCAGGTCCTGCGGATCATGCGCGCGGGGCAGGTCTCGTCGGTGCGGAACGCCGCGCAGCGGTCGCATCAGCCGTCGGCGCAGGACCGTTCTGGCGGGCAGGCCGGTGCGGAGACCGGGCCGGCCGAGGCGACGGAGACCTCCGCGGAGGTCAAGCAGCCGCACCACTGGCATCTGTCGGATCTCCTGCATCCCTTTCAGCGCAAGGCGAGCTGACCCGGGGGCGGGCACGGCCGGCATGCCCCTTTCGTAGGATCGGGGCATGCCTTCGAACGCCCCCGGTACGGCCTCCCGTACAGCCGACAAGAACGCGGCGCCGCCGCTCCCGGAGCCCCTCCGGGTGCCCGTCGCCGACTCCCACACCCACCTCGACATGCAGTCCGGCACGGTCGAGGAGGGCCTCGCGAAGGCCGCGTCGGTGGGGGTGACGACCGTCGTCCAGGTCGGCTGCGACATCAAGGGCTCGCGCTGGGCGGCCGACACCGCCGCCGCGCACGCGAACGTCCATGCGACCGTCGCGCTGCATCCCAACGAGGCGCCGCGCATCGTGCACGGCGACCCCGACGGCTGGTCCCGGCAAGGGGCCCGCGCGGGGGGCGGCGACGCCGCGCTCGACGAGGCGCTCGCCGAGATCGACTGGCTGGCCGGGCTGCCCCAGGTGAAGGGCGTCGGCGAGACCGGGCTCGACTACTTCCGGACCGGGCCCGAGGGCAAGGCCGCCCAGGAGCGCTCCTTCCGCGCCCACATCGAGATCGCCAAGCGGCACGGCAAGGCCCTCGTCATCCACGACCGCGACGCCCACGCCGACGTCCTGCGCGTCCTCAAGGAGGAGGGCGCCCCCGAGCGGACCGTGTTCCACTGCTACTCCGGGGATGCCGGGATGGCTGAGGAGTGCGCCCGCGAGGGCTACTTCATGTCCTTCGCCGGCAACGTCACCTTCAAGAACGCCCAGAACTTGCGGGACGCGGTGCTGGTGGCTCCCCTGGAACTGCTCCTCGTGGAGACCGACGCACCCTTCCTGACCCCGGCGCCGTACCGCGGACGGCCCAACGCCCCGTATCTCATTCCGGTCACGGTGCGCGCGATGGCCGCCGTGCGCGGCATCGACGAGGACGCGCTGGCGACAGCCCTGGGCGCGAACACGGCCCGCGCCTTCGACTACTGAGGGTATATCGATCATAACTGGCGCATAACGTTCGCGAGGGCGCACCTTCGATCTGCTCGCGACCGTGCGTAGTCGTGCCGCTTTGGAGAGTGACGACCGCTCCGCTAGGTTCTGGGGGCCCGATCCGGACCCCTCTGGCCCTCTGGAGCGTGTCGGCGTGAGCACATCGCAGTACGAGACGTCTGGGGCGTACGACCCCTACGGCGCGCCCGGAGTGCACGGCGCGCAGGAGGTGTACGGCGCGCACGACGCCGAGACGCTGGCATACGGGACGGCGTACGGGGGTGACACGTACCAGCCGGCGTACGAGATCTCGGCCCAGACGGCCCAGACGGCCCAGACGGCCCAGACGGCCCAGACGGCCGAGGCGACGCAGACGCATGTCGCTGAGCAGGAGTTGCCGCGGCAGGAGGAGCGCGGGGTCGAGGAGGAGGCGCGAGAGGTGGGTGCGCGTGCCGTGGCGGGGCGCCGCGCCGCGCGCCGGCGCAAGGCGCGGTACTCCCGGCGCCCCGAGTCCGCCGTACGCCGGCTGCTGCCGCAGGCGCTCGTCGTCGCGTTCCTCGCGGGCGGCACCACCGCGTTCCTCGCCAAGGACAAGGCGATCGAGCTGACCGTGGACGGCAGGCCGCGCACCCTGCACACGTTCGCGGACGACGTGACCGGCCTGCTGGCCGAGGAGGGCGTACCGGTCGGGGCGCACGACGTGGTCGCGCCCGCCCCCGGCACGGCCCTGGCCAGCGGCGACGAGGTCGCGGTGCGCTACGGCCGCCCCGTACGGCTCACGCTGGACGGCGAGCCGCGCGAGGTGTGGACGACGGCGCGCACGGTGGACGGGGCGCTCAGGCAGCTCGGGGTGCGTGCCGAGGGCGCTTACCTGTCCGCCTCGCGCTCCCAGAACATCGGACGCGCCGGGCTCGCGCTCGACGTCCGCACCGAGCGCACGGTCACGATCCTGGCGGACGGCCGGACCCGGACCATCCGCACCAACGCCGCGACCGTCGGCGAGGCCGTCGAGGAGGCCGGGATCACCCTGCACGGCCAGGACACCACCTCCGTGTCCCAGGCCGGCTTCCCGCGCGACGGGCAGACGGTGACCGTGCTGCGCGTCACGGGCAGCAAGGAGGTGCGCGAGGAGACCATCCCGTTCCAGGTGCGGCGGACGGCGGACCCGACGCTGTTCAAGGGCACCGAGGTGGTGGAGCGGGCCGGGCGGCCGGGGCTGCGCCGTGTGACATTTTACTTGCGCTCCGTCAACGGAGTCCGGCAGAAGCCGCGCCGCGAGACGTCCGAGGTGGTCCGGGAGGCGCGCACCCAGCTGGTCAAGGTGGGGACCAAGCCGCACCCCGACTCCGTGGCGGGCACCGAGGGCCTGAACTGGCACGGTCTCGCCGCCTGCGAGTCCGGCGGCCGCGCGCACGCGGTGGACCCTTCCGGGACGTACGGCGGGCTGTACCAGTTCGACACCCACACCTGGCACAGCCTCGGCGGCAACGGGCGCCCGCAGGACGCCTCGGCCGAGGAGCAGACGTTCCGCGCGAAGAAGCTCTACGTGAGCCGCGGCTCCACGCCCTGGCCGCACTGCGGGGCGCGGCTGCACAAGTGACCGGCGGAAGCGGCCGCACGGGCGACCGGCCGGAGGCGTCCCCGGTGGCCCGTACCCTTGTCCCGTGAGCAGCCCCAACCCCGACGCCCTCCTCGGCCCCGCCGACATCCGTGAGCTGGCGGCAGCGCTCGGTGTCCGCCCCACCAAGCAGCGCGGCCAGAACTTCGTGATCGACGCCAACACGGTCCGCCGTATCGTCCGCACCGCCGAGGTCCGCCCGGACGACGTCGTTGTGGAGGTCGGCCCGGGGCTCGGGTCCCTCACGCTCGCGCTCCTGGAGGTCGCCGACCGGGTCACCGCCGTCGAGATCGACGACGTCCTCGCCGGCGCCCTGCCCGCGACGATCACGGCGCGCATGCCGGGGCGCGCGGACCGCTTCGCGCTGGTCCACTCCGACGCGATGCACGTCACCGAGCTGCCAGGACCGCCGCCGACCGCACTCGTCGCGAACCTCCCCTACAACGTCGCCGTCCCCGTCCTCCTGCACATGCTCGAGACCTTCCCGAGCATCGAGCGGACGCTGGTGATGGTGCAGTCCGAGGTCGCCGACCGGCTCGCCGCCGGACCCGGCAACAAGGTGTACGGCGTGCCGTCCGTCAAGGCCAACTGGTACGCCGAGGTGAGGCGCGCCGGTGCCATCGGGCGCAACGTCTTCTGGCCCGCCCCGAACGTCGACAGCGGGCTCGTCTCCCTCGTCCGGCGCGCGGAACCGCTGAAGACGACGGCCTCCAGGCGCGAGGTCTTCGCGGTCGTCGACGCGGCGTTCGCGCAGCGGCGCAAGACCCTGCGGGCGGCGCTCGCGGGGTGGGCCGGGTCCGCGGCGGCCGCCGAGGCGGCGCTGGTCGCCGCCGGGGTCTCGCCGCAGGCCCGCGGCGAGGCGCTGACCGTGGAAGAGTTCGCGAGGATCGCCGAACACAAGGAGTCCGGTAAGTGAGCGTCACGGTACGCGTCCCCGCCAAGGTCAACGTCCAGCTCGCGGTGGGCGCCGCGCGCCCCGACGGCTTCCACGACCTGGCCAACGTCTTCCTCGCCGTCGGCCTCTACGACGAGGTCACGGTCACGCCCGCCGACGAGCTGACCGTCACCTGCGAGGGCCCGGACGCCGCCGAGGTCCCCCTCGACCGCACCAACCTCGCGGCCCGCGCCGCGCTCGCGCTCGCCGAGCGCCGGGGCATCGAACCGGCCGTGCACATCCACATCGCCAAGGACATCCCGGTCGCCGGCGGCATGGCCGGGGGGAGCGCGGACGGGGCGGGCGCGCTGCTCGCCTGCAACGAGCTCTGGCGCACGGGCGCCTCCCGCGCCGAACTCCTCGCCATCTGCGCCGACCTGGGCAGCGACGTGCCCTTCAGCCTGGTCGGCGGGGCGGCTCTCGGTATCGGGCGGGGCGAGCAGCTGACCGTGCTGGAGACCGGCGGCACCTTCCACTGGGTGTTCGCGATGGCCGAGCGGGGGCTGTCGACGCCGGCGGTCTTCCGCGAGTTCGACCGGCTGGCGCAGGGGCGGGACATCCCGGAGCCGGTGGCTTCGGCGGAGCTGCTGCAGGCGCTGGCGAAGGGGGACGCGGACGCGCTGGCCGCCGCCGTCTCCAACGACCTCCAGCCCGCGGCCCTGTCGCTCTTCCCGGAGCTCGCCGACACGCTGGACGCGGGGCGCGGGGCCGGAGCGCTCGCCGCGCTCGTCTCGGGCTCGGGGCCCACGACGGCCTTCCTCGCGCGCGATCCGCAGGCGGCCACGAAGATCGCCGACGCCCTGCGGGCCTCCGGCACCTGCCGTACGGTGCGCACGGCGACGGCCCCCGCGCCGGGCGCCACGGTGACCCGTCCCGCCACCGCGCGGTAATACCGTGCCCCGTCCCGCCACCGCACCGTAATAGGGCTGCGCCGCCGGCGAGGTCGCTCTAGGCTCCGCTCCCTCGGCCGCTTCGGACGCGGGCGGGGGAGGGGGAACGCAGGCATGGGCACGGGGGACGCGGACCGGCTCGTCGCGGCCGTACGGCGCGGGGACGCCGCACAGGTCGGGGAACTTCTGGACGCCGGCGCCGATCCGGACGCCCCCGACGGGAGCAGCGGTCTGCCGGTGCTGTGCCGGGCGATCTCGGCCAACGACCAGCCGGTCGCCGAGGCCCTGGTGCAGGCCGGAGCCGACCCGCTGCGGAGGCTGCCCGACGGCACCACCCCGCTGCTGCGGGCGATGGACCACGGATCACCAGGCCTGGCCTGGGCCGTCTTCCCCGAGGTGGCCCTCTACCCCGGGCCGGTGCGCGAGGAACTGCTGGACCGCGCCCGCCGTCTGGCGGTGATCGACCCGGAGGCCGAACTGCGGCGCCGTACCGGCCTGCCGGGCCCGGTCGGCCGGGCCCGGCAGCAGGACGAGAGCGGCTGCTGGCACGAACGGCTCACCCTCGGCGGGCTGACGCTGGGCGACGGGCACGCGGCCTTCCTCACCGCCCTGGAGGCGAGGCTCCGGCTGCGCACGCCCTTCGCCGAACTGCTCGCGCGCGCCCTGACCCGCCCGGACCGCGACCACGAGGTGTGGGCGGCATCGATGCTGGCGCTGGGCGCGCGGCTGGACGACGAGACCTGGGCCGAGGCCACCCGGCTCGGCCGCGACCCCGATCCGCTGCTCCGGCTCTTCGCCGCGGACGTGCTGCTGAGCACGATCATCGCGGACGCCCAGCGCCGCGAGCCCACCCTTCAGGACCGGGCCCTCGCCTTCCTTCCCTGGGCCGAGGGGGAGCGGGACACGGACGTGCTCGCCGTCCTGCTCAACGGGTTGACGTGGCGCAGCGGCCCCGGGACCGACGCGCTCGGCCAGGCGTGCCTCGCGCACTCCGATCCCCGGATCCGCGGCCTGGTGCCCGAGCTGCTGGACTGCGACGAGGACGGGCTGCGCCCGGAGGGCCTGGCCGCCGTTCTCGCCCTGGCCCGCGATCCGGACCCCGGCGTACGCGAGCAGACCTGCTTCTGGCTGTGGCACTACAAAGGCCCCGGGCCGGCGATCGGGGACGTGCTGGTGGAACTCACGCACGACGAGCGGCAGCGCACGCGCGCGTACGCGGTCGCGGCGCTCGCTCTCCGCGACGACCCGCGCTGCGTGGCGGCCGAGCACCGTATCGGACCCCTGGAGCCCGGCATGGACGCCGACTCGTTGCCGCTGACCGCGGTCTGGTGGTACCAGCGGCGCCAGAAGGAGCAGAAGGACCAGGGCTGACCTCCGACTACCCTGGATGGGCGATCCATCCCCCGTGCGCAGGAGTGAAATGGCCGTCAACCTGGTCAATGTCGAGAACGTCAGCAAGGTCTACGGCACCCGTGCCCTGCTGGACGGCGTCTCGCTCGGCGTGTCGGAGGGCGACCGCATCGGCGTGGTGGGCCGCAACGGCGACGGCAAGACCACTCTCATCCGGATGCTCGCCAAACTGGAGGAGGCCGACACCGGGCGCGTCACGCACTCCGGCGGACTGCGCATCGGCGTCCTCACCCAGCACGACTCCCTCGACCCGGCGGCCACCGTCCGGCACGAGGTCATCGGCGACATGGCCGACCACGAGTGGGCCGGCAACGCCAAGGTCCGCGACGTCCTCACCGGCCTCTTCGGCGGCCTGGACCTGCCCGGCTTCCCCAAGGGCCTGGACACCGTCATCGGGCCGCTGTCCGGTGGCGAGCGGCGTCGTATCGCGCTCGCCAAGCTGCTCATCGAGGAGCAGGACCTCCTCGTCCTCGACGAGCCGACCAACCACCTCGACGTCGAGGGCATCGCCTGGCTCGCCCGGCACCTGCGCGAGCGCCGCTCGGCGCTCGTCTGCGTCACCCACGACCGGTGGTTCCTCGACCAGGTCTGCACCCGCATGTGGGACGTGCAGCGCGGCGCCGTCTACGAGTACGAGGGCGGCTACTCCGACTACGTCTTCGCCCGTGCGGAGCGCGAGCGGATCGCGGCCACCGAGGAGACCAAGCGGCAGAACCTGGTCCGCAAGGAGCTCGCCTGGCTGCGCCGCGGCGCGCCCGCCCGTACCTCCAAGCCGCGCTTCCGGGTCGAGGCCGCCAACGAGCTGATCGCCGACGTGCCGCCGCCGCGCGACAGCTCCGAGCTGATGAAGTTCGCCTCCACCCGGCTCGGCAAGACCGTGTTCGACCTGGAGGACGTGACCGTCCAGGCCGGCCCCAAGGTGCTGCTCAAGCACGTCACCTGGCAGCTCGGCCCCGGCGACCGCATCGGCCTGGTCGGCGTCAACGGCGCCGGCAAGACCTCGCTGCTGCGCGCCATGGCCGAGGCCGCGCGCACGGAGGGCGAGGCGCAGCCGGCGGGCGGCCGGGTCGCCGTCGGCAGGACCGTGAAGCTCGCCTACCTCTCCCAGGAGGTCGCCGAACTGAACCCGAACACGCGGGTCCTGGAGGCGGTCCAGCAGGTACGCGAGCGCGTCGACCTCGGCAAGGGGCGGGAGATGACCGCCGGGCAGCTGTGCGAGACGTTCGGCTTCAACAAGGAGAAGCAGTGGACACCGGTCGGCGACCTGTCCGGCGGTGAGCGCCGCCGCCTCCAGCTCCTCCGCCTCCTCATGGACGAGCCGAACGTCCTCTTCCTCGACGAGCCCACCAACGACCTCGACATCGAGACCCTCACCCAGCTGGAGGACGTCCTCGACGGCTGGCCCGGCTCGATGATCGTGATCTCCCACGACCGGTTCTTCGTCGAGCGGACCACCGACCGGGTCTTCGCCCTCCTCGGCGACGCCACGCTGCGGATGCTGCCGCGCGGCATCGACGAGTACCTGGAGCGCCGGCAGCGCATGGAGGAGGCGGTCGCCGCCACGGCCACCGCCACCGCCGCGGCCGCCAAGCCCGCCACGGCCGAGCGCAGCGCCGCCGACCAGCGCGCCGCCAAGAAGGAACTCCAGAAGATCGAACGGCAGTTGGACCGCATCTCCGAGAAGGAGACCAAGCTGCACGACCAGATCGCCGCGAACGCCACGGACTTCGCGAAGGTCGCCGAACTCGACGCGCAGCTCCGGGACCTGTCCGGAGAGCGGGAGGAACTGGAGATGCGCTGGCTGGAGTTGGCGGAGGACGCGTAACGGGCGCACCCACCGGCGTGAATCAGCCCTCTTCGGGCCCGCGCGCAACCCCCTTGCGCGGGCCCGGTGAAGGGGGCGTGAAGGCGCGTAACGGTGGCATCACGGGGCGGTTCTCCCTTGGGAACAGCGGCAGATGCGCGCCCGTGGGCTGTCGGTGCCGGGTGGTAGAAAGGTCAGTCTGAGAACTGCCTGAGTGCGACCGCGGGTCCGTCACCCGGCTCAGGCGTGGCTCAAAATCAGTGAACGAGGGGGAAGAACGCTGATGACCCAGCCGCCCGGCCAGCCGCCGCAGGGCGCTTTCGGAGCGCCGCAGGACCAGCCGTCGCCGGGCGGCGGATTCGGCGCCCCGCAACAGCCGCCCGCGCAGGGCGGTTTCGGTGCGCCCCAGGGCATGCCCCCGCTCCCTCCCCAGCCGCCCCACCAGCCCCAGCCCGGCTACGGCTACCCGCAGCAGCCCGCCCCCGGCCCCTACGGCGCGCCGGGCCCGTACGGGCCGCAGCCCGGGTACGGCTACCCCCAGCAGCAGCCGCAGTACCCCGGCGGGCCGGGGATGCCCCCGCCTCCCGGCGGCGGAGGCGGCGGCCCGTTCAAGGGCAGGCCCGCGTTGATCGTCGCGGCCGCGGTGGCGGGGCTGCTGGTCGTCGGCGGCACGGTGTACGCCCTGACCGGCAGCGGGGACGACGGCAGGAAGCCGGTCGCTCAGCAGTCCGACGATCCGAAGTCCTCGGGCACCCCGGTCGACCCCGGTGACGGCAGCGGCGCCGGCGGTGCGGACCCGGAGAACCTCAACGCGGGCCGCAAGTCCGGTGAGGCCAAGGTGCTCTGGTACAAGTCGGCACCCGACGCGCCCGCCTCCGGCGCCGACGCGCCCGGCATGTGGATCACCGGGAAGACGGCGGTGAAGGCGGCGTACAAGCAGGTCTTCGCCTACCGGGTGGGCAACGGCGACCCGGCCTGGGCCCCGATCACGTTCCCGCAGAAGATCTGCGCGGTCACCTCGCAGAAGTCCGCGGACGACAAGGTCGTCGTGGCCTACATGAACGGCACCAGCGACCGCGCCAAGTGCAACCAGCTGCAGGAGATCGACCTCGACACGGGCAAGAAGGGCTGGACCGCGGCCGTCGCCGACGGCGGGCTGTTCGACAGCGCACTCAGCATCGAGCTGACGATCAGCGGAAAGACGCTGATGGTGGGCCGTTCCCAGTCCGGCACGGCGTACGACCTCGGCAGTGGCGACAAGTTGTACGACAAGAAGGAGTACGGCGCGTCCTGCTTCCCGACGGCGTTCGCGGGCGGCACGGACCGGCTGGTCGAGGTCGCGTCCTGCGGCGCCGGCGGCAGCGCCGAGCACGACGAGATCTCGCAGCTCGACCCGGCCACCGGCCGGGTCGAGTGGACGCAGCCGGTGAAGAAGGGCTGGTCGGTCGAGCGGACCTACTCCGTCGACCCGCTCGTGGTCTACATGACCAACGAGGAGAAGAAGGCCTGGAACATCTCGGTCCTGGACGGCAAGGGCGCGTTCCGTTCCGAGGTCAAGGTCGACGAGAAGTTCGCGCCCCAGTGCGGCTGGGCGCTCCTCGCCCGTGACCTGCAGGGCTGCCAGGGCGTGGCCGCCGACGCGAACACCCTCTACCTGCCGACGGACGTGAGCGGCAGCGCCAACGAGATCGTCGCGATCAGCCTCACCGACGGCACGGCGAAGTGGCGGGTGAAGTCCCCGACGGACGAGTCGATGTACCCGGTCGAGGTCGAGGGCGGCAAACTCGTCGCCTACGTACGGCCGTCGTACGACGCGGGCGGCCAGGTCGTGTCGATCCCGACCACCGGCTCCGCCCACCCCACCACCAGACTGCTGCAGAACCCGCAGCACACCGCCGACATCGAGGGCGGCTTCTACGACGGTGCGGTCGACTGGGTCGACGGCCGCTTCTACCTCTCCTCCACGCGGCTGACCGGCAGCGACGACGCGAAGGAGAAGCTGATGATGGCCTTCGGCAACTGAGCGGGGCCCCGCCCCGAGCCGTCCCGCAGTCCACGCCGTCCCAGCCGTCTCACGCGCCGTCCCCCGAGGTATTTCCGCCATGACCCAGCCGCCCCCGCCGCCCAACCAGCCTCCGCAGCAGCCCGGTTACGGCGCCCCTCAGCCCCAGCCGGGTTACGGCTACCCGCAGCAGCCGCCGGCTCCCCAGCCGGGCTACGGCTACCCGCAGCAGCCCCCGAACCCGTACGCCCAGCAGCCCGGCTACGGCTACCCGAACCAGCCGCCCCAGCCCGGCTACGGCTACCCGGGCGGCCAGCCGGGCCAACCGGGCGGCCCCGCTCCCGGCCCAGGCCGCAACAACGCCGCGCTGCTCATCGTCGTCGCCGCGGTCGTCGCCATCGCACTGATCGTCGGCGGCGGCATCTGGTACGCCAAGTCCTCCGGCGGAGACGGCAAGAAGGACGACACGGCGCACTCCAGCGGCGGCGGCACCGGCGGCCAGGACGCGAACGGCGGCAAGAACGGCAAGGGGACCGAGAAGGTGCCCGCGGACACCACCTCCAAGGTCCTCTTCCAGGTCCCGCTGCCCACGGCGAAGGACACCACCGTCACCGCCGGCTCCTGGCTCACCGACAAGGTGTACGCGAAGAGCGGCATCGCCCAGATCACCGGCTACGACCCCGACTCGGGCGCGAAGCTGTGGACGGTCCCGCTCTCCGGCCCGGTCTGCCGCGCCACCGGGCACGTCAGCGCCGACGGCCGGACCGCGGTCGTCTTCCAGCCGAAGATGCCGGCAAAGGGCTCCACGGCCGGCTGCACCCGGGTCGCCGCGATCGACCTGAACACCGGTAAGAAGCTCTGGACCCAGACGATCAAGTCCGGTGATGTCCCGGTCAACTTCGACAACGTGACGGTCGCTCAGCAGACGGTCGCGGTCGGCGGCTCCAGCGGTGGCGCCGCCTTCGACCTCGCCTCCGGCAAGGTCCGCTGGCAGCCGAAGGCGGGCGACAGCTGCTACGACGCCGGCTACGGCGGCGGCGCCAAGCTGGTCGCGGTCCGCAGGTGCGGCAGCGGTGACGCCGGCCAGCTGCACATCCAGACCCTCGACCCGGCCTCCGGCAAGGTGCTCTCCGAGTACAGGATGACCTCGGGCATCGACTACGCCAGCGTCGTGTCGACCGATCCGCTGGTGGTGGCCGCCGACGTCAACGACAGCGCCGGCGACGGCAGCGGCTTCTCGGACGTCTTCTCCATCGACAACAGGACCGGCGCACTGCGCACTCGTATCTCCACGCCGGGCAGCTCCTACGCGGCCCGCTGCGACGGCATCTACGAACTGGAGAAGTGCACGGGAGTGGTGGTCGGCAACGACAGGCTGTACCTGGCGACCGAGCGGCACGACGGCGACGGGGACTACACGAAGACCAACGAGATCGTCGCCTTCGACCTGGGCACCGGCAAGCAGACCGGCCAGCGCGCCGACGCCGGGGACAACTACACGATCACGCCCCTGCGCATGGACGGCCCCGATGTGATCGCGTACAAGAACGCGCCGTACGACAAGGGCGCTCAGGTCGTCAGCATCGACGGCGGTTCGTTCAAGGAGACCAGGCTGCTGGAGAACCCGGTGACCACGGCGGTCAAGGCCGTGGAGACCACCATGTCGCCCGACTACGCCGAGGTCCGCTACTCCCAGGGGCACCTCTACCTGTCCGCCGCGTACGCCCACGCCCCCACGTCCTCGTCGTCGGCCAAGGAGTACCTGGTCACCGCGTTCGGTGCGGGTGGCTGATACGCGCTCTTCACCCGCGAATACGAGAAAACCCAGAGATTCCTCCGATCCGGGGCACTTCTCATCAGTAGGGGCAGCGCAACGTCGAACAAGCGTGTAGCTTCCGGGGGCATGAAGGACGGGGTGCCGGGGGGCCCTCTGTCCATGCGGACCAGTGGGCATCCATAGTGGGGCATCCATTGGGGGGACTGGGGGGTTGCTCTATGGGAGTGCGGCTCATGGTGGTCGACGACCACCGGTTGCTCGCGGAGGCGCTGGCCTCGGCGCTGAAACTGCGCGGCCACCGGGTGCTCGCGGCGGCGGCACCGGCGGCGGGCGCGGCCGAGCTGGTGATCACACGGGCACCCGAGGTGTGCCTGCTCGGTACCGCGACACCGGCCGAGCCGGGGATCTTCGACCCGGTGGTGAAGATCAAGCGGGAGCGTCCGCAGGTCGCCGTCCTGGTCCTGGGCCCGGTGCCCTCTCCGCGGGGCATCGCGGCGGCCTTCGCCGCGGGCGCCTCCGGGTACGTACGGCACGACGAGCGGATAGAGGGCGTCGAGCGGGCGATCATGAAGGCGCGGGCCGGGGAGGCCGCCGTGGCACCCGCCCTGCTCCAGGGCGCCTTCGGCGAACTCCTCAACCCGGCGGCCCAGCCCGACGACGAGGGCCAGCGCCTCCTCCAGATGCTCACCCCGAGGGAGGTGGAGGTCCTGGTACGGGTGGCGGACGGCGAGGACACCCGCCTGATCGCCGCGGGTATGGGCATCGCCCCGAGCACGGCCCGGACGCATGTGCAGAGGGTGCTCATGAAGCTGGGGGTGGGGTCGCGCTTGGAGGCGGCGGCCTTGGCCGCGCGTACCGGGCTACTGGATCGAGCGGGACCTCTGAACGGCGGCACAGAAGCGCCCCTTTAGGGGCGCGGGGCTGTATCAATTTGCGGCTCCGCCGCGCGGGCGCGACCAGCCCCCACGCCCCTGCGGCCAAAACACAACCGAATCAGTCATCGGCCTCTTCCGCCGGAGGCACCGGCCGCAGCCACAGCCACACCAGAAAGAACACCCCCAGCAACAACATCCCGATCCCGGTCCACAGGTTGATGTTGATCCCCTGTGCCCTGTCGATCTCGGCCTGCGAGTCCGTGATCCCGGTGATCGTGACGATGATCCCGTACAGCACGAACAGCCCCCCGATGATCCGCCGCAGATCGAAGATCCGCGCGGCGGTCGTGGACCGCCCCTCCAGCTCGGTGACTTCGCGCTGGACGTCCTGCTCGGAGTAGTGGAATCCGGACTGCCCGGAGTCGTCGGTCATGGTCTCTCCATCCTCCCGCGACCGGGACTAGAACGAGAACGGGATGTAGCAGGCGGCGGCCAGGATCACCGCACCCCAGCCCAGCAGCGCCGGCCGCCGGTACCAGGCCTCGTCGCCCGGCGCGGGCGCCTCCGTCATGCCGGGGGAGCGCGTGCCGTAGACGAGGCCCGCGAGCTCCGCCTCCGGCTTGGGTGCGGTGAACAGGGACACGATCACCATCACGACCGCGCCGGCGACGAACCCGGCGATCGCGGAGACGAAGTTGGCGCCCTGGTCGGTGGGGATGCCGATGATGCCCCTCTTGTAGAGGACGAAGTAGTTGACCATCGCGGTCACGGTGCCCGCGAGCAGCCCCCAGAAGCCGGATTTCGCCGAGGCCCGCTTCCAGAACATGCCGACGATGAAGACGACGAACATCGGCACGTTGAAGAAGGAGAACAGCGTCTGGAGGTAGCTCATGATGTTCGAGAACGACGACGCCAGGAACGCCGTACCGATGGACGCGCAGACGCCGATCGCCGTGATGAGCCGCCCGAAGCGCACGTAGTAGCCGTCCTCCCGGCCTCTCACCACGTACTTCGCCCAGATGTCCGTCGTGAACACGGTGTTGAAGGACGACACGTTGGCCGCCATACCGGCCATGAAGGCGGCCAGCAGCCCGGTCACCGCGATGCCGAGCACGCCGTTGGGCAGCAGCTGTGACATCAGGTACGGGATCGCGTCGTTGTACTGGAGGTCGGAGCCGGACGTGCCGATGTCCGGCACCAGCGCGGCGGCGACCAGGCCCGGGATCATCACCAGGAAGACGATGAAGATCTTCGGGTAGGCGGCGATCAGCGGGGTGCGCTGGGCGGCGGACAGGTTCTTCGCCGACAGGGCCCGCTGCACCTCGGCGAAGTTCGTCGTCCAGTAGCCGAAGGAGAGCACGAAGCCGAGGCCGAGGACGATGGTCAGCCAGTTCGCGCCGAGCGGGTTGACGGAGCCGATGCCGGTGCCGCCCCAGGCGGTCGTGAAGTTGCGGCCGTGGGTGGCGGTGAGCTTGTCGACCAGGCCGTCCCAGCCGCCGACCTTCTTCAGGCCCAGCACGGACAGCGGGATGAGGGCGGCCAGGATCACGAAGAACTGCAGCACCTCGTTGTAGATGGCCGAGGAGAGACCGCCGAGGGTGATGTACGCCAGCACGAACGCGCCGGCCACCACGATCGCCACCCACTGCGGCCAGCCCAGCAGCGCCTCCACCACGATCGCCAGGGCGTACAGGTTCACACCGGCGATCAGAATGGCCGCGAAGGCGAACAGGATCGAACTGAGCAGGTGTGCGGCTCTGTCGAAGCGGAGCAGCAGCATCTCGGGGACCGAGCGGACCTTGCTGCCGTAGTAGAAGGGCATCATCACCAGGCCCAGGAAGACCATGGCCGGAATGGCGCCGATCCAGTACCAGTGCACGGTGTACGCGCCGTACTGCGCGCTGTTGGCGGCCATGCCGAGGATCTCGGTGGCGGCCAGGTTCGCCGAGATGAACGCGAGACCGGTGATCCAGGCGGGCAGCGACCGTCCGGAGAGGAAGAAGTCGAGGCTGGTCTTCACCGAGCGGCGGGCCGCGAAGCCGATGCCCAGGACGACGACGAAGTAGATCGCCAGGATCGTGTAGTCCAGGCCGTTGGTCGGGAGCCGCAGCCCCGCCGCGAGGTCCGTGGTGAGGTCTGTCGCGAGGTATGTGGGGGATACGGGCGCATCTGTGGGGTTCTGCACCCAGTAATTCAACACTTTCGTTGTCTCACCTTGATTGATTGCGATGTTGACTGGGGTGGTGAGTTGTGTTTTGGTGTGTTCGGTTCTGTTTGATGGTTGGCTGGCTCGATCAATGGGAGTCCGCAGTGAAGAAGACCTCGACCCGGCTGGCCGACGGTCGCGAACTCATCTACTACGACCTGCGCGACGACACCGTGCGGGACGCGGTGGACCGCCGCCCGCTGGAGCGGACGCACACCACCTCGGAGATCCGCCGGGACGCGCTGCTCGGCGACCAGGTCGCGATCGCCTCGCACCGGCAGGGCCGCACCTACCACCCGCCGGCCGACCAGTGCCCGCTGTGCCCGACCAAGGGCGACCGGCTGAGCGAGATCCCGGACTCGTCGTACGACGTCGTGGTCTTCGAGAACCGTTTCCCCTCGCTGGCCGGCGACTCCGGGCGCTGCGAGGTGGTCTGCTTCACCTCGGACCACGACGCGTCCTTCGCGAGCCTCACCGAGGAGCAGGCGCGTCTCGTCCTCGACGCGTGGACCGACCGGACCTCGGAGCTGTCGCATCTCCCCTCCGTCGAGCAGGTGTTCTGCTTCGAGAACCGCGGCGAGGAGATCGGCGTGACGCTCGGTCACCCGCACGGCCAGATCTACGCCTACCCCTTCACCACCCCCCGCACCGCCCTGATGCTGCGTTCACTCGCAACGCACAAGGAAGCCACCGGCGGGGAGAACCTCTTCGACGCCGTGCTGGCGCGTGAACTCGCCGACGAGCGGGTCGTCCTTGAGAGTGAACACTGGGTCGCCTTCGTGCCGTACGCCGCACACTGGCCCTACGAGGTCCACCTGTACCCGAAGCGCCGGGTCCCCGACCTGCTCGGCCTCGACGAGGCGGCACGCTCAGAGTTCCCCCAGGTTTATCTGGAACTCTTGAGGCGCTTCGACCGTATCTTCGGTGAGGGTGAGCCTCCCACGCCCTACATCGCCGCCTGGCACCAGGCGCCGTTCGGGACGCTGGAGGAGTTCGACGGTGTCACGCGCGACGACTTCGCGCTGCACCTGGAGCTTTTCACCATCCGCCGAACGTCCGGCAAGCTGAAGTTTCTCGCGGGTTCCGAGTCAGGCATGAGCGTGTTCATCAACGACGTGCCGCCGGAGCGCGCGGCCGAGCGACTGCGAGAGGTAGCGAGTTGATGAAGTACCTGGTGACGGGCGGGGCAGGATACGTCGGCAGCGTGGTTGCCCAGCACCTGCTGGAGGCGGGCCACGAGGTCACCGTCCTCGACAACCTGTCCACGGGCTTCCGCGAGGGCGTCCCGGCGGGCGCCGCCTTCGTCGAGGGCGACATCCGCGACGCCGCCAAGTGGCTGGACCCCTCCTACGACGCGGTGCTGCATTTCGCCGCGTTCTCCCAGGTCGGCGAGTCGGTCGTGAAGCCCGAGAAGTACTGGGACAACAACGTCGGCGGCACCATGGCGCTGCTCGCCGCGATGCGCGAGGCCGGCGTCCGCAAGCTCGTCTTCTCCTCCACGGCGGCCACCTACGGCGAGCCCGTCCACACCCCGATCACCGAGACCGACCCGACCGCCCCCACCTCCCCCTACGGCGCCACCAAGCTCGCCGTGGACCACATGATCACCGGTGAGGCCGCCGCGCACGGCCTGGGCGCGGTCTCCCTGCGCTACTTCAACGTGGCCGGGGCGTACGGCGCGCAGGGCGAGCGCCACGACCCCGAGTCGCACCTGATCCCGCTGGTCCTCCAGGTCGCCCAGGGCAGGCGCGAGGCCATCTCCGTCTTCGGCGACGACTACCCGACGCCCGACGGCACCTGCATCCGCGACTACATCCACGTCGCCGACCTGGCCGACGCCCACCTGCTGGCCCTGACGGCCGCGCAGCCCGGCGAGCACCTGATCTGCAACCTCGGCAACGGCGAGGGCTTCTCGGTCCGCCAGGTCATCGAGACCGTCCGGCAGGTCACCGGCCACCCGATCCCCGAGGTCGTGGCCCCGCGCCGGGGCGGCGACCCGGCCGTCCTGGTCGCCTCGGCGGCCACCGCCCGCGAGAAGCTGGGCTGGAACCCGACCCGCGCGGACCTCGCGGGGATCGTCGCGGACGCCTGGGAGTTCGCGCAGCGCATCAGCACAGCAAGGGAGCGGTAAGTGGGGGCAGCACAGCAGGTCGCAGGCGCCTTCGAGGAGCTGTACGGCACGGCTCCCGACGGTGTCTGGGCGGCGCCCGGCCGGGTCAACCTGATCGGCGAGCACACCGACTACAACGACGGCTTCGTGATGCCGTTCGCGCTGCCGCACGCGGCGACGGCCGCCGTCGCCCGCCGCACCGACGGCGTGCTGCGGCTGCACTCCTCCGACGTCGAGGGCGGGGTCGTCGAGCTCTCCCTCGACGCCCTGGAACCCGGCACCGACCAGGAGTGGACGGCGTACCCGGCGGGCGTGGTCTGGGCGCTGCGGGAGGCCGGCCACCCGGTCACCGGCGCCGACGTGCACCTCGCCTCCACCGTCCCGACCGGCGCGGGCCTGTCCTCCTCCGCGGCCCTGGAGGTGGTGATCGCCCTCGCCCTCAACGACCTCTTCGAACTGGGCCTGCAGCGCTGGCAGCTGGCCCGCCTCTGTCAGCGTGCGGAGAACGTCTACGTCGGGGCGCCGACCGGCATCATGGACCAGACGGCGTCGGCCTGCTGCGAGCAGGGCCACGCCCTGTTCCTGGACACCCGCGACCTCTCGCAGAAGCAGATCCCCTTCGACCTCGCGGCCGAGGGCATGCGCCTGCTGGTCGTCGACACCCAGGTCAAGCACGCCCACAGCGGCGGCGAGTACGGCAAGCGCCGCGCCGGCTGCGAGAAGGGCGCGGCCCTGCTGGGCGTGGACGCGCTGCGGGACATCGCCTACGACGACCTGGAGTCCGCGCTGGAACGCCTCGGCGACGAGGCGGAGGTACGGCGCCTGGTCCGGCACGTCGTCACCGAGGACCACCGCGTCGAGCGCGTCGTGGCCCTCCTCGAAGCGGGCGACACCCGTGCCATCGGGCCCGTCCTCACCGAGGGGCACGCCTCCCTCCGCGACGACTTCCGGGTCTCCTGCCCCGAGCTGGACCTGGTCGTGGAGGCGGCGAACGCGGCCGGCGCGCTGGGCGCCCGGATGACCGGCGGCGGCTTCGGCGGCTCGGCGATCGTCCTCGCGGAGGCCGCCGACGTCGACACGATCGCGAAGGCGGTCGAGGAGGCCTTCGCGGCGGCCGGCTTCAAGGCCCCGCGGGTCTTCGAGGCGGTGCCGTCGGCGGGCGCCCGCCGGGAGAGCTGAGGCTCAGCCCAGCCGCTTCGTCAGCGTGTACTCCGTGATCCCCGGCGGATAGTCGGGGATCACGCACACCACCTCGTACCCCTGCTTCTTGTAGAACTCCGGGGCCTGGAAGTCCCAGGTCTCCAGGCGGGCCGCGGTGCAGCCGCGGTCGGTGCGGGCGATGCGCTCGGCCGCCGCGAGGAGGCTCCCGCCGAGGCCCGTGTCGCGGTGGCGGGCGTCCACCCAGAGGTAGGTGACGTGCAGCCAGGACGCCCAGCTGTGCCCGACCAGACCGCCGGCCATGTCACCCGAACTCTCGTCCATCGCCCAGAGGTGCAGCGGCACTTCGCGTTCGGCCGGGGTGCCGCGCAGCGCGGCCAGGACCGGAGATGCTGCCGTGTTGGTGGCCAGCAGCCGCGCGCGGAGCAGATCGCGTCGTTCCTTGTCGACTTCCGCCTCAATACGAAACATGCGGCACACCATAAACGCGTCGGCCGGGCAGTTCTGCAAATTGCCTTCCGCTCACGGCGACCGGTCGTACTCTGATGAGCAGTGCCGGTGGGGGCCGGCACCGATCAGGGGGCGAGACAAGTCGGATACGACGCCCGCGGTGGGGGTAGCAGTTCAGGCACGGCGGCGGTCGTGCGGTTCCGTCCTCTCGCGGGTGTCGTGTCCGCACGGTTCGTCGTTCTCCGGACCTTGGGGTATCCCCGGCTCGTGAAGAGCACTGGGGAAGGGGGTTTCGTGGTTCGCATCCGAGTCCTGGTCGTCGACGACCACCGCATCTTCGCCGAGTCGCTGGCGGCCGCACTGGCCGCCGAGCCCGACGTCGACGTGTCCGCGGCCGGCAGCGGTCCGGCCGCGCTGCGCTGCCTGGAGCGCGCGGTCGCCGAGGGCCGCCGCTACGACGTGCTGCTCGTCGACGCCGACCTGGGCGGTCAACTGCCGGGCGGCCGGGCGGCCGTGCCGGTGCAGGAGGCCAACGCGGAGGGGCTGGTCGACGGCATATCGCTGGTCGCCGGTGTCCGCTCGGCCCATCCGGCCGTCCGGGTCGTCGTCCTCGCCGAGAAGGACGACCCGCGGCGCGCGGCCCTGGCCCTGCAGGCCGGCGCCTGCGGCTGGGTCGCCAAAGACTGCTCGCTCTCCCGGCTGCTCAACGTCATCCGGGGCGTGCTGCGCGACGAGACGCATCTGCCGCCCGCCCTGCTCACGGGCGTCCTGCGGGAGTTGACGGCGGCCCGCAAGCACCGCACCGAGAGCGAACGGCTCGTGGAGTCCCTCACGCCGAGGGAGCGGGAAGTGCTCCGGTGCATGGTGGCGGGCCTGGGGCGCAAGGCGGTCGCCGAGCGCCTCTTCCTGTCCCCGCACACCGTCCGCACCCACATGCAGAACGTCCTCGGCAAGCTGGGCGTCCACTCCACCCTGGCCGCGGTCGCGCTGGCGCGGCGGGCCGGGGTGGGGCCGGCGGACCTAGCCGGGGATGTTGTCGAACGGGGCGGTCAACTGGCGTAGCAGTCCGGCGAGTTCGGCCCGCTGGGCGGGGGAGAGCTCGCCGAGGATCGCCCGCTCCTGGTCGAGGAGGCCTGCCAGGGCCTGGTCCGCGCGGTCCTGGCCCTCGGTGGTCAGGCGTACCAGTACGCCCCGCCGGTCGCTCGGGTCCGGCAGGCGCTCGACCAGGCTCTTCTTGGCCAGCCGGTCGATGCGGTTGGTCATCGTCCCCGAGGTGACCAGGGTCTGGGTCAGCAGCTGCCCGGGGGAGAGCTGGTACGGCGTGCCCGCGCGCCTGAGCGCGGTCAGCACGTCGAACTCCCAGGGCTCCAGGCTGTGCTCGGCGAAGGCCAGCCGACGTGCCCGGTCCAGGTGCCGCGCCAGCCGGCTCACCCGGCTGAGCACCTCTAGCGGTTCCACGTCGAGGTCCGGGCGCTCCCGGCGCCACGCAGCGACCAGCCGATCGACCTCGTCCTCCATGGCGATCAGTGTAGTGGTTGTGTCGACATGAAGTCTCTTGATATCGAGTCTCTTGACATCGAGATATCTGGGCGGGGAAGGTGGAGGACATGACGACTCCTGCCTGGGACCCCGCCCAGTACCTCCGTCACTCCGGTCACCGCGCCCGCGCCTTCACCGACCTCCTCGCCCACGTCCCGGCCCTCCCCGGCGACCCCCCGGCCATCGCCGACCTCGGCTGCGGCCCCGGCAACGTCACCGCCGTCCTCGCCGACCGCTGGCCCACCGCGCGGATCACCGGCTACGACAACTCGACCGCGATGCTCGACAAGGCCGAGGTCGACCACGCAGGACCCACCCCCGGCGGCGGCCGCCTCGACTTCGCCCACGCCGACCTGCGCACCTGGGCGCCCGAACGGCCGTACGACCTGATCGTGTCCAACGCGGCGCTCCAGTGGGTCCCCGGCCACCTCGACCGCTTCGCCGACTGGCTCGACGCGCTCGCTCCCGGCGGCACCTTCGCCTTCCAGGTGCCGAACAACATCGACGCGCCCCTGCACGCCCTGATGCGCGAGCTCGCCGCCACACCCCGCTGGAAGGCCCGGCTCGCCGACGTGCTGCGCCACGAGGACTCCGTCCACCCGCCCGCCGCCTACCTCGACCGGCTCGCCCGCCTCGGCTGCGCCACCGACGTCTGGGAGACCACCTACCTGCACGTCCTGACGGGCGAGGACCCCGTCCTGGACTGGGTCAAGGGCACCGGGCTGCGCCCCGCCCTCACCGCCCTCGGCGACGATCCCGAGGCCCGGGACGCCTTCGTCGCCGACTACCGCGACCTGCTGCGCGAGGCCTACCCGAGCGCCCCCTACGGCACGGTCCTGCCCTTCCGCCGCCTGTTCGCCGTCGCCCGCAAGGAGGACGTCTGATGCTCACCGCCCTCGACCACGTCCAGCTCGCCGTACCGCCGGGCTCGGAGGACCTGCTGCGTGCCTACTACGTCGATCTCCTCGGCATGACCGAGATCCCCAAGCCGCCCGTGCTCGCGGCCCGCGGCGGCTGCTGGTTCCGGGCCGGGACCGTGCACCTGCACCTCGGGGTCGAGGCGGCCTTCCGCCCCGCCCTGCAGGCCCACCCGGGACTGCGGGTCACGGACATCGAGGCCTGTGCCGAACGGCTCGAAGCCGGCGGCGCCCCCGTCACCTGGGACCACGACCTCCCCGGACACCGCCGCTTCTACTCCCAGGACCCCGTCGGCAACCGCCTGGAGTTCCTGGAACCCGTGCGCTGAGCCGCCGTTTGCCCCGGCCCGGTCACGGTTACCCGGAGTACCGAGATCCGAGTACGACCGGTGAGGAGTGATCGGCTGTGGCACGAGAGCAGAAGGCCAAGGCCAAGAAGGAACAGATCAAGGGCAAGGCCAAGGAGGTCGGCGGACGCGTCACGCGCGACCTGCCGATGGAGGCCGAAGGACGCCTGGAGCAGTCGAAGGGCGACGCCCGCCAGGCCAAGGAGAAGGCGAAGGACACCTTCAAGCACTGAGCGCACCGAGCGCACCGCGCACCGGGCTCACGCCTTGCGGTGCCCTATCAGCCGCGGCTTCTGCTCCAGGCCGTCCAGGCCGTGCCAGGCCAGGTTCACCAGGTGGGCGGCGACCTCCGCCTTCTTCGGGCGGCGCACGTCCAGCCACCACTGGCCGGTCAGCGCGACCATCCCCACCAGCGCCTGCGCGTACAGCGGGGCCAGCTTGGGGTCGAAGCCGCGGCTCTTGAACTCCCGGCCCAGGATGTCCTCCACCTGGGTCGCGATGTCCGAGATGAGGGACGCGAAGGAACCCGTCGACTGCGGGATGGGGGAGTCCCGGACCAGGATCCGGAACCCGTCCGTGTACTCCTCGATGTAGTCGAGGAGCGCGAACGCGGCCTGCTCGCACAGCTCCCGCGGATGCCCGGCCGTGAGGGAACCGGTCACCATGTCCAGCAGGCGCCGCATCTCCCGGTCGACCACCACCGCGTACAGCCCCTCCTTGCCGCCGAAGTGCTCGTACACCACCGGCTTGGAGACCCCGGCCTTCGCCGCGATCTCCTCCACCGACGTGCCCTCGAAACCCTTCGCCGCGAAGAGGGTGCGACCGATCTCCAACAGCTGCTGGCGGCGCTCCGCACCGGTCATACGGGTACGACGCGCCCGCCGCTGCTTGTCGGTACTGGGGGTGCTGGAGTCGGTCGCCACGCCGTCAATCATGCCGCCTTCGCGGCCTCCGCCCCCTGCGGGGAGCCGCCTTCCCCGGTGTTACGGCGCGAATCGATACGTGAGCGTGACGGCCAGCGCACGTCGTACGCCCAGCCCAGCTGCTCGCACCAACGGATGATCCGCGCCGACGAGTCGATCTGGCCGCGCTCCACCCCGTGCCGCGCGGAGGTCGGGTCGGCGTGGTGCAGGTTGTGCCAGGACTCGCCGCAGGACAGGACCGCCAGCCACCACACGTTGCCCGACCGGTCCCGCGACTTGAACGGCCGCTTGCCCACCGCGTGGCAGATCGAGTTGATCGACCACGTCACGTGGTGGAGCAGCGCCACCCGGACGAGTGAACCCCAGAAGAAGGCGGTGAACGCGCCCCACCAGGACATCGTCACCAGGCCGCCGATCAGCGGCGGCAGCGCCAGGGAGACGACGGTCCAGTAGATGAACTGGCGGGAGATCGTCCGGATCGCCGGGTCCTTGACCAGATCCGGCGCGTACTTGTCCTGCGGGGTCCGCTCCTCATCGAACATCCAGGCGATATGCGCCCACCACAGGCCCTTGATCAGCGCCGGCACGGTCTCGCCGTACCGCCACGGCGAATGCGGGTCGCCCTCCGCGTCGGAGAACTTGTGGTGCTTGCGGTGGTCGGCCACCCAGCGCACCAGCGGCCCCTCCACCGCCATCGACCCCGCGACCGCCAGCGCGATCCGCAGCGGCCGCTTCGCCTTGAAGGAACCGTGGGTGAAGTAACGGTGGTAACCGATCGTCACACCGTGACAGCCCAGGTAGTAGAAGAACACCATCAGGCCCAGGTCGAGCCAGCTCACGCCCCATCCCCACGCCAGTGGCACCGCCGCCAGCAGCGCGAGGAACGGCACGACGATGAACAGCAGCAGGGTGATCTGCTCCAGCGAACCCTTCCGCTCACCCCCCAGGGTGGCGGACGGGGTCGCGGTGTCGGCCGCCTTCCGGGGGTCTTCGATCACATCGGAACTAGACGAGGTCATGCGCGTCCCCTGTGGGGTCGAGGGTTGAGAGAGGCGCCGATCCGCGGTGACCGAACGGGACGGCAAAGGAGCTTCCCTACGGTTCCGTAACCTACGGCGACGTAAGTATGGCAGCGGGGCGTCTCACGGCAAGAGCCCCAGCACCTGCGCGTCCTCATGGACACCTATCCTTGGAGTCGGTCGGACAGCGCGGTCCGCTCTGTTTCCTTCCCTGATGTCCGGCCGCTATGCGGACAGGCTCCACCTGCCGCCCGGCCGACGGACGGGTTCCCTCCAGACGAGCTTCAACACTGCAAGGAGCCGCACCTGTGAGCAGTGCCGACGACCAGACCACCACGACCAGCAGTGAGCTGCGCGCCGACATCCGCCGACTGGGCGACCTCCTCGGCGAGACCCTCGTCCGCCAGGAGGGCCCCGAGCTGCTGGAGCTCGTCGAGAAGGTCCGCCGCCTCACCCGCGAGGATGGCGAAGCCGCCGCCGAACTGCTGCGCGGCACCGAACTGGAGACCGCCGCCAAGCTGGTCCGCGCCTTCTCCACCTACTTCCATCTTGCCAACGTCACCGAGCAGGTGCACCGCGGCCGCGAGCTGCGCGCCCGCCGCGCCGCCGAGGGCGGCCTGCTCGCCCGCACCGCCGACCGGCTCAAGGACGCCGACCCCGAGCACCTGCGCGAGACCGTGCAGAACCTCAACGTCCGCCCGGTGTTCACGGCCCACCCCACCGAGGCCGCGCGCCGTTCGGTCCTCAACAAGCTCCGGCGCATCGCCGCGCTCCTGGACACGCCGGTCATCGAGTCCGACCGCCGCCGCACCGACATCCGCCTCGCCGAGAACATCGACCTCGTCTGGCAGACCGACGAGCTGCGCGTCGTCCGCCCGGAGCCCGCCGACGAGGCCCGCAACGCCATCTACTACCTGGACGAGCTGCACGCCGACGCGGTGGGAGACGTGCTGGAGGACCTCACTGCGGAACTGGAGCGGGTCGGCGTCAAGCTCCCCGACGACACGCGGCCGCTGACCTTCGGCACCTGGATCGGCGGCGACCGCGACGGCAACCCCAACGTCACCCCCCAGGTCACCTGGGACGTCCTGATCCTCCAGCACGAGCACGGCATCAACGACGCCGTGGAGATGATCGACGAACTCCGCGGCTTCCTGTCCAACTCCATCCGCTACACGGGTGCCACCGAGGAGCTGCTGGAGTCCCTGCGGGCCGATCTGGAGCGGCTGCCCGGGATCAGCCCCCGCTACAAGCGCCTCAACGCCGAGGAGCCCTACCGCCTCAAGGCCACCTGCATCCGGCAGAAGCTGACCAACACCAAGCAGCGCCTGGCCACCGGCACCCCGCACGAACCCGGCCGCGACTACCTCGGCACCGCCGAGCTCCTCGGCGACCTGCGCCTGATCCAGGCCTCCCTGCGCGAACACCGCGGCGGCCTGTTCGCCGACGGCCGCCTGGCCCGGACGATCCGCACCCTCGCCGCGTTCGGCCTCCAGCTCGCCACCATGGACGTCCGCGAGCACGCCGACGCCCACCACCACGCCCTCGGCCAGCTCTTCGACCGCCTCGGCGAGGAGTCCTGGCGCTACGCCGACATGCCCCGCGAGTACCGCGCCAAGCTCCTCGCCAAGGAGCTCAGGTCGCGTCGGCCGCTGGCCCCGACCCCGGCACCCGTCGACGCGGCCGGCGCCAAGACCCTCGGCGTCTTCGAGACCGTGAAGAAGGCCCTGGAGATCTTCGGCCCCGAGGTCGTCGAGTCGTACATCATCTCCATGTGCCAGGGCGCCGACGACGTCTTCGCCGCCGCCGTCCTCGCTCGCGAGGCCGGCCTGGTCGACCTGCACGCCGGCTGGGCCAAGGTCGGCATCGTGCCGCTCCTGGAGACCACCGACGAGCTCAAGGCCGCCGACACCATCCTGGAGGACATGCTCTCCGACCCGTCGTACCGCCGCCTGGTGGCACTGCGCGGAGACGTCCAGGAGGTCATGCTCGGCTACTCCGACTCCTCCAAGTTCGGCGGCATCACCACCAGCCAGTGGGAGATCCACCGCGCCCAGCGCCGGCTGCGCGACGTCGCCCACCGCTACGGCGTCCGGCTGCGCCTCTTCCACGGCCGCGGCGGCACCGTCGGCCGCGGCGGCGGCCCCTCCCACGACGCGATCCTCGCCCAGCCCTGGGGCACCCTGGAGGGCGAGATCAAGGTGACCGAGCAGGGCGAGGTCATCTCCGACAAGTACCTGATCCCGTCCCTGGCCCGGGAGAACCTCGAACTGACGGTCGCGGCGACCCTCCAGGCCTCCGCCCTGCACACGGCCCCCCGCCAGTCGGGGGAGGCCCTGGCCCGCTGGGACGCCGCCATGGACGTCGTCAGCGACGCCGCCCACGCGGCCTACCGCCGCCTGGTGGAGGACCCCGACCTGCCGACGTACTTCCTCGCGTCGACGCCGGTGGACCAGCTCGCCGACCTGCACCTGGGCTCCCGGCCCTCCCGCCGCCCCGGCTCCGGCGTCTCGCTCGACGGCCTGCGCGCCATCCCCTGGGTGTTCGGCTGGACCCAGTCCCGGCAGATCGTCCCCGGCTGGTTCGGCGTCGGCTCCGGCCTCAAGGCACTGCGCGAGGCGGGCCTGGACACCGTCCTGGACGAGATGCACGAACAGTGGCACTTCTTCCGGAACTTCGTCTCCAACGTCGAGATGACCCTCGCCAAGACGGACCTGCGGATCGCCCAGCACTACGTGGACACCCTCGTCCCGGACGAGCTCAAGCACGTCTTCGACACGATCCGCGAAGAGCACGCCCTGACCGTCGCCGAGGTCCTGAAGATCACCGGCGAGGCCGAACTCCTCGACGCCACCCCGGTCCTCAAGCAGACCTTCACCATCCGCGACGCCTACCTGGACCCGATCTCCTACCTCCAGGTCACCCTGCTCAAGCGCCAGCGCGACGCGGCGGCAGCGAGCGAGCCGGCCGACCCGCTGCTCGCCCGCGCCCTGCTCCTCACGGTCAACGGCGTGGCGGCGGGCCTGCGCAACACCGGCTGACGGCTGTCGGACATGACGGTGCCCCGGGGTCGTACACCCCGGGGCACCGGTCGTTTCCGGCACAGCTCACTGCAACGCGGCGAACGCCGCCGTGAGCAGCGCGATCCCCGAACCCCCCAGCACCCACGCCACCCGCCTCAGCCGCAGCCCCCCGGCCACCACCACCGACGCCAGCAGCAGCGCACCGCCGAGCGGCACCCAGGCGTACAGGACCCCGGCCGGGCCCGACCGGACCACATCCCCGGTACCGGGCTTCACGATCACGTCGTACGTCTGCCCCTTGCGCACCCCGACCGACTTGTCGAGGACGACACTCGCGCGCTTCGACGCGCCGGTCGAGGCGGGCGCGAACGGCCCCGTGCAGGTGTCGGCACCGCACGCCGCAACCGTCACCGTGCCCCGCTCCTTGCCCTTCGTCAGCATCACGTCCTGCGCGGTGCCCCACGACCCCCACACCCCGGCGACCAGGATCAGCACGGCGACCGCACCCATCGACACGACACGCAACGCGTTGACCGAGGCCGTACGGGAGGAGGCGGCGGAGGCAGCAGGCATGGCCGGGATCATTGGCCATGTCCCTACGGCCGGTCAACTGCCCTGGGGGACAAGTCAGGAGTTGTACGAGCTTTGCGCCCGCTCCAGCCCCTCGGTGACCAGCGCCTCCACCGCGTCGGCGGCCCGGTCCGCGAAGTAGTCCAGCTCCTTGCGCTCGGTCGAGGAGAAGTCCTTCAGCACGAAGTCGGCGACCTGCATACGCCCCGGAGGCCGCCCGATCCCGAACCGCACCCGGTGATAGTCCGCGCCCATCGCCTTCGTCATCGACTTCAGCCCGTTGTGCCCGTTGTCGCCGCCGCCCAGCTTCAGGCGGAGCACGCCGTAGTCGATGTCCAGCTCGTCGTGGACCGCGACGATGTTGGCGACCGGCACCTTGTAGAAGTCGCGCAGCGCGTTCACCGGGCCGCCGGAGAGATTCATGAACGACATCGGCTTCGCCAGGATCACCCGCCGGCTGCCCGGCCCCGGCGCCCCGAGCCGCCCCTCCACCACCTGCGCCTGAGCCTTCCCGGCCCGCTTGAACTTCCCGCCGATCCGGTCGGCGAGCAGGTCCGCGACCATGAACCCGACGTTGTGCCGGTTCATCGCGTACTCGGGCCCGGGATTACCGAGCCCGACGATCAGCCAGGGGGCGCCTGCGGGGGTCGTCACGTCCATCTCTCCTTGATACGCGCCAGCCGCCGCTCCCGGGGGAACGGCGGCTGACCGTTGCTTGACTGCTCGCCGGCGCCTATTCAGCAGACGGCACCTGAACCGACGGCTCAGGCCTCAGCCGCTTCCGCGGCCTCGCCCTCGGCGCCCTCAGCCGCCTCCTCCGCCTGCGCGGCCAAGACCTGGAGGACGACCGCGTCCTCGTCGACGGCCAGCGTCACACCGGACGGCAGCGTGATGTCCTTGGCGAGGACGGACGCACCGGCCTCCAGGCCCTCGACGGAGACGGTGACGGCCTCGGGGATGTGGGTGGCCTCGGCCTCGACCGGCAGCGCGTTGAGCACGTGCTCCAGCAGGTTGCCGCCCGCGGCCAGCTCGCCCTCGGTGTGCACGGGGATCTCGACGTTGACCTTCTCGCCGCGCTTGACCAGCAGCAGGTCGACGTGCTCCAGGAAGCCCTTGATCGGGTCACGCACGACGGACTTCGGGATCGCCAGCTCGTTCGACTTGCCGTCGATGTCGAGGGAGATCAGGACGTTCGGCGTACGCAGCGCGAGCAGCAGCTCGTGGCCCGGCAGGGTCAGGTGGATCGGGTCCGAACCGTGGCCGTACAGGACACCGGGGACCTTGCTGTCACGACGGATACGGCGCGCGGCACCCTTGCCGAACTCGGTGCGCGACTCGGCGGCGATCTTCACCTCGGACATGGTGATCACTCCTCGTAGAGGTAGATACGGACGTGGTCACCCGGCCACGAACGGCCTGCTACGAAGAGCGCGTCGATAACGGACCGCCGACACCTGTACGGAACAGGTACGGCCTCCCTCGCCGAGCAACTGCAGCAGTCTACTCGGAGGGGGAGGCCGTACCCAAAACGATCACCGCGGGCTGTGCAGAAACCTCACTGCACGGTGCTTACGGTGCAAAACTCACTGCTCGTCGAAGAGGCTCGTCACCGAACCGTCCTCGAACACCTCACGCACCGCACTCGCGATCGTCGGCGCGATCGACAGCACCGTGATCTTGTCCAGATCCCGGCTCAGCTCACCCGGCGTCGGCAGCGTGTTCGTCAGCACGAACTCACTCACCCGCGAGTTCTTCAGCCGGTCCGCCGCCGGACCCGACAGCACACCGTGCGTCGCCGTCACGATGACGTCCTCCGCACCGTGCGCGAACAGCGCGTCCGCCGCCGCACAGATCGTGCCACCCGTGTCGATCATGTCGTCGACCAGGACACAGACCCGGCCCTTGACCTCGCCCACGACCTCGTGGACGGTCACCTGGTTCGCCACGTCCTTGTCACGGCGCTTGTGCACGATGGCCAGCGGCGCACCGAGCCGGTCGCACCAGCGGTCCGCGACCCGGACCCGGCCGGCGTCCGGGGACACGATCGTCAGCTTGCCCTTGTCCACCTTCGCGCCCACGTAGTCCGCCAGCAGCGGAAGCGCGAACAGGTGGTCCACCGGCCCGTCGAAGAACCCCTGGATCTGGTCCGTGTGCAGGTCCACGGTCAGGATCCGGTCCGCACCCGCCGTCTTCATCAGATCGGCGATCAGCCGCGCCGAGATCGGTTCACGGCCCCGGTGCTTCTTGTCCTGCCGGGCGTAACCGTAGAAGGGCACGATCACCGTGATGGAACGCGCCGACGCGCGCTTCAGCGCGTCGATCATGATCAACTGTTCCATGATCCACTGGTTGATCGGAGCCGTGTGGCTCTGGATCACGAAGCAGTCGGCACCGCGCGCCGACTCCTGGTAGCGGACGTAGATCTCGCCGTTCGCGAAGTCGAAGGCCTTCGTCGGGACGACCCCGACACCCAGCTGGTGGGCGACCTCCTCGGCAAGCTCGGGGTGGGCGCGGCCGGAGAAGAACATCATCTTCTTCTCGCCGGTCGTCTTGAACCCGGTCACAGCACTGTCTCCTCAGAGGTGTCTCAGCCGTACAGCTGGATCTTCCGCGCCCCGAATGCCCGGCGTGGAAGGGCGAAACAGCTGGTTAGGTGCGGGTGTGCACTTATCACGGTACGACGTCTTCGGCGCACCTGTTTCCGGTCAGTCCTCGCTCACGCCCCGCCGGGAAGCCGCCTCGGCAGCCTTCGCCGCCGCACTCCCCGGACGCTTCCGGGCCACCCAACCCTCGATATTCCGCTGCTGACCGCGGGCCACGGCCAGTGAACCGGGCGGCACATCCTTCGTGATCACAGACCCGGCAGCGGTGTACGCACCGTCCCCGATCGTGACAGGCGCCACAAACATGTTGTCCGAACCCGTCTTGCAGTGCGACCCGACAGTGGTGTGGTGCTTGCTCTCACCGTCGTAGTTAACGAACACACTGGCCGCACCGATGTTCGAGTACTCGCCGATCGTCGCATCACCGACATACGAGAGATGCGGAACCTTCGTCCCCTCCCCGATCGACGCGTTCTTCGTCTCCACGTACGTACCGATCTTGCCCTTGGCCCCCAGCCGCGTCCCCGGCCGCAGATAGGCATACGGTCCCACGCTCGCGTCCGCACCGATATGAGCGGAATCGGACACCGTGTTGATCACCCGCGCCCCGGCGCCGACCCGGGTGTCCTTCAGCCGGCTGTTCGGCCCGACCTCCGCACCCTCCGCCAGATGCGTCGAACCCAGCAGCTGCGTCCCCGGATGCACGACGGCATCCTGCTCGAACGTCACCGTCACATCCACCCACGTCGTCGCCGGATCCACGACCGTCACGCCGTCCAGCATCGCCCGCTCCAGCAACCGGTCGTTCAGGATCCGCCGCGCCTCCGCCAGCTGCACCCGGTTGTTGATCCCGGCGATCTCCCGGTGGTCCCCCGCCACCGACGCACCCACCCGGTGCCCGGCCTCCCGCAGGATCCCCAGCACGTCCGTCAGGTACTCCTCACCCTGACTGTTGTCCGTCCGCACCTTCCCCAGCGCGTCCGCCAGCAGCTGCCCGTCGAACGCGAACACCCCGGAATTGATCTCCCGGATCGCCCGCTGTTCGTCCGAGGCGTCCTTGTGCTCCACGATGGCCGTCACGGCCCCCGAAGCGGCGTCCCGCACGATACGGCCGTAACCGGTCGCGTCCGGCACCTCCGCCGTCAGCACGGTCACCGCGTTGCCGTCACCGTGATGCGCCTGGGCGAGCCGCCGCAGCGTCTCCCCGGTCAGCAGCGGAGTGTCCCCGCACACCACGACCACGGTCCCCTCGACCGCCCCGCCCAGCTCCTCCAGCGCCATCCGCACGGCGTGCCCGGTGCCGTTCTGCTGCTCCTGCACGGCGGTACGGACGCCGGCGTCGACCTCACCGAGATGCGCGGCGACCTGCTCGCGCGCGTGCCCGACGACGACGACCAGGTTCTCGGGGTCCAACTCGCGGGAGGCGGCGAGCACATGACCCACCAGGGAACGGCCACAGATGTCGTGCAGGACCTTGGGTGTGGCCGACTTCATACGGGTGCCCTCACCCGCTGCGAGAACGACGACGGCTGCCGGGCGAATGGCGCTCACGGGGTTGCCCTTCGGCTTTTTGGATGGTGGGGGTGACATCCGCAGGATACCGGGGCGTTTCGTGGGGGACATGGGAGCGGGCCCTGACGGAGCTGTCAGGGCCCGAACCGAGCATGGCTCCCCCGCCAGGACTCGAACCCGGACAGATGGCACCAAAAGCCACAGTGCTGCCAATTACACCACGGGGGAATATTCCCGACTGAACCGGACATTTAGTCGGGCCGTCGAGTGGCGCCTCCTACTATGCCGTACCAGGCGCCTTCCATGCGACGGTACAAGTCGGCGCTCTGCCGGACGTGGATCACGAGGCATCCGCGGTAGGAGTCACCGGTGTTCCCCTGAACTGTCCTGGGGCTGCGCGATGAACGGCTCCCGGTCCGACAACTCCCCGAAAGCGGCTGCGGCTTCCTGCTTCGTCGTCGTACGTTCGAGGTCCCGGGAGGCGGTCGCGGATCTGGCGGCGGCCGAGTCCGGCCCGTCGGAGGGCGACCGCCTGCTCGCGTAGCCCCTCGAAGTCACGGTATTTGCTGTGTGGATGTGTCATGGGCGTACCGTCCGGGCGGAATGGTCGATTCCGGGGTCGAACGTGCGTGGTTCAGTAGTTCGAGGGATTCCAGTGGGTTTCGGTGTTGTTCGGTTACGGAGTGTGGTGTAGGCGAGTAGACGAAACTCACCGGAAAAGCCCACCCTCGCGCCCGTAGGCTGGAGGCATGACCACGACGGGGGCAGACCACGCGACGGCCTTGAGAGGGCCGTGGTGGTGGTCACGGTGGCGTAGTGCGGTGCTGGACGTGGGGCTCGCGCTGGTGTCGGCGCTGGAGTGCGCCGCGGAGGGGATTCCGTTCGCGCGGGACGCGGGGATCCCGGTGTCGGCGGGGATCGTGTTCGGTCTGCTGGCCGGTTCCGTGCTGGTGCTGCGCCGGAAGTGGCCGATAGCCGTGGTGCTGGTCGCGATCGCGATCACGCCGGCCCAGATGGGTTTCCTGATGGGCATCGTCGGCCTGTACACGCTGGCCGCGGCGGAGCTGCCGCGGCGGATCATCGTGGCGCTGGCGGGGATGACGTTCCTGGGGACGTTGATCGTGACGTTCGTGCGGGTGCGGCAGAGCATGGCGCGGGGGGATCTGACGCTGGGGGACTGGTTCGTTCCGTTCGCGTCGCTGGCGACCTCGCTGGGGTTGACGGCGCCTCCGGTGCTGCTGGGGTTGTACGTGGGTGCGCGGCGGCGGTTGATGGAGAGTCTGCGGGAGCGGGCGGACAGTCTGGAGCGGGAGCTTCAGTTGCTCGCGGAGCGGGCGGAGGAGCGTGCGGAGTGGGCGCGGGGCGAGGAGCGGACGCGGATCGCGCGGGAGATGCATGACGTGGTGGCGCACCGGGTGTCGTTGATGGTGGTGCACGCGGCGGCGTTGCAGGCGGTGGCGCGGAAGGATCCGGAGAAGGCGGTGCGGAACGCGGCGCTGGTGGGGGACATGGGGCGTCAGGCGTTGACGGAGTTGCGGGAGATGTTGGGGGTGTTGCGTTCGGGGGAGGCGGCTCAGCGGCGTTCGGCTGCCGCTTCGGCGTCGGCGTCGGTGTCGGTGTCGGTTTCGGTGCCGTTGGCGGCGGTGGGGGTGGCGGCCGCGGCGGCGGCTTCGCGGGTGGCGGCGGAGGAGGAGGGGCCGTGGCTGTCGGAGTTGGAGGTGCTGGTGGGGCAGTCGGCGGCGGCGGGGATGGTGGTGGATCTGTCGGTCGAGGGGGATGCGCGGTCGTATGCGGCGGTGATCGAGCAGACGGCGTTCCGGGTGGTGCAGGAGGCGCTGACGAACGTGCACAAGCATGCGGCGGGTGCGAAGACGCATGTGCGGTTGGCGCACCGGGTGGCGGAGATCGCGATGCAGGTGGAGAACGAGCCGCCGCCGGAGCCGGCGTCGGCGGCGTCGGCGGGGTTGCCGTCGGGTGGGAACGGTCTGGTGGGGATGCGTGAGCGGGTGCTGGGGCTGGGTGGGGTGTTCGTGTCGGGTCCGACGGACGCCGGGGGCTTCCGGGTGTCGGCGGTGATTCCGGCGGCCTGACCGGCAGTCCCTAGGGCTGGGTGGTGAGGCGTCGGGGTTCGACGCCTGCGATGAGGGTGGTCAGGGCGTGGTCGATGTCGGTGCCGACGTACCAGTCGCCGGTGTGGTCGAGGGTGTAGATGCGGCCTTCGGCGTCGATGGCGAGGAGGGAGTGGGTGTCGGTCTCCGCGCCGAGGGGGCAGATCTCGGTGTCGAGGGCGCGGCCGAGGTCGCCGAGGGTGCGGGCGAGGTGGAGGCCGTGCAGGGGGTCGAGGTGGAGGGTGGCGGGGGCGATCTGGCGGCCGGTGCCGCCGGGGCTGATGTGCAGGCCGCCGAATTCGGCCCAGGCCTCCACCGCGGCGGGGAAGACGGCGTGCCGGTGTCCGGCGGGTGAGGTGTGGTCGCGCAGGGTGTCGGCCCAGACCTCGGCCTGTTTTATGTCCCAGCGTCCGGGTTGCCAGCCGGCGGAGCGCAGGGCTGCGTCGACGGGCACGGAGAAGCGCGTGGAGGAGGTGCGGTCGGCGTGCATCTGCCCTTCGATCGTCCTGGTTGGTGTGCGGGTGCGCGTGTGTGGTCCGTGGTGCGTGGGGGTGTGTGCGTCAGGCGTCGGTGGTGGTGGGGTCGACGACGCGGACGCCGAAGTGGGCGGTGAGGGCGGCGCAGGCCCGGCAGGGGGCGGCGAAGCTGCCGTGCAGGGGGTCGCCGTCCTCGCGTATGCGGCGGGCGGTGAGTTTGGCCTGCTTGAGGGATTTGCGGGCTTCGCCGTTGGTCATGGGTTTGCGGGCGGCGCGTTTGCTGCGGGCGCTGTCGGCGGTGCTGATGTGCCGGGAGATGAGGATGGCCTCGGCGCAGCGGCCGGTGAAGCGGTCGCGCTGTCCGCTGGGGAGGGTGTCGAGGAACTCCTGGACCAGCGGGTGCAGCGGGGGCGGCTGGTCGCCGCGGGCGGCGGTGCCGGTGAGGGTGGCGCCGCGGACGGAGAGGGCGGCGGCGACGGTGGGCAGGATGCCGTCGCGGCGGTGCTGGAGGGTGGGCGCGGGAGGTATTTCGCTGCTGCTCCAGCCGATGCGGGGGTCGCCGTTGGTGGCGCCGTGGGCGGCGCCGGACATGGCGGTGTGCGGTCCTGTCTGTGTGGTGTTCATGATCGTCTTCCCCTCCCGGGCATCCCCCCGAAAGTCACAGACTGCCAAATCCCGTGGCGGGTGCGGTAGCTGGGGCGGTGCGACACGCCCGGGTTTGGGCAGGCTGTCACGGCGGGGTGACGGCTGGTCACGGAACCGGAGGGCCGGTGACCGGGGTTCGTGTACCGCATAGGCTGTCGGCAACCGCGAGGGCGCGGTCGACGCGTCTGGGACGTGGGAGAGACAGCCGGATACGGGCCGTGGCGCGCCGCAGGGGTGTGATACCGGTTCGTACAGAGTGCCGCAGGGGGCAACCGTCATGACGACAGGTCGGCTCGGGCAGCAGGCCGCGCCGCCGAACGCGGCCTATGCCGGGCAGGTCGTGCATTTCCCGGATCCGGTTCGGGCGGCACGTCACCCGAGAGGGGTACGGATCGACGAGCGTGGTTACCCCGACTTCTCGCCCTACGCGCGTGCGGCGGCGGAGATCGCCGATCCGCCGGAGGGTTTCGGCGTCGACGAGTTGCGGCTGACGGACTTCGTGTCCGCGAACGCGGTGCTGGCGGCTTCGGGGCATGAGCTGTGGGACACGGTGCCGGCGGTGGCGACGCCGCACGGCTGGACGTGGCACCACGTGGCGGGGTCGCGGCGGCTGGAGCTGGTCCCGGTCGAGGTGAAGGCGTTGCTGCGGCATCACGGTGGGGTGGCGACGGCACGGGTGGACCACGACAAGCGGGGGACGCGGCCGTTGCAGGAGACGCGTCCGGCGCACTTCGGGCTGCCGAAGTCGGGTGTGGCGGTGTCGGAGTCGCAGGTGCAGGGGGTCGAGGAGGATCTCGGGTACCGGTTGCCGGGTGCGTACCGTTCGTTCCTGAAGGCGGCCGGCGGCTGCGCGCCGGTGGGCACGGCCCTGGACGCCGGCCTCGGACTGCTGGTGGACCAGCCGTTCTTCACGGTCCGCGACGAGGCGGCGGTGAACGACCTCGTGTACGTCAACAAGTGCCTGCGCGACCATCTCACCAAGGACTACCTGGGCGTCGGCTTCGTGCAAGGCGGTCTGCTGGCGGTGAAGGTCAAGGGCGACCGGCTGGGTTCGGTGTGGTTCTGCGCGTACGACGACGCGCGTGACGTGGATCCGGGGTGGCCGCCGGCGGAGCGGGTGGAGCGTCTGCTGCTGCCGTGCGGTGAGGACTTCGACGTGTTCCTGTCGCGGCTGGCGGGGTCCCCGCCGGAGTTGGAGACGGTGGCGAACCTGATGGTCGACGGTGGTTTCGCGCGTGCCGTGCCGGTGTCCTCGGCCGGCTCGGGGGAGTGAGGTCCGGCATGGTGACGTTCGCGCAGGCGCAGGAGCGCGCGGAAGAGTGGATCAACGGTGACGTCCCGGCGTACCAGCATCGTGAGGTACGGGTGCGGGAGTTCGGTCTCGGGTTCGTGGTGTGGGGCGAGGACCGTGCGGAGGGTCCGCGGTCGGACGCGGGCGGGCAGCGGCTGGTGATCGCCCGTGACAGCGGTGAGGCCACGCTGTGGCCGGCGCTGCCGGTGGGCGAGGTGATCCGCCGGTACGAGGAGGAGTACGGCCGTGCGGCGGAGGTCGCCGACGCGGCGCCGGCGCCCGCGGCCCGGGTGGACCTGAACCAGACGTCGTTCCTGTTGAGCCCGCCGGAGTGGCTCCAGGAGGCGGCGGACAAGCTGGGTATTCCGGATCGGCGGTCGGGGGGTGACGGGGCGTCGGCCGGTGCGGGCCCGGGTTCCGTTGCCGGTTCCGGCTCCGGCTTCGATGGGCTTGCCGAGACGCAGGCCGGGGTGCCGGCGGCTTCCGGCGGGGCCGGTGGTGCTTCTTGGCCGGCGGCCGGTGCGGGTGCGGGTGCGGGTGCGGGCGCCGGAGTTGGGGCAGGGGTGCAGGGTGCGTCGGGTGCGCCGGGCGCACACAACGTGCCCGCCGGTGCGACTCCTTGGGCCGGCACCGACACCAACGCCGATGCCGGTGAAGACCGTTCCGTCCCGTTGCCCGCGACGGTGTTCGCGCCGCCGTTGAGCGATGCCGGCGACGGTGCGCTGGGAGAGGCCGAGACCTCGCTGATGGCGGGGGGAAGCCAGCTGCCGCGCACGGCGGTGTCTCCGGCGCTCGACGAGGCGAGTGCGCAGGGTGGCCCGCCCCCGCCGCCTCCGCAGGACGCCCGGTCCTACGGCTACCCACAGGGACCGGCGGCTCCCGGCACGCCCGCGCCGGGTGCGCCCGGCCGTCCGCAGGCGCCCGCGACGCCGCCCGCGTCCTCTTACGGCTACCCGCAGGCGCCGGCCGCCCCGAGCTACGGCTATCCGCAGGCGCCGGCCGGTGCTCCGGGCGTGCCCCCGTCTCCGGCGGGTCCGGCGGGTCCGGCCGCTCCGGGGCGGCCTCTCGCGCCGAACGCCGGTGACATCGCGGACGCCGCGACGAGCAGGGCCGCGCCTCCGCCGCGCAGGGCGCGTGGCGGGGCCGGTGCGCCGCCTCCGCCACCGGGCGCCCCAGGAGCGCCGGGAGTTCCAGGAGTTCCAGGAGCGCCGGGAGTTCCGGGTGCCCAGCCCGGGGGTGCGCCTCAGCCGCCCGCGGGTGGGTATGCGCCGACGCAGATGGTGTCGGCGCCGGGTCCCAAGGGGCCGGAGGGTCCGGCGCAGGTGCCGGGCGCACAGATCCCGCCGGGCGCCCCCGCCTCGCCCGGCGCGCCGGGCGGTCCGGGTGGTCCGCCTCCGGGCGATGTTCATCGTGCGGCCACGATGCTGGCCGACCCGAGCGGGATGGGTGGCGGCGCGCAGCAGCCTCCGGGCGCCCCTGGCATGCCTCCAGCGCCTTCCGCGCAGGGCTCTGCCGGTGGTGCGGGCGGCGCGGCGGTTCACCACGCGGAGACCGTGCTGGCGGCGCCTCCGGTGGGCGCTCCGCCCGCCCCCGGCAGGCCGCCGGGTGCCCCGCAGATGCCGCCGCCGATGCCGGCCGGTGCGATGCCGCCGCCCGCTCGGCCCGTGCCGGGTCAGCCCGTGCCCGGTCAGCCTGTGCCGGGTCAGCCTGTGCCCGGTCAGCCTGTGCCGGGTCAGCAGCCGCCCGCGTACGGCTACCCGCAGCAGGGGCAGCCGACGGTCGGGCCGGGTTACCAGGCGGTGTTGCGCTACCGGGCGCAGGACGGTTCGGAGCAGCAGCTGATCCGGCGTTCGGCGCCGGGCACGCCGCACCCGGAGTGGCAGATCTTCCACGAGCTGCGGGCCATGAACGTGCCGCCGGACCAGGTGCTTGAGCTGCACACGGAGCTGGAGTCGTGCGAGCTGCCGGGTGCGTACTGTGCGCGGATGATCCGGGAGCAGTGGCCGCAGGCGCGGCTGGCGAGCATCGCGCCGTACGGCACGGATCACGCGAGCCGGCAGCAGGGGATGCGGCAGTTGCTGGCGCATCAGGGCGAGTTGCACCAGGTGGCGGCGGGTCCCGCGCGGCCCGCGCCGGTGCGGGCGCCGTTGCCGCAGGTGCAGGCGGCGCCGCCGATCCCGCCGGAGGCGATCGCGCAGGAGCTGGCGGCGGCGTTCGGTCCCGGCGTGTTCCGGTTCGAGCAGGCGGCGGTGTCGCGGCAGGGTGTGCCGCCGATCGTGGCGCACACGCTGGTGGCGGCGGGGCTGCCGCTGGACATGGGGCCGTTCTTCTGGGCGCAGGCGCAGCCGGGCCGGCCGGTGCCGACGCTGGCGGAGCTGGCGCAGGAGCGCGGGTTGCAGCCGGCGTCGGACGCGGCGTCGTACCTCGTGATGGGGACCGACTTCGGCAAGGCGGTCTGTGTGCAGTACGGCACCGCGAACATCGTGGCCGTGCCCATGGAGGCGGGGCCGGGCGGGGCGTCGGTGCCGCCGCAGTTCGTGAACACGGGGCTGCCGGAGTTCGCCCGCTGTCTGGCGCTGCTGGGCCGGATGTGGCGGCTCAGGTTCGGCCTGAACCAGGAGCAGGCGGGCCGCTGGACCGTCGACTTCCAGGCCCAGCTGGCCTCCCTGGACCCGGCGGCGCTCGGTTCGCCGGAGAGCTGGTGGTCGGTGCTGCTGGAGCAGATGTGGGACGGGCTGTTGTAGCGCGGGGGTAGGACGGCCGTACGGGGGCCGGTCGGGTCGGGAGACCGGACCGGCCCCCACGCGCGCGTGCCCGACTGTCGTACCGCGCGGGCATGATGGGCGGATGGACTTCGAGCCGTACCGGGGCGAGTTGGTGGCGTACTGCTATCGGATGCTGGGCTCGTTCCACGAGGCCGAGGACCTGGTGCAGGAGACCATGCTGCGGGCCTGGAAGGCCCGTGAGCGCTACGACCCCGCGCGGGCGTCGGTGCGCACCTGGCTGTACCGGATCGCGACGAACGTGTGCCTGACGGCGCTCCAGGGGCGCGGGCGGCGGCCGTTGCCGTCGGGGCTCGGGGCGCCCGGTACGGACCCGGAGGCGCCGCTCACACCCGCGCCGGACGTGCCGTGGCTGGAGCCGTTCCCCGACGCGCGCTTCGACGTGGAGGCGCGTGCGGATCTGCGGCTCGCGCTGGTGGCGGCGCTGCAGCTGCTGCCCGCGCGACAGCGGGCGGTGCTGGTGCTGCGCGAGGTGCTGGAGTTCAGTGCCGCCGAGGTCGCCGACCAGCTGGAGACCTCGGTGCCGGCCGTGAACAGCGCGCTGCAGCGGGCGCGTGCCGCGCTCGCGGGGGCGGCCGGGGCGGACGAGGTGAGCGAGCCGGACGATCCCGGGGTGCGGGCGGCGGTCCTGAGGTATCAGCAGGCGTTCGAGGCGGCCGATGTGCCGGCGCTGGTGCGGCTGCTCACGGACGACGCGGTGCTGGAGATGCCGCCGGTGCCGCTGTGGTACCGGGGCCGCGGCGACTACGGCCTGTTCATGGAGCGGGTGTTCCGGCTCCGTGGCACCGGCTGGCGCGTGCGCTCCCTCACCGCGGGCGGACAGCCCGCGCTCGCCGCGTACGCCCCCGAGCCGGGCGGTGCGCACCGGCTGCACTCCGTGCAGGTCCTCACGGTCACGGGCGGCGGCCGGATCGCGCGCAACGTGGTGTTCACGGACCCGCGCGTGCTGACAGCGTGCGCGCCGGCGCAGCCGCCTGTGCCTCCCGCCGGCTGAGACGGTCGGGAAAGAAGTTCCCGGGACGGCGATGAGTCCGCCCGGTGCCGCCGGTATGTACCGGTGACCATCGAGCGAAGGGACAACCGTCATGAGCGTTGTCGTCATCCAATTCACCACCCTGGACGGGATCGTGTCCGACCCGGACGGCACCGAGGGCACGCCGTACGGCGGCTGGCTCTTCCGGTTCGGCCGGGAGGAGATCGCCGGGGACAGGTTCGGCCTGGGCCGCACCCTGGACGAGGGGGTCGTCCTGCTGGGGCGGTCCACCTGGGAGGCCTTCTCGCGCCTGTGGCCGGGCCGCGACGACCCGTTCTCCGCGCGCCTGAACGCCGCACCGAAGCTGGTCGCCTCCCGCACCCTGTCCGACGCGTCCGACGTGTCCGCGTGGGCGAACTCCCGTCTCCTCGACGGGGATCTCCTGGACGCCGTCAAGACCGAGCGGCGGGACGTGGTCGTCATGGGCAGCATCGGGGTCGTCCATGCCCTGGCGGACGCGGACCTGGTCGACGAGTACCGGCTGCTGACCTTCCCCACCGTCCTCGGCACCGGCCGGCCGCTCTTCCCGGCCGGCGGCCCGCCCGCCGAGCTGGAGTGCCTGTCCGCGGAACGCGTGGGCGCGACGGTGCTGACCCGCTACCGAAGGGCGCGCGGCTGAGCTTTCACGCCCCCTGACGCGCTTCCCACCTCCGGGTGAGGCGTGCGGTGTTTCCAGCGCGACATGCGGAGTGTCGCGTTATGAACACTTACGTCCGATCCATCAAGATATCCGCGAAATCATCATTTCGTGCGGGTCCGGCGGAGAGGGGTTCCAGGTGAGCAGCGCATCGATGTCGCCGTACGAGTTCGTGACCGTCCGGGGGCGTGGCTACAGCCCCGATCAGGTCGACACGTTCATGGTGGAGCTCGGTGAGGACCGGGACGCGGCGTGGGAGCGTGCCGCACGGCTCACCGTGCTCGCCAAGGAGATGGAGGCGGAGGCCGAGCGGATGCGCGCTGTGGTCGAGCAGCTCCCTCCGCAGACGTACGAGGCGCTCGGGGACCGCGCGCACCGGATCTTCCGGCTCGTGGTGGAGGAGGCGAAGACCCTGCGCGAGGGCGCCCTGCGCGAGCTGACGGAGGGGGTCGCGGAGGCCGCGGCGCGCGCCGACAGCGAGTGCGATGCGGTGCGGGAGCGGGCCGACGCGCTCCGCACGGACACCGAGGAACGCGCCCGCCAGGTGCTCCTCGCGGCGAGCGCCGAGGCGGACGACATCCGCATCGGCGCCCGTCTGGAGGTCAAGGAGCAGCGGGGCGAGGCGCTTTCGGCGCTGCGCGAGGTGCGGCAGCGCACCACCGGGATGCTCACCGAACAGGCCAAGGAACACGCCGAACGCTGGGCCGAGGAAGAACGCGAGGAGGCCGCGCGCGCCGCCGCGGTCGACGCGCACAACGCCGAACGCATCGCGCGCGCCGAGGCCGCCCTGGCGGAGGCGGAACGGGCCCTGGAGGAGGCCGGGGAGTCGGCGCGCCGCTCCGAGGAGGAGGCGCACGAGCGTGCCGGCGAGGTCCTCGCGGAGGCCAAGGTCCGCGAGGAGCGCATCGCGCGGGAGACCGAGCGGGTGCTGCGCGAGCACGGTGAGACCTGGGACGACGTGCAGGCGCACATGGACCACATGCGGGACAGCCTCGTGACCCTGACGGGGCGCGCGGCGGCGGAATAGCGCCCCGCGCCTCCTCGGCCTCTCCTGGCTTCCCCTCCGTCTCGGCTCCTCCTGGCCCCCTCCGTCTCGGCTCCTCCTAGCTCCCCCTCCGTACCGCCCCCGCCAGGATCCACCCCTCCACCGCCTCGTACTGCCGGCGCTGTTCCGCGGCCCCGCGCCGGCCGGAGGCCACCGTCCCCAGCCAGCCCAGGAAGAAGCCGGCCGGGATGGAGACGAGGCCGGTGGTGGTGAAGGGGAACCAGTTGAAGTCGGCGTGCGGGAAGGCGGCGCCCGGCGAGCCCGAGACCAGGTTCGTGCCGGGCATCAGGAGCAGGACGCTGAGGGTGCCGCCGAGCAGGGTGCAGAGCAGGCCGGTGCGGGTGTAACGGCGCCAGAAGAGGCCGTACACCAGGGCGGGGGCGAGGGCGGACGCGCCGAGGCAGAAGGAGAGGGTGATCAGGGGCTGCAGGCTGTGGTGCTGGACCAGGGTCGCCAGCAGGATCGTGGGGACTCCTATGGCGAGCGCGGAGACGCGGGCCAGGGTCATCTCGCGGCGGGCCGGCATCTCCCGGACGCGGGTCGCGAAGACGTCGTGGGCGAGGGAGTTGGCGCAGGCGAGGATCATGCCGGCGACGGAGGCGAGCAGGGTCAGGAAGACCGCCGTGGTGACGGTGGTGAAGAGCAGGGTCTCCGCCGTCGACACGTCGGCTCCGAAGGCCGCGCGGGAGCCCAGCAGGTAGGCGGTGTTGCCCTGCGGGTCGGCGGCGGCGACGGCGGCGCGGCCGACCAGGGCGGTGGCGCCGAAGCCGACGACGCCGACGATCGGCACGAACAGGGCCACGCACGACACCGCCCAGGACATCGAGCGGCGGACCTGGCGGGCGCTGGAGGCGGTGTACATGCGCATGGTGATGTGCGGCAGGCAGGCGCCGCCGAGGACGACGGTCAGCTCCGAGCTGATCATGTCGAGGCGGGGGGCGGGACCGCCGGTGAACTGGAGGCCGGAGTGCAGGTACGCGGCTCCGGCGCCGCTGCCCCGGGCCGCCGCGGCGAGCAGGGCGCCCGGGTCCCAGTCGAAGCGGTGCAGGACCAGCAGGGCGACCACGGTGCCGGAACCGAGCAGCATCACGATCTTCAGCATCTGGATGAGCGCGGTGCCCTTCATGCCGCCGATGGCCGCGTAGCTGATCATCAGGGCGCCCAGGCCGACGACGCAGCCGGTCTGCACGGTCTCGTTGGAGAAGCCGAGGAGGAAGGCCATCAGCTGCCCGGCGCCGGCGAGTTGGACCAGCATCAGCGGCAGCAGGGCGGCGACGGTCACCGCGCAGGCCGCGATCCGTACGCTGCGGCCGGGCATCCGGCGGGCCAGCGCGTCGCCCATGGTGAACCGGCCCGCGTTGCGCAGCGGTTCGGCCAGCAGGAACATCAGCAGCATCAGCGACAGGGCGGTGCTGAGGGCGAGGACGACGCCGTCGTAGCCGCACAGGGCGATCACGCCGCCGGTGGCGAGGACGCCGGCCCCGGAGATGTAGTCACCGGCGATCGCCAGGCCGTTGCGGAGCGGGGAGAGGGAGCCGTAGCCGGTGTAGAACTCGTCGAGGTCGTCGCGGTCCGGGCCGGTCATCACGCACAGCAGGAGGGTGAGCGTGGCGACGACGGTGAAGGCGACCAGCGACATGGACTGCGCGGAGCCGCTGAGGCCGGTCACCGTACGGTCCTGCGCCTGGCGTCCAGTTCCGCGGTCCGGCGGATGCGGTCGGCGAGCGGGTCGACGTGGCGGCGCGCGGTGTGCTCGTAGAGGGCGATGGCCAGCCAGGTGACGGGGAGTTGGAGGAGTGCGAGGAGCAGTCCCGCGGGTACGCCGTCGGCGACCGTGCTCGTCATCACGCCCGGGGCGAACGCCGACAGCACCAGGAACACGGTGAAGTAGCCGAGCGCGGTGAGGGTCGCGGTGCGCCGCTGGAGGCGGTAGGCGCCGCGCAGCACCCGCAGGTCGCTGTGGTGGCCGACCGGCTCCCGGTGCGGCACGTGGCGGGGTCTCGGCGGCTCGGGCGGCAGCGGCTGCCAGGGGTAGGTGAGGTGCGACGGATCGCGCGGGGACAGGCCGGAAGGGTCGGAAGAGGCGGCGGAGTCGGCTGGGCCGGAAAGGTCGTGGGACATCCCGGTGCTCCTTGCGTGGCTCGGGTCCGTGGCGGCGGACCGCAGGGAGAGGAGGGAGCGGGGGACGCACGTTACTCGCAGGTATCCGGGCCGTGCGGCCATTTTCGGCAACTGGCCGGCCGGTATGCGCTTACTTCACGCGAACGTGTCTGACCTCGGGTGTTACCCGCGTTAACTACGTGACGGGAGTCAGTCCTTGAGGACCGGGAAGCGTCGCGGTGCCACCGACAGGAGCATCAGGAACGCCAGTGCGGCCGCGCACGCCGCCCCGAAGTACACCGCGTGGACCGCGTCCGCGATGGCGTGCCGGGTGGCCTCGGGAGCCGTTCCGTCGTCCAGCGTGCGCGTGACGGAGTCGAGGTCGCCCGCGCCGCCCAGCCGGGCGGCCAGCACCCCGTTGGCGACCGCGCCGAACACCGACGCCCCGATCGTCTGGCCGGTCTGCCGGCAGAACAGCACCGACGCGGTCGTCGTGCCGCGCTCCGCCCAGCCCACCGTCGACTGCACGCCCACGATCAGCGGCAGCTGGAACAGGCCCAGCGCGGCGCCGAGCAGGAGCATGAGCAGGGTCGGCTGCCAGGCCGACCCCGGGTAGGGCAGGAACGGGAACGCGAACAGGATCAGGGCGGCCGCGCCGATGCCGAGCAGCGCGGTGTCGCGGAAGCCGATCCGCCGGTACACGTGCTGGCTGAGGGCCGCCGAGACCGGCCAGCTCAGCGTCCACACCGACAGCACGAACCCGGCGGCCACCGGCGCGAGCCCGAGCACCGACTGCGCGTACGTCGGCAGGAACACCGTCGGCGCCACCATCAGCAGACCGAGCGCGCCGAGCGCGAGGTTGACGGCCGCGATCGTACGGCGCCGCCACACCCACCCCGGGATGATCGGCTCGGCCGCCCGGCGCTCGATCCACACCACGAGCCCCACCAGCGCGAGCCCGGTGGTGAACAGCGCGCACGACGGCGCGGACCACCACGCCCACGCCACCCCGCCCTGCACGAGCGCCGTCAGCAGCACGCCACCGCAGGCGAAGACCGCCAGCGCACCCGCCCAGTCCACCCGCGGGGGCGTGCGCGGCGCGCGCTTCGGCTCGTGGAGGTGACGCACTATCAGCCAGAGCGCCGCAGCGCCGATCGGCAGGTTGATGAGGAAGATCCACCGCCAGTCCGCGTACGCGGCCAGCACCCCGCCGAGCCCCGGCCCGGCGACCGCCGACACCGCCCACACCGTGGACAGCTTCGACTGGATCTTCGGGCGGTCCTTGAGCGGGTAGAGGTCGGCCGCGAGGGTCTGCACGGTGCCCTGCAGTGCCCCGCCGCCGAGGCCCTGCACGATCCGGAACGCGATCAGCGCGGCCATGTTCCAGGCGGCCGCGCACAGCAGCGACCCCAGCAGGAACACCGCGGCGCCCGCGACCAGCACCGGTTTGCGGCCGAAGGTGTCGGAGAGCTTGCCGTACACCGGCAGCGTCACGGTGACGGCGAGCAGGTAGCCGGAGAAGAGCCAGGAGAAGACCGAGAAGCCGCCGAGGTCGCCGACGATCTGGGGTACGGCGGTGGAGACGACGGTGGAGTCGAGCGCCGCCAGCGCCATGGCGAGCATCAGGGCGGCCACCACGGCCCCCCGCCGGCCCGTCCCGGCCTCCCGCCCCGCCGCGCGTATCGCGGGTTCCGTGTTCTCCTTCTCCGCGTTCTCCTTCGCCACGCCGGATCCCCTCCCCATGTGTTCCTCATGTATCTATGTCGCGTACGACAGCTTCCCATCCGCCCCGGCACGGCGGGAGAGCGTGTCCACCTGGTGGGAACGCGTCGGAACGCGCAGCCACTTGACCCTCACGCGGCGGGAGGGTGGACGCTTCCTGGGGCGGTGGGTGGAGGCCGACCCCGAGAAGGACTCCACCCGGCGGTGGACGTCCCCTAGGGGGTTCTCCGTACTACGGCTCGGGGAGGGTTCGTACCGCCGGAGGACGAGACGGCACCCCGCCCGTCCTTAACCTGGCTTTACGCCGCCGGGGGGCGGTTGACCGAACCGGCGGGGGTGGGGTTTTCCCCCGGGGCAAGACGGGGCTTCGCACCAGCGCGGAGCAACCCCGCCGACCGCGAGACTCATCGTCGTACCGACCACCGCGCAGCAACGCACAGCACAGCGCTGTTCCTTCGCTGACCGACTTAGGAGACATACCGTGACATCGGCTGTGACCATTCCCAGGCACGGGGGTACTGGAGGGCGTACGGCCGTTGCCGCGCGGGCGCGGCAGGTCGTCAAGGCGTACGGGGCCGGGGAGACCCGGGTCGTCGCCCTGGACCACGTCGACGTGGACATCGCGCGGGGGCAGTTCACCGCGATCATGGGCCCCTCGGGGTCCGGCAAGTCCACCCTGATGCACTGCCTCGCCGGGCTCGACACCGTGACCAGCGGTCAGATCTACCTGGACGAGACCGAGATCACCGGCCTGAAGGACAAGAAGCTCACCAAGCTGCGCCGGGACCGGATCGGCTTCATCTTCCAGGCGTTCAACCTGCTGCCGACGCTGAACGCGCTGGAGAACATCACGCTCCCCATGGACATCGCCGGGCGCAAGCCCGACAAGGAGTGGCTGCGGCGCGTGGTCGACACCGTGGGGCTCGCGGACCGGCTCAAGCACCGCCCCACCCAGCTCTCGGGAGGCCAGCAGCAGCGCGTGGCCGTGGCGCGCGCCCTCGCCGCCCGCCCCGAGATCATCTTCGGTGACGAGCCGACCGGAAACCTCGACTCCCGCGCGGGCGCTGAGGTCCTCGGCTTCCTGCGCAGCTCCGTCGACGACCTGGGCCAGACCATCGTGATGGTCACGCACGACCCGGTCGCCGCCTCCTACGCGGACCGCGTGCTCTACCTCGCCGACGGCCGGATCGTCGACGAGATGTTCAAGCCGACCGCGGACACCGTCCTGGACCGCATGAAGGACTTCGACGCGCGGGGGCGTACGTCATGACCGTCATGAAGACCTCGATGCGCAACTTCTTCGCGCACAAGGGGCGCATGGCCCTCTCCGCGGTCGCCGTCCTGCTGTCGGTGGCGTTCGTGTGCGGCACGCTGGTGTTCACCGACACCATGAACACGACGTTCGACAAGCTGTTCGCGGCGACCTCGTCCGACGTGACGGTCAGCGCCAAGGGCGCCTCCGACACCGGCCAGACCACCTCCGACAACGGCAGGCCCCCGGTCATGCCGGCCGCGGTGGTCGGCAAGGTCCGCGCCGCGACCGGCGTCAAGGCGGCGGAGGGCACGGTCTTCTCGACGTCCGTGACCGTCGTGGACGCCGAGAAGGACAGCCTGTCGCCGTCCAGCGGCGCACCGACCATCGTCGGCAGCTGGAACTCCAACGACGCCCGCACCATGAAGATCACCTCCGGTACGGCGCCGAAGAACTCCGGCCAGGTCATGGTGGACGCCGACACCGTCGACAAGCACCACCTGAAGCTGGGTGACGAGATCGGCGTGATCAGCGCGGTCGGCACGCACACCGCGAAGATCTCCGGCATCGCCGACTTCACCGTCACCAACCCCGGTGCCGCGATCTTCTACCTGGACACGAAGACCGCCCAGCGCACGCTCGTCGGGCAGACCGGCGTCTTCACGAACATCAACGTGACGGCCGCGCCGGGTGTGACGGACGCGCAGCTGAAGAAGAACGTCGTCGGCGAACTCGGCACCGCCTACAAGGTGCAGACCGCCAAGGAGACCGCCGACGCCAACCAGAAGGACGTCGAGAGCTTCCTGAGCGTCATGAAGTACGCGATGCTCGGCTTCGCCGGGATCGCCTTCCTGGTCGGCATCTTCCTGATCATCAACACCTTCTCGATGCTGGTCGCCCAGCGCACCCGTGAGATCGGCCTGATGCGGGCCATCGGCGCCGGCCGCGGCCAGGTCAACCGGTCCGTGCTCGTCGAGGCCCTGCTGCTCGGCGTGGTCGGCTCCATCCTGGGGGTCGGCGCGGGCGTCGGCATCGCGGTCGGCCTGATGAAGCTCATGGGCTCCATGGGCATGCACCTGTCGACCAGTGACCTGACGGTCGCCTGGACGACCCCGGTGTTCGGCCTGCTCCTCGGCGTCGTCGTCACCGTCCTCGCCGCCTACCTCCCCGCGCGCCGCGCCGGCAAGGTCTCCCCGATGGCCGCGCTGCGTGACGCGGGCGCCCCCGCCGACGCCCGGGCGGGCCGCATACGCGCCCTGGTCGGCCTCGTGCTGACCGGTGCGGGCGGCTACGGCCTCTACCTGGCCTCGGCCACCGAGAAGGCCAAGGAGGGCTCGGCCTGGCTCGGCCTCGGCATCGTCCTCTCCCTCATCGGGTTCGTCGTCATCGGCCCGCTGCTCGCCGGCGGTGTCGTACGGGTCCTGGGCGCCGTCCTGCTGCGGATGTTCGGCCCGGTCGGGCGCATGGCCGAACGCAACGCGCTGCGCAACCCGCGCCGCACCGGCGCCACCGGCGCCGCCCTGATGATCGGACTGGCGCTGGTCGCCTGCCTCTCGGTGGTCGGCTCCTCCATGGTCGCCTCCGCGTCCGACCAGCTCGACAAGACCGTCGGCACGGACTTCATCATCCAGTCCGACAGCGGCCAGCGGATCACCCCGCAGGCGGTCAAGGCCGTCAAGGACGTGCCGGGACTCGCGAGGGTCACCGAGTACCGCACGACCACCGCCGACTACACCACGCCCGACGGCAAGACGCTCAAGGACACCGACATCACGGCCGCCGACCCGACCTACGCGACCGACCTGCGCACCAAGACCGTCGCCGGCGACCTCAAGGACGCCTACCTGCCCGACTCGATGTCCGTGCACGACAAGTTCGCCAAGGCGCACGGCATCCACCTCGGCTCGAAGATCGCCGTGAAGTTCAAGGACGGCCGCACGGCCCACCTCACGGTCCGCGCGATCACCAGCAGTGACGGCCTCATCGACGCCGGCTCCAAGTACACCAACATCAGCACGCTCGCCAAGTACGTGCCGGCCGCCAAGATGCCGCTCGACGACCTGGTCTTCGCCACCGCCAAGGACGGACAGCAGGACGCCGCGTACAAGGCGCTCAAGTCCGCGCTGCACGACTACCCGCAGTACACCGTGCGCGACCAGACCGACTACAAGAAGGCGCTCAAGGACCAGATCGGCCAGCTGCTGAACCTGATCTACGGCCTGCTCGCCCTCGCGATCATCGTCGCGGTCCTCGGTGTCGTGAACACCCTGGCGCTGTCGGTGGTCGAGCGGACCCGCGAGATCGGCCTCATGCGGGCCATCGGCCTCTCCCGCCGCCAGCTGCGCCGCATGATCCGCATGGAGTCCGTGGTGATCGCCCTCTTCGGCGCCCTGCTGGGCCTCGGCCTGGGCATGGGCTGGGGCGCGACGGCCCAGAAGCTGCTCGCCCTGCAGGGCCTGAAGGTCCTGGAGATCCCCTGGCCGACGATCATCGGGGTCTTCGTCGGCTCGGCCTTCGTGGGCCTGTTCGCCGCCCTGATCCCGGCGTTCCGCGCGGGCCGCATGAACGTCCTGAACGCGATCGCGACGGACTGAACCAACCGAGGAGACCACCGCATACGGGGGTTGCGGGGGAACGCCCGGCGCCGGAAGTCCTGAGAGACTCCCCGGCGCCGGGCGTGTCTTTTTGTTTTTCGAGTCCCGCTTCTCGATCCACCGAGTCGGGTGGTGCGCGTCTTTGTCTTTCGAGTCCAGCTTCTCTGCAGGCCGAGTCGGGTGGCGGGCGGGCATAGGCTTCGGGGGTCCAGGGGGCGGAGCCCCTGGTACGGCCACCGCGACGCACGGCGCCTCACAGGGCGACGGGGTTATCCACAGCCCCGGCGGCACACGTCGAGGCGTCGTCGTAGGCTGGAGACCCCCGGTCGCAGCCCGCACCGGGCACTTCGCGTTGCCCACCTCCGGCTGGCCACCACACACACGACACGAAGAAGAAGAGAACGAAAGCCGCCCTGATTGACTTCCTCCCCCGCTAGAGGCGGGGGATTCCAGCGGTCGCCCGCTGGGGTTCCTGCTTCACCGACGACCGCCCCGTCCGGGAGGACTCCCGTTGAGGTCTTACACCGTCTCCACAGGCAGACGCCGCCAGCCCGGCGGTCAGGATGTTGCGTGCCGCGTTCCCGTCGCGGTCGTGGACCGTGCCGCAGTACTCGCAGGTCCACTCACGGACGGTCAACGGCAGCTTCTCGCGGACCGTGCCGCACTTCCCGCACAGCTTGCTGCTGGGAAAGAAGCGGTCGATCACGACGAGTTCGCGCCCGTACCAGGCGCACTTGTACTCCAGCATGGAGCGAAGTTCCGTCCATGCCGCGTCCGAGATGGCGCGCGCGAGCTTGCCGTTCTTCAGCAGGTTTCGGACGGTGAGGTCCTCGATCACGACCGTTTGGTTCTCGCGGACGAGTCGAGTCGACAGCTTGTGCAGGAAGTCCCGGCGCCGGTCGGTGATCCGTGCGTGGACGCGGGCTGCCTTACGGCGGGCCTTCTCCCGGTTCGCCGAGCCTTTCGCCTTGCGGGACAGTTCCCGCTGGGCGTTCGCGAGGCGGGCACGGTCGCGGCGCTCGTGCTTCGGGTTGGCGACCTTCTCCCCGGTGGACAGTGTCACCAGGGACGTGATACCCGCGTCGATACCGACCGCGTTCGCCGTGGCCGGAGCCGGGGCAACGCGGTCGTCGCACAACAAGGATGCGAACCAGCGCCCCACGCTGTCGCGGGACACCGTCACCGTGGTGGGCTGCGCACCCTCGGGCAGTGGGCGCGACCAGCGGATGTCCAGAGGCTCCGCCATCTTCGCCAAGGTCAGCTTCCCGTCACGCCACTTGAAGCCGGAACGGGTGTACTCGGCCGACGACCGGGACTTCTTCCGGCTCTTGAAGCGCGGGTACTTGGCACGCTTGGAGAAGAAGTTCCCGAACGCAGTCTGAAGATGGCGCAGCGTCTGTTGGAGCGGAACGGAGGACACCTCCGAGAGGAAGGCGAGTTCCTCGGTCCTCTTCCATTCCGTCAGCGCGGCGGACGACTGCACGTAGGAGATGCGGCGCTGCTCGCCATACCAGGCCCGTGTGCGCTCCTCCAGCGCCTTGTTGTAGACGAGGCGGACGCAGCCGAACGTGCGGGACAGCTCAGCCGCCTGCTCGTCCGTGGGGTAAAAGCGGTACTTGAAAGCCCGCTTGACCTGCTGCGTCATAGCTCACATTCTATCAGATTCCGTGTTAGCGGGGTGGGTTGTGCGGTCGGCGGAGCGTGCTCTGCCACTGCGCGGCTCCGTGACCGGGATGCGTTTCCTTACCCGGCTGAAGCCGAGGGTTTCCACGCAAGGAGTTCCCGATGAGCCTGCACGGTCTGCTCGACGCCGTCGTCAAGGACCCCGCCCTCGCGGAAGCCATCAAGGCGGCCGCAGACGGCAACCGCATGCACGTCGACCTGGTCGGCCCCCCCGCGGCCCGCCCCCTCGCGGTCGCCGCCCTGGCCCGCGAGGCCGGCCGCCCCGTCCTCGCCGTCACCGCCACCGGCCGGGAGGCCGAGGACCTGGCGTCGGCGCTGCGCACCCTGCTGCCGTCCGAGGGCGTCGCGGAGTACCCCTCCTGGGAGACGCTCCCGCACGAGCGCCTCAGCCCCCGCAGCGACACCGTCGGCCGCCGCCTCGCCGTCCTGCGCCGCCTCGCCCACCCCAGCCCCGACGACCCCGAGACCGGCCCGGTCTCGGTCGTCGTCGCGCCCGTGCGGTCCGTGCTCCAGCCGCAGGTCAAGGGCCTCGGCGACCTGGAGCCGGTGGCGCTGCGCACCGGGCAGACCGCCGACCTGAACGAGGTGGTGGAAGCCCTCGCGGCCGCCGCCTACGCGCGCGTGGAACTCGTCGAGAAGCGCGGCGAGTTCGCCGTACGCGGCGGCATCCTGGACGTCTTCCCGCCCACCGAGGAACACCCCCTGCGCGTCGAGTTCTGGGGCGACGACGTCGAGGAGATCCGCTACTTCAAGGTCGCCGACCAGCGCTCCCTGGAGGTCGCCGAGCACGGCCTGTGGGCGCCGCCCTGCCGCGAGCTGCTGCTCACCGAGGACGTCCGCGCACGCGCGCGTGCCCTCGCCGAGGAGCACCCGGAGCTCGGCGAACTGCTCAACAAGATCGCCGAGGGGATCGCGGTCGAGGGCATGGAGTCCCTCGCCCCGGTCCTGGTCGACGACATGGAACTGCTGCTCGACGTGCTGCCCAAGGGCGCGATGGCCGTCGTGTGCGACCCGGAGCGGGTGCGGACGCGTGCCGCCGATCTCGTGGCCACGTCGCAGGAGTTCCTGCAGGCGTCCTGGGCGGCCACCGCGGGCGGCGGCGAGGCGCCCATCGACGTCGGCGCGGCCTCCCTGTGGTCGATCGCGGACGTCCGCGACCGCGCGCGCGAGCGGGACATGATGTGGTGGTCGGTGTCGCCGTTCGCCGCCGACGAGGAGCTTGCGGCCGACACCCTCAAGCTGGGCATGCACGCCACGGAGACCTACCGCGGCGACACCGCGAAGGCCCTCGCCGACACCAAGGGCTGGCTGGCCGACGGCTGGCGCACGGTGTACGTCACCGAGGGCCACGGCACCGCCTCCCGCACGGTCGAGGTGCTCGGTGGCGAGGGCATCGCCGCCCGTCTCGACGTCGACCTGGGCGAGCTGAGCCCCTCGGTCGTGCACGTGTCGTGCGGCTCGATCGACTACGGCTTCGTCGACCCGGAACTCCGGCTCGCCGTCCTCACCGAGACCGACCTGTCCGGCCAGAAGGCGGCCGGCAAGGACGGCGCCCGGATGCCGGCCCGCCGCCGCAAGACCATCGACCCGCTCACCCTGGAGCCGGGCGACTACATCGTCCACGAGCAGCACGGCGTCGGCCGCTACATCGAGATGGTGCAGCGCACCGTGCAGGGCGCCACCCGCGAGTACCTGGTCGTGGAGTACGCCCCCGCCAAGCGCGGCCAGCCCGGCGACCGGCTGTACATCCCCACCGACCAGCTGGAGCAGATCACCAAGTACGTCGGCGGTGAGGCCCCCACCCTGCACCGCCTCGGCGGCGCGGACTGGACGAAGACCAAGGCGCGTGCCAAGAAGGCCGTCAAGGAGATCGCCGCCGACCTGATCAGGCTCTACAGCGCGCGCATGGCCGCGCCGGGGCACGCGTTCGGCGGCGACACGCCCTGGCAGCGCGAGCTGGAGGACGCGTTCCCGTACGCGGAGACCCCCGACCAGCTGACCACCATCGCCGAGGTCAAGGACGACATGGAGAAGTCGGTCCCGATGGACCGCCTGATCTGCGGCGACGTCGGCTACGGCAAGACCGAGATCGCGGTCCGGGCCGCCTTCAAGGCGGTCCAGGACGGCAAGCAGGTCGCCGTCCTCGTGCCCACCACCCTGCTGGTGCAGCAGCACTTCGGGACGTTCTCCGAGCGGTACTCGCAGTTCCCGGTGAGCGTGAAGGCCCTCTCCCGCTTCCAGTCCGACACCGAGGCGAAGGGAACCCTGGAGGGCCTGCGCGAGGGCGCCGTCGACGTCGTCATCGGCACCCATCGCCTGTTCTCCTCGGAGACCAAGTTCAAGGACCTCGGCCTGGTCATCGTCGACGAGGAGCAGCGCTTCGGCGTCGAGCACAAGGAGCAGCTGAAGAAGCTGCGCGCCAACGTCGACGTGCTCACCATGTCGGCCACGCCCATCCCGCGCACCCTGGAGATGGCGGTCACCGGCATCCGCGAGATGTCCACGATCACCACGCCCCCGGAGGAGCGGCACCCGGTGCTCACCTTCGTCGGGCCGTACGAGGAGAAGCAGATCGGCGCCGCCATCCGCCGTGAACTGCTGCGCGAGGGCCAGGTCTTCTACATCCACAACCGGGTCGAGTCGATCGACCGCGCGGCGGCCAGGCTCCGTGAGATCGTCCCCGAGGCCCGCATCGCGACCGCCCACGGCCAGATGTCCGAGTCGGCCCTCGAACAGGTCGTCGTCGACTTCTGGGAGAAGAAGTTCGACGTCCTCGTCTCGACCACGATCGTCGAGTCCGGCATCGACATCTCCAACGCCAACACGCTCATCGTCGAACGCGGCGACACCTTCGGCCTGTCCCAGCTGCACCAGCTGCGCGGCCGCGTCGGCCGAGGGCGCGAGCGCGGATACGCGTACTTCCTCTACCCGCCGGAGAAGCCGCTGACGGAGACGGCCCACGAGCGCCTCGCGACCATCGCCCAGCACACCGAGATGGGCGCCGGCATGTACGTCGCGATGAAGGACCTGGAGATCCGCGGCGCGGGCAACCTGCTCGGCGGCGAGCAGTCCGGGCACATCGCGGGCGTCGGCTTCGACCTGTACGTCCGCATGGTCGGCGAGGCGGTCGCGGACTACCGGCGGCAGCTGGAGACCGGGGAGATCGAGGAGGAGCCGCCGCTGGAGGTCAAGATCGAGCTGCCCGTCGACGCGCACGTCCCGCACGACTACGCGCCCGGCGAGCGGCTGCGCCTCCAGGCGTACCGTTCCATCGCCTCCGCCAACTCGGAGGACGACATCAGGGCGGTCCGCGAGGAACTCAGCGACCGCTACGGCAAGTTGCCCGAGCCGGTGGAGAACCTGCTGCTCGTCGCGGGGCTGCGGATGCTCGCCCGCGCGTGCGGGGTCGGCGAGATCGTCCTCCAGGGCACCAACATCCGGTTCGCGCCGGTGGAGTTGCGCGAGTCGCAGGAGCTGCGCGTCAAGCGCCTCTACCCGGGGACCGTCATCAAGCCGGCCGTCCACCAGCTGCTGGTGCCCCGCCCCAAGACCGCGAAGGTGGGCGGCAAGCCGCTCGTCGGACGGGAACTGCTGAGCTGGGTCGGGGAGTTCCTGGCGTCGATCCTGGGGTCGTAGCACTGGCGGGCGCGGCCCGGTCCCTTGACACGGGCCGGGCCCCTCCCCATGGTGGGCGCCTGCCGTCAAGTCCGCCCGGTCCGGGCGGACTTGACGTTCGGGGCAGTCGTTCGCGTGGGGGAGTCGCGTCATGGGCGAGTACGTCGGAGAGCCGGCCGGGGACGGGGCGGCGCGGGTCGGGGAGGTGCCGCCCCTGCGGGCCCGCCAGCTCTGGCACCTGCTGGAACCGCTGCACGCGGTGCTGTACTACGCGCCGGAGACCCTTGAGGAGGCGGCCGCCCTCGGCTACCCCGTGCAGGACCGCTGGCCGAGCTACTTCCCGTTCCGTGCCGCGCCGCTGGGCCGGGCCGGCGCCGAGCGGGTCGCCTCGGCCTTCTACAGCTTCAGTCCGCGCATGGTCGCCGAGCACGTCGATCCGGCCTGGACCGTCGCGAGCCCGGAGCGGGTACTCGCGGCGCGCGAGCGCGCGATCGACCGCGCCTACCGCGCGCTGTTCGGCGACCGCGTCGCGAGCCCCGAGCTGGCCGAGGCCGCGGCCCTGGCCCGGCGCGCGGCCGAGGCGGCGGACACCGCGGGCCGCCCGCTGGCCGCGGCCAACGCCGAACTGCCCTGGCCCGACGCCCCGCACCTGCAGCTGTGGCAGGCGGCGACGATCCTGCGCGAACACCGCGGCGACGGCCACCTCGCCGCCCTCCTGGTCACGCGCCTCGACCCGGTCGAGACCCTGGTGTCCTTCGCCGCGATCGGGGCCGCCTCCGTCGAGCGCTTCGAGAGTCGCGGCTGGAGCCCCGGGGAGTGGGCGGCGGCCCGCGAGCGCCTGACCGCGCGCGATCTGGTCGACGCGGACGGTACGGCCACGGAGGCGGGCCGTGGGCTGCGCCGCGGCATCGAACAACGTACCGACCTGCTCGCCGTCGCCCCTTGGCAGGCCCTCGGCCCCGCCGGGACCGACCGGCTCGCCGAACTCCTCGGCGACTACTGGGTCGCGGTGCTGTCCTCCGGGCTGCTGCCCACGGAGTCGACGTTGGGCATCGGCAAGGTGTGAGGTGCGCCATCGGGGGCATTCGGTCGCGGCGGGGAGTGAGCGGGCGCGAGGACGTACGGCCCGAGCTTCGCCCCGGGTGTCAATCGGCTGCCGATAAGGGCGAGTTATGGGTATACATCCTTTTGCGACCTATCTGGCCCGAACCGTGCGGCAGTTACCGTGGGACCAGCAGAAATCCGCCCGTGCGGAGGCGGACAGGGGCAGGAAAGAGGGGGCGCACGTGGCGCGTCTGAGGGACGGGGCGGTCCTGGCCGTCGTCGTGATCTTCGCGGTGGCCGGCTGCAAGGACTTGCAGGACAAGGGGAGTTCGGGGGCCCAGGGCACGGGAGGCGGCGGCGGAGCGGCCCTGACGGCCGCCGAATCGCTGACCGTCAAGGGCAGGGCGCCGAAGACCGGTTACTCCCGCGAGAAGTTCGGCTCCGCCTGGGCGGACACCGACTCCAATTCCTGTGACACCCGGGACGACATACTCAAGCGCGACCTCAAGGAGGTGAAGTTCACCGACGGCGACTGCAAGGTCTCCTCCGGCGTGCTGGAGCCGGATCCCTACTCCGGCAAGGAGATCACCTACAAGCGCGGTCGCAGCCTGGTCGACATAGACCACCTCGTCGCGCTCTCGGACGCCTGGCAGACGGGCGCCAAGTACTGGGACGCCAGCAAGCGCATAGCCCTGGCCAACGACCCGCTGAACCTTCTCGCCGTCGACGCGAGCGCCAACCGCGGCAAGGGTGACGGCGACACCGCCACCTGGCTGCCGCCCGACAAGTCCTACCGCTGCACGTACGTCGCCGCGCAGGTCGCCGTGAAGAAGAAGTACGGCCTGTGGGTCACCGCCGCCGAGAAGGCCGCGATGAAGAAGGTCCTCACCACCTGCTCGGGCCAGAAACTCCCCGCCGGCGGCAACCCGACCAAGGCGCCGTCCCGCTTCAAGGCGCGCTGAACCGGCCCGCCCCCGCCGCGTGCGTCAGTACCCCAGGGCGCGACCGCGCGGCGGAGGGGCGGGGCAGCCCGCCTTCTCCCAGGCGACGAAGGTGTTGGTGCGGGCGAAGACGAACGCCTTGACCGGGTTGGCGGAGTACGACCACGGCGGGCTGCCGACGTATCCGCCGACCGCCCGGAACTGCTCGACGGCCTCCGCGTACCGATCCGTCTGGAACAAGGCCTCCGCCAGCAGGTGCCGCACCATCGGCAGCCGGTGATGCCCGGCCGGTGCCCACTCCACGGCGTCCAGGGTGGCGTCCACCGCCGCCTGCACGAACGGCTGGCGGTACACCGGCTCCTTGGGCTCCCGGGACGCGTGCTCCATCAGCGCGTAGAGGCGCAGTACGGACAGCAGGCTGCCCTGCGGCGCGGAGGCCGCGGCCTGCTCGGCGAACGCGTACATCAGCTCGTGCGAACCCCGCCACTTGGCGCACCAGTACTGCAGGGCGCTGACATGGGCCCCGAAGTGGTGAGGGTCGCGCGCGGCGATCTCTGCCCACAGCGCCCGGAAGTCGTCGTGCGACCAGCCGAGCCCCAGCGCGATGGAGATCTGTGCGATCCAGGGGCAGGGGTCCTCGGGTGCCATCCAGGCGGCCTCCTGGCAGGCGGGCAGCGCCTCGGCCAGCAGCCGGTGGAAGCCCTCGAACTGCTCCGCCGTGGTGTGCTTCGCCAGATTCGCGCCGCGGACCTTGCCCGCGAGGTCCACGAGCGCGTCAGCGTGCACCAGGGCGGCGGCCGGATCGCCGGGGTACTCGGTCCGCCACGCCTTGAGCCAGGTGTCGTCCTCGGCGGCGGCGTGGGTGAGAATGCCGAGCCGGTACCACCGCAGGTCCCAGTCCCGGCCCGCCCCGGCCAGGTAGGCGGCGGCCCGCCGCCAGTCACCGGCGAGGGCGGCCTGCGCGACCGCGTCGGCCTCGGGATCGGGGCCCGCGAAACGGCTGTCGAGCTGAGCGGCGGGCACCAGCCCGTACTTGGCGGGGTCGATGTTGACCGGCGCCTTGGCCTTCGCCTCCGCCCGGCGCGCCCGCGCCTTGCGGGCGTTGCGCGGGACGGTGACGGCGGAGTAGGCGAGGACGCCGGCGCCGGCTATGTCGATGAGGACGTTCATACCGGGTCTTTCGGGTAGGGGCCGCCGGAAGAGGCGGGCGGACAGGCGGCTTGAGGGACGGTGGAGGGGGCGGTCCAAGAGGCCGTCGGAGCACGGCCGCCGCCGGACAGCAGGGCCCGCAGGGGACCCGTACCGGGCGGATCGGCGACCGCCTGGCGCACGGCCTCCTCCAGCGCCTCGGCGAACTGTACGGGCGCCACCGTCCGTACCGGGGGCCCGGACCAGCACAGCTCCCACCGGCACAGCCCGGTGTCCATTGCGGTGAGCAGGGCCAGTTGGCGCAGGGCCGAGCGGAAGGCCGTCCGGGCGAACTCGCGTGCGGCGCGGCCACTGCTCCGGCCGGCCCGCTCCGACCTGGGCAGCCGGGCGGCGATGTCGTCCAGCAGGCCGTGGTCGACCAGGTCCAGAAGGCGGCCGAGGTGGTCGTGGTGGTTGAGGCGGCCGAGGTGGTCGTGGTGGTCCAGGTGTGTCGCTCCGGATACGGCGGCGCCTCTCGCGCCGGCCACCTCGGCCATGGCCCCCAGCAGCGGCTCCGCTTCCCGCGCCCAGCTCTCGCGCCGGATCAGCGCGGGCAGTTCCGCCCAGGGCACCCGCCGCCAGGACAGCGTCTCCCGGCTCAGTACGGCTCGTTCCAGTCCGGCGAGGAGGCGGTCCGGTTCCCGGAGCAGCGCGAGGGCGGGGCGCCGGGGGAGCGTGGCGGTGCGTCCGTCGTCGGGGAGTGCCTCCAGCACCGCGATGCGGTCGGCCGTAGGCGGGTGGCTGTCGTACGGGGACCGCTCCTCGGGAACCACCTCCGGGAGCGGCCTGCGGGCCCACGCGTCCAGCTCCGCCCGGCGGGCGGGGTCCGCGAGCAGGAGGGCGAGCCCGCCGTGGAACTGCCCTTCCGGCGGCAGCAGGCCGGCGCCCCGGCCCATCAGGGCGTACTCGCGCAGGTAGAGATCGTCGGCGGCGTCGAGCACGGGGATGCGGCGCAGCGCGGCGGCCGTGGTGTCCCGTCCGGCGATCCGGGCGGCCACCAGGTCGGCCGCGTACTCCTGCCGGCGGCTCACGGCCTCGGTCAGGCGCAGACACAGCATTGCGTACGCGGAGAAGACGAGGGCCAGATAGTGGTCCGGGCCCCGCGTCGGCTTCCGCTTCACCGGTGGAGGCTTGCCGGCCGCCCGGCGCCGTGCGGCCCGTGCGGCGGCCCTCGCCTGCTCCTCGGCCTCCTCACGCGCGGCCCGCTGCCGCAACGTGTGCACGGTGTGCAGCACCCTGCCGTGCAGCGCCCAGAGCAGGCCGCCCAGCCGGGTGTCGTCGTGCGCGTAGTGGCCCAGTTCGTGCCCGAGCACGGCGTCCAGTTCGTCGTCCGGCAGACCGATCAGCAGGGCGACGCCGAGGAAGAGCCGCCGTTCGCCCGCGACCAGCCCGAGCCACCGGGCGTCCTCCCGCACCATGGCATTGGCCCCCGGGATCACCCGGATCTCCGTGGGCGGCCGGGTGCCCACCCGCTCGGCCAGGTCCCGCACGCGCCGCCACAACTCCGGCTGCTCCCGAGGCGCCAGTGACACACCGGGCACCTCGTCCTGCCCGTCCCCGGGGCCGCGGCTGAGCAGGACGACCCGCACCACGCACCAGGCGATCGCCAGCGAGCCGAGGTAGCCCTCGACGGCCATGACCGTGAAGCTCCCGTCTCGCGCCAGGAAGACGTCCAGGGCCGCCAGCGCGACGAGGAGGAGCAGGGCCAGCACATAGAACCCGAGCAGCAGGCCGAGAACGAGCCCGGCACGCAGCGGTGTTCCGGGCACGCCCCGTTCTCGTACGGCGGTATCCCCGGCGGCCGCCCGGCCGGCGGGGCGGGACGTCAGGCGCATCGGCATCCTTCACGGGAACGGAACGGTGGTGGGGCGTCGATGCCGGGCTCGGACCGGGCCGCCCGAGCCGCCTGCTTCTTCGGCTGTTTCCTCGGCTGTTTCCTCGACTACTTCTTCAGCGCCGAAAGGATCGTCGTCGTCACCTTCTTCGCGGACGCGGCGCCGTTGTCGCCGCCGGCCGTGGACAGCACGGTGACCACGGAGGAGCCGGAACGGGCCGCGATCAGGGTGGTGCCGTTCTCCCAGTAGCCGCTCGTCAGCGTCATCGTGTAGGCCTCGTCGCCGAGTCCGGCCGTGGCGCTGCCGGTCAGCTTCACCTTGGCGTGCGCGTCGGTGTCCGTGTACGTGGCGCACTCGGCGGCCACCGTCCGCAGGGCCTTCATCACGTCGGCCGCCGTGGTGCCCTGGAAGGCGTCGATCTCCTGGTCCACTTCCTCGGTCTTGCTCGCGTAGCCGTTCTGCGCGAACGACACCCCGCCCTTGTAGCCGGAGACCTGGATCCAGGACGTGGTCTCCAGTCTGGTGCAGTCCGGCTTCCCCGCCTTCCGGGCGGCGGGGGAGAGGAACCGGCCGCCGCTGTCCGCGGAACCGTCGGATTCGAGGGTGAGCCCGGACGGGAAGGCCGAGGCGGGCGCCAGCGCCTTCTTCAGCTGCGTGCCCGTGAGCAGGCCGGAGTCGGGGTCCTTCGCCTTGGCCGGCTTGGCGTTCGTGCCGGTACCGGAGTCGGTGGTGGAACCGGTGGATGCGGAGGAGCAGGCGGTCAGGGCCAGCGGAAGGGTCGCGGCAGCGGCTACGAGCATCACGGCACGGGACGGGAGGCGCATCAGGAGTCCTTCTCGGGTGAGCGGTCTGGAGTGACGAGTCAATGAGAGCAGAGCCTGTGAACCGAGTCAACATGACTTACGTTGTGCATAGTGTGCACGCCCGTGAAGGGGTAGATCTTGTGTACATCGGTATGCTCGGTGCACAGATGGGCACCTGGGTGCCTGGGACGAGGGGAGCGAGGCCGGGTGCAGGACAACGCCACAGAGGTGACCGCGGCCGGCATCGCACGGCTCGCCGGGGTGGGACGCGCCGCCGTCAGCAACTGGCGCCGTCGGCACGCCGACTTCCCCAAGCCGGTCGGCGGCACCGAGACCAGCCCGTCCTTCGCGCTCGCCGCGGTCGAGTCCTGGCTGCGCAAGCAGGGCAAACTCGCCGAGGTACCGCTGCGCGAGCGGGTCTGGCAGCAACTCGCCGGGCACCCCGACGGCGCGCTGACGGCGCTGGTGCACGCCGGCTGCGCGCTGCTGCTGATCCACGAGCGCCCCACCGTCTGGCTGCACGTGAGCGCCGGCTCGGACGAGCGCCTGGCCGCGATGCTGCCGGCCGCGCTGGAGGAGGTGCTGACCGCGCGCCTCGGCGGGGCGGCGGAGCCCACGGTTCACAGGAGCCGGTCCGCAGGTTCGGCCGAGCCTGTGAACAGGCCAGGCAGTGCAGGGAGTGTGAACACCGCACCGACCGCCCGCCCTGTGAACGCCGAGCCGGCGACGGCACTCGGCGCGACCGCACCCCCCGCCCCCGCGCCTCCCGGCGCCCCCGCACCCCCCGCCGTCCGCACCCCCACGGGCCCGCAACTCCTCCCGTCCGCCCCACTCCTGCGCGGCGCGGCCGAACTGGCCGCCGAGGTCGGGGCCCGGCAGGCCTTCGAGTTCCTGCTGGGCCGGCACCTGGACGCCAACCCCCGCCAGTACACGCTCACCCCGTCCGACCTCGCCGGTCTCATGGCCGACCTGGCCGGCCCCGCCCGCACCGTGCTGGACCCGGCCTGCGGAACCGGCGCCCTGCTGCGGGCCGTCGACGTCCGCCCCGGCCAGGAGCTGTACGCCCAGGACAGCGCCCCCGATCTCGCGGCGCTCACCGCGCTGCGGCTCGCGCTGCACTCCCGGGCCGGGGTGCACGGCGCCGCCGGCGACACCCTGCGCGCCGACGCCTACCCGGAGCTGCGCGCCGACGCGGTGCTGTGCCACCCGCCGTTCAACGAGCGCAACTGGGGCCACGACGAGCTGGCGTACGACGCACGCTGGGAGTACGGCTTCCCCGCGCGCACCGAGTCCGAACTGGCCTGGGTGCAGCACGCCCTGGCCCGGCTCGCCGACGGCGGCACCGCGGTCCTGCTGATGCCGCCGGCCGTCGCGTCCCGCCGTTCCGGCCGCCGGATCCGCGCCGACCTGCTGCGCCGGGGTGCGCTCAGAGCGCTCGTCGCACTGCCGGTCGGGGCGGCGCCGCCGCACAGCATCCCGCTGCACCTGTGGGTGCTGCGCCGGCCCGACCGGACGCCGGCCACGCCCGAGGTGCTGCTCGTGGACACCGGGAGGTTCGCCGGGGAGGGGCGGGGCGGTCCGGACTGGGCGGCGGTACAGGATGCCGTCCTGGACGCCTGGCGTGCCTTCGAGCGCGCCGGGGGACCGGTGGAACGGCCGGGGCTGGCCCGGTCGGTGCCGGTCATCGAACTCCTCGACGACGACGTGGACCTCGCCCCCGCCCGCCACCTGCCCCCGGCCGCCGCGGCCGACGGCGCGGAAGAGCTCACGGCGGTCCGCGAACGGCTCGGCGCGACCCTGCGCCTGACCGTCGACCTCACCCCGCCGCCGGCCGACCAGGCGCCGCCCGCGCGGTGGCCGCTCACCACCGTCGGTGAACTCGCGCGCGGCAGCGCGCTGGTGCTGCGCACCGGCGGGCACGGCGGCCGCGCGCGCGTGCCCGTGCTCACCGACCACGACGTCCTCACCGCGGCGGCACCCTCGGGCACGCTTCCGGAGAGCGACGAGGAGGCCGTGCTGACCGAGCCGGGCGACGTCGTCGTACCGGTCCTCGGCGGCGGCTCGGTGGCGCGCGTGATCGACGATGCGACGGCGGGTGCCGCCCTGGGGCGCAACCTGGTGCTGTTGCGCCCCGATCGCACGGCCCTCGACCCGTGGTTCCTCGCCGGCTTCCTGCGCGGCACCGCCAACAACCGTCAGGCCAGCAGCTATGCCTCCACCGCGACCCGGCTGGACGTGCGCCGGCTGCAGCTGCCCCGGCTCCCGCTGGAGGAACAGCGGCGCTACGGCGCGCGGTTCCGCGCACTGGACGAGTTCGAGCGGACGCTGCGCCACGCGAGCCGGCTCGGGGAGCACCTCGTGCGTGGGATGTACGACGGCCTCACCGACGGGACCGTCGCGCCCGACTGATCCCTGATCGGTGTGTGCCGGCAGTCGGTCCGACAACGGTTCGGTACAACCCGAACCGGTTGTCCGTGCCGGGCCATATGCTCGATCCGACCATCGCACGACCGGTGTCGTCCGCGGGCGGACGGCGCCGGACGGGCACGTACGCCCTTTTTCAGGCACCAGGCACACAGGAGCGACCATGCAAGGCCAGGGCCATGCGCAGCCGGTGCAGCGGCCGCCGCACGACGCGGTACTGGTCCTGCTGCGTGTGGTGTTCGTGACGATGGCGGTGTGCAGCGCCGGCTTCCTGACGTGGGCGCTGCTGCTGCGGCTGGCCGTCGTGACCCGCAGATCGGTGGACTTCGGACTGCTGGTGGCGGTGGCGGCGGCCGACGTCCTCAGCCTCGTGCTGCTGGGCACCGAACCCGGCGACGACGTGCACACCGCCGGCGGCTACCTGGGGATCACCCTGCTGTTCGGCACGCTCCTGGGCGGCGTCGTGTACTACCTCGTGGCCGACGTGCGCCACTTCCAGCGGCAGCGCGAGGCGTACGCGGCGCAGGCGTACGGCTACCCGCCCGCCGCCTCGCCGTACGCCACGGGGACGACACCCCTGGGCTCGCAGCCCCCGCACACGCCGCCCCCGCACTCCGTTCCCCCGATGTCCGGACCGCCGCTCTCGCAGGCCCCGACACCCGCGCCGCCGCAACCCCCGATACCCGCGCCGCCGCAGCGCCCGGCGCCCGCCCGGATCGACCAGGTGCGCGCCGAACTCGACGAGCTCAGCGACTATCTGCGCAAGCACGACGGGCACCGCGAGGGCGACCACGAGGGCGGACGGTGACCGTGGCGACAGGACGGGTCGTCGCCGGCCGCTACGAGCTGTCCACGCTCATCGGGCAGGGCGGCATGGGCCAGGTGTGGACGGCGTACGACCGGCGGCTCGACCGGCGGGTGGCGGTGAAGCTGCTGCGCCCCGACAAGGTGGCGGGCGCGGAGGCGGAGGAGCTGCGCCGGCGGTTCCTGCGGGAGTGCCGGGTGACCGCGCAGGTCGACCACCCCGGCCTGGTCACCGTGCACGACGCGGGCAGCGAGGGCGAGGAGCTCTTCCTCGTCATGCAGTACGTGGACGGCGCCGACCTCTCCGACCACCTGGCGGAGCACGACCCGTACCCGTGGCAGTGGGCGGTGGCGGTGGCCGCGCAGCTGTGCGCCGTGCTGAGCGCCGTGCACGCCGTGCCGATCGTCCACCGCGACCTCAAGCCGCGCAACGTGATGGTGAAGCAGGACGGCACGGTCACCGTCCTCGACCTGGGTGTCGCCTCCGTCATGGACACGGACACCACCCGCCTCACGCACACCGGCTCCCCGATCGGCTCGCCCGCCTACATGGCGCCCGAGCAGGCGATGGGCGGCGCGGTCGGCCCGTACACCGACCTGTACGCGCTCGGCGTGCTGCTGCACGAACTGCTCAGCGGAGAGGTCCCGTTCGCGGGTTCCACGGCGCTCGGCGTGCTGCACCGGCACCTGTACGAGCCGCCGGTGCCCGTGCGCCGGATCCGCGCCGAGGTCCCGGAGCCGCTGGAGAGCCTCGTGCTGCGCCTGCTCGCCAAGGACCCGCAGCACCGCCCGGCGTCCGCGCAGGAGGTCTACGAGAACCTGGCGTCGCTCCTGCCGGCGCGCGGGATGCCGTCCGGGGCGCCCCTGGACCCCACCCGCCCCTTCCTGCGCCCGCACGCCCCCTGGCCGGACCGGGCGCTGACGCCCGCGCCGCAGCCCGCCGCCCCCGTGGCCGCCGTACCGGACAGACCGGATGTCGCCGCCGCCGTCGACGAGGTCAAGCGGCTGCTCGGGGAGGGGCGCATCACCCAGGCCGTGGACATCCTGGGCGCGATCCTGCCCGTCGCCGCCGACCAGCACGGTGAGCGCTCCACGGTCGTACGCACCCTGCGCAAGCAGTACGCGGCCACGCTGATGGACGACGGGCAGTACCGGCGCGCGCTGCCCGAACTGCGCCGGCTCGCAGACGAGCGCGCCGCCGAGGCGGGCCAGGCCGACCCGCAGGCCCTGCGCTTCCGTTACGAGACCGCCCAGTGCCTGGAACAGCTCGGCGAACCGGCGGCGGCGCTCGCGGAGTACCGCGCGCTGCTGCCGTACTACGAGAACCAGTACGTGGCCGGCGATCCGCAGCTCGCGCACGACGTGCGCCGCCGGATCGGGCATCTGCTGCTCGCGCTCGGCGACCGGTCGGCCGCCCACGACACCTTCACCCGGCTGCTGTTCGACGTGGAACGGCTGCACGGGCCCGGCCACCCCCTGGCGGGCGAGGTGCGGCGGACGCTGCACTGGCTGGGGCAGATGCGCGGCTAGTTCCCGCGCAGTGCATACTGCACCTACTTTTCGCACAACTTGCCGCACAGCAAAGACAACAGGGGTGGGGTTCCGGCATGTCCAGCCATCGGCAGTCGAAGAAGCGCAGATACATCACCTGGGGCGTCGCGGGCGCCGCGGTGGTCGCCGGCGCCGGGATCGCCGCGCAGACCTCCATGGCGGCCACCACCTGGCCCGCCCAGAAGACGTTCACCGGCCGCGCCTTCGACACCTGCGCCGCACCCTCCCTCGCCGCGATGCAGGCCTGGCACGGCGGCCTCTACGGCGCCGCCGCCGTCTACATCGGCGGCAAGAACCGCGGCTGCGCCCAGCCCAACCTCACCGCCTCGTGGGTCAAGTCCGTCTCCTCGGTCGGCTGGAAGCTCATCCCGCTGTACGTCGGCGCCCAGCCGTCCTGCGGATCCGGCGGCTCCGTGAAGATCAGCGCGGCCACCGCGGCCTCCGTCGGCAAGTCCGAGGCGGACGACGCCGTCTCCAAGGCCGCCGCGCTCGGTATGAAGGCCGGCAGCCCGATCTACCTCGACATGGAGGCGTACGACACGACGAACACGTCGTGCAACAACGCCGTGCTGACCTATGTGCGCGCCTTCGACAAGGAGCTGCGCGCGAAGACGTACCGCGCGGGCTACTACGGCTTCACCAGCTCCAGCGCCAAGGCGATCGCGAACGCCACCGACAAGACGGACCTGCCGGGCAACCTCTGGTACGCGCTGTGGGACAAGCAGAACACCACGACCACGGACTGGCCGTTCGGCTCGACCCAGTACACCGGGCACAGCCGGGCCCACCAGTACATGGTGAACAGCAAGGAGACGCGCGGCGGTTACACGATCACCGTGGACCGCGACGCGTGGGACGCCCCGGTGGCGATCACGGGCTGAGCGGGATCCGCACGGGATCAGTACCGCAAACCCTTCCGGAGGGTGGTGCGGCGGTGCCGGACGCGCGTGTGAATCGTTGGTCGAATGGGTTGGCCAGAGCTTGCCCACTGCCTACCATCGATCACCGCAAGACTTTGTGCACCGCCGCACAATCTCCTCGGGAGGCACCCTTGCACCGCCGCCGTCGCACCGCGCTCCTCCTCTCCGCCGCGATCGCCGCCGCGGCCCCCTTCCTGACCGCCTGCGGAAGCGACGCGCACCCGGGCGCGGCGGCCGTCGTGGGCGGCCAGCGGATCACCGTCTCGCAGCTGGAGAACCGCGTGAACGAGGTGCGCCGGGCGCAGCGCGCCGCGGTGCCGGACGAGACGCAGTACCAGCAGGTCCTCGCCTCCACCAGCAGCCTCACCCGCGACACGCTGTACAACATGGTCCTCGACAAGGTGCTGCACCGGGCCGCCCAGACCGCGGGCGTCAGCGTCACCCGCGCGGAGGTCGAGCAGATGCGCTCCGGCCTCGAACAGCAGGCCGGCGGCTCCGCGGCGCTGCAGACGGCCTGGCTGCAGAAGTACGGCATCGCCCCCGACCGGCTGGACGACAACCTCCGCTTCCAGGTGGAGGCCAAGAAGCTCGCCGAGGTGCTCGGCACCGACACCTCGCAGCCCGCCTTCTGGAAGGCGCTGGCCAACGCCTCCAAGGAACTCCACGTCGACCTCAACCCCCGCTACGGCGCCTGGGACGTCCAGAAGAGCAGCCGGGTCGACGCCAAGACGCCATGGGTCCGGGAGGTCACCTCGGCGGGGACGCAGGTGTCGGCGTAGGGCAGGACACCGGGGTGGTCACCTCCGCTGCGGTCGTACGATCACTTGATCGCCCCCACCCTGTGGACAAACCGCGAGGTGGGCGGCGGCGGTGCGTTACGTTCGGAGCGTGAACACCACCAGGCCCGAACCCACCACCCCGGACCCCTCTCCTGCGCCTGCGGCCGCCGACGCCGGCCGGGTCGTCCTGCTCACCACCAGCCACCGGGTCGCCCCCGGCCTGCTGTCCTGGCCCGCCTGGCAGGCGCTGCGCGCGGCGGACCGCGTGCTGTGCGCGGACGGCGCGCATCCGCAGCTGCCGTATCTGCGGGAGGCCGGGACGGCCGTGGACGAGGCCGCCCCCACCGCCGAGGAGCTGGTCGACGCCTGTGCCGGCGGCCGGACGGTGGTGGTCGTGGCGACGGGCGAGGGCGAGCCCGCCCTCACCGACGGCCTGGCCCGCCTGGCCGGCTCCGGCCGGGTCCGGATGCCCGAGCTGGAGCTGCTCCCCGCCTCCTACGACCTGCCCGGCGCCCGCCTCCTCGACCTCGTCCAGGTCATGGACCGGATCCGCGCGGAGTGCCCCTGGTCGTCCCGGCAGACCCACCAGGGCCTCGCGAAGTACGGCATCGAGGAGGCGTACGAACTCGTCGAGGCGATCGAGGAGGGCGACCGCGACGAACTGCGGGAGGAACTGGGCGACGTGCTCCTCCAGGTCGTCTTCCACGCGCGGATCGCGGAGGAGGACCAGGACGCCCCCTTCTCGATCGACGACGTGGCGGGAGGCATCGTCGCGAAACTCATCCACCGCCACCCGCACGTCTTCGGCGACGAGACCGCGTCGACGCCGGAGGAGGTCAAGGAGCACTGGCTGCGGACGAAGGCGGTGGAGAAGCGGCGCGCGTCCGTGACCGACGGGATACCTCTCGCACAGCCGGGTCTCGCGCTGGCGGCGAAGCTGGCCTCCCGGGTACGCACGGCCGGTCTCGAGGTGCCGCTGCCGCAGGCGCCGGGCATCGGCTACGAACTGCTCGCGCTGGCGGCCCGCGCGGAGGCGGAGGGAGTCGACCCGGAGGCGGCCCTGCGGGCGGCGGCCCGGGCCTACCGGGACGCGGTGCGGGCGACGGAGGGAGTGGAGAAGTGACCGCGGCCGCCCCCGACCTGTTCACCTGGGAGTTCGCCGCCGACCCCTACCCCGCCTACGCCTGGCTGCGGGAGCACGAGCCCGTGCGGCGGACCCGGCTGCCCAGCGGGGTGGAGGCCTGGCTGGTCACGCGGTACGCCGATGCCAAGCAGGCCCTCGCCGACCCCCGACTGTCCAAGAACCCGGCGCATCACGACGAGCCCGCGCACGCCAAGGGGAAGACCGGCATCCCCGGTGAGCGCAAGGCCGAGTTGATGACGCATCTGCTGAACATCGACCCGCCGGACCACACCCGGCTGCGGCGGCTGGTGAGCAAGGCGTTCACCCCGCGCCGGGTGGCCGAGTTCGCGCCGCGGGTGCGGGAGCTGACCGACCGGCTCATCGACGGGTTCGCGGAGCGGGGCGAGGCCGACCTCATCCACGAGTTCGCCTTTCCGCTCCCCATCTACGCCATCTGCGACCTGCTCGGCGTCCCGCCCGAGGACCAGGACGACTTCCGGGACTGGGCGGGGATGATGATCCGGCACGGGGGAGGGCCGCGGGGCGGGGTCGCGCGGTCCGTGAAGAAGATGCGCGGGTATCTGGCCGAGCTGATCCACCGCAAACGGGAGGCGCTGCCCGCCGAGGCCGGTCCCGGCGAGGACCTCATCTCCGGGCTCATCCGGGCCTCGGACCACGGGGAGCACCTCACCGAGAACGAGGCCGCGGCCATGGCGTTCATCCTGCTGTTCGCCGGGTTCGAGACCACCGTCAACCTGATCGGAAACGGGACGTACGCACTGCTCACCCACCCCGGGCAGCGGGCACGCCTCCAGGAGTCCCTGGCCGCCGGCGAGCGCGGGCTGCTGGAGACAGGTGTCGAGGAACTCCTCCGCTACGACGGGCCGGTGGAGCTGGCCACCTGGCGGTTCGCCACCGAGCCGGTCGCGATCGGCGGGCAGCACATCGCGCCCGGCGACCCGGTCCTGGTCGTCCTGGCCGCGGCGGACCGGGACCCGGAGCGGTTCGCCGAGCCGGACACCCTCGACCTCGCCCGGCGGGACAACCAGCACCTCGGCTACGGCCACGGCATCCACTACTGCCTGGGCGCCCCGCTCGCCCGCCTGGAGGGGCAGACCGCGCTCGCCGGTCTCCTCACCCGCCTTCCCGACCTGCGACTCGCGGTGGACGAGAGCGAGTTGCGGTGGCGCGGCGGGCTCATCATGCGCGGACTGCGCACGCTCCCCGTGGAGTTCACGCCCACCGGTCCCTGAAGCCCCTGGCAGGCCCTCGCAGGCCCTTGCCGAGCCCTCGCCGCGCCCCGGCCGAAGCCCGTACCGGCCTGTACGGGCCAAAGGTGACCAGTGTTCAAGTCTGTGATCTTCACGTGATCTACGCGGCATTAACTTGTGACAAGTGATCGTCTGCCGATACGTTCACCCATCAGCGCGGCGCCCCTGCGGGACCCGTCGTGCCGGTCACCGCTGTCGCTCGAAAGGTTTCCGCATGCTCTCCGGGAACGGTCGTCACCGTCGCCCCCGCCAGGCTCCGGCGCTCCTCGTCGCGGCCGGGGTGACCGGCTCCGCCATCGCCATCCCGCTCCTCGGTGCGGTGAACGCCAGCGCGGCCGACGGCTCCACCTGGGACCAGGTGGCCGAGTGCGAGAGCGGCGGGTCCTGGAGCGCCGACCACGGCACCGGCTACTACGGCGGCCTCCAGATCTCCCTGGACGACTGGAGCAAGTACGGAGGCCTGGAGTACGCGAGTACGCCCGACCAGGCGAGCCGTTCGCAGCAGATCGCGGTCGCCGAGAAGATACTCGCCGACCAGGGGACCAAGCCCTGGCGGACCTGTGCCCTGCTCGCCGGACTCTCCTCCGACGACGCCTCGGTGAACGTCGACACGGGCCTCGGCGACTCGGGTGATTCATCCGGTTCCTCCGGCTCGTCGGACTCGTCCTCCGGGTTGTCGGACTCGTCCTCCGGGTTGTCGGACTCGTCCTCCTCTTCCGGTTCCGACTCCTCTTCGGGCGCCACGGACTCCGGGAACGAGTCCGCCACCCCCTCGCCGAGCGCGAGTGCCGACAGTGGCTCCAAGGCGGACACTCCTAGCAAATCCAGCAAGACGGACAAGTCGGAATCCTCCGGATCTGACTCCGACGCTTCGAAGGTGAGTGGGAGTCCTGCTGCTTCCGAGGCTGACGACTCGGACAATTCGTGGCAGACCGGGGGCTCTTGGAGTCTGGTGGACACGGGGGCCGTCAGCAGTGGCGGCAAGCATCGTGGCGGCTCGGCGGACGAAAGCGTGACAAACGGTCAAAGTGCCACCTCCTCGGGTCGGCACGCCTCCCGTGACAGCGGCACCTACACCGTCCGCGACGGCGACACCCTCGCCTCCATCGCCGACTCCCTTGACCTCGACGGCGGATGGCGCGCGCTCTACGACGCGAACAAGGCCGACATCGGTACCGACCCGAACGCCATCGCCCCCGGTCAGACCCTGAAACTCGGCAGCGAATAGGACGAAAAGCGGCGGGAGTTGGCGCCCCGCTTCGAGCTGAATGTCCGTTTTGGTGAAAGTGTGGGATGAGTCTCAGAAGCCCTGATCATCTTTGAAATTCACCTGATGGCCTGTTTACGGTCGAGGCCGCTCGTCACCACGAGCCCCGGCCGTCGCAACGCCGAGTCCTGCCAGCGGCCACCCGGGAACAGTCGTCGCGTCATGCGCCGTAGGCAGGAGCGGGGGACCCAAGGTAAGTGCCGGGACCGGTGGTTGACGCCGCCGATCCGGCTCGGGGTGAAGCCGCGCACCGACACACGGTGTGCGGCCGGGCAACTCAACCGGCCCGAACCCGACAGCTCACCTCGCAGGCGTCGGTGAGGGGATCGATCCATGCTGTTCTCCGGCAAGGGCAAGCACCGTCGTCCGTCCAAGGCCGTCCGCGCCATCGCTGTCGCCGGTGTCACCGGTGTCGCCGTCGCCGCTCCGCTGATGGCGGCCGGCAGCGCCTCCGCCGCCACCGCCTCCGAGTGGGACGCGGTCGCCCAGTGCGAGTCCGGCGGCAACTGGGCCATCAACACCGGCAACGGCTACTACGGCGGTCTGCAGTTCTCGGCCTCCACCTGGGCCGCGTACGGCGGCACGCAGTACGCCGGGCAGGCCAACCAGGCCACCAAGGCGCAGCAGATCGAGATCGCCGAGAAGGTCCTCGCCGCCCAGGGCAAGGGCGCCTGGCCGGTCTGCGGCACGGGCCTGTCCGGTGCCGCCTACACCGGCAGCTCCGCCGGCTCCTCCGCCAGCTCCTCGTCGAGCAGCAGCGCCGGCACCAGCACCCGGTCGACCGACACCCAGGCTGCCTCCCGCTCCGCCGAGCGTCCGGCCGCCAAGAAGACCGTCACCACCCCGACCGGCAAGAAGGTCAAGAAGGGCGACGGCGAGTACAAGGTCGTCAAGGGTGACACCCTCAGCTCGATCGCCGAGAAGCACAAGGTCAAGGGCGGCTGGCAGGCGCTGTTCAAGCTGAACAAGAACATCGTCGAGGACGCCGACTTCATCTACCCGGGCCAGCAGTTGCACCTGAAGTAAGGCGAAGCGAGGCGCGGGGCGGCCGCCCTGAGTATTAAGCGGCGCCCAGCTGAACCACAGCTCCCACACAACCGTGGTCCCCATAGTGGAGACCACGTGAGGGTCACCCCCGTCCCCCACGGGCCCCCGCTCCGGTGCGTTTTCCCCCGAACGCACCGGGGCGGGGTTTCTCTTTGCCGTCCCCCTGGCCTCTCTCCTGGCCTGCTTCTTGGCCCGCTCTTCTCCCGTTCTTCATCGGGACCCCCTTTGTTCCGCACGTGAACAATGAGTACCGTCTGTGTGTCCACGGGCCGGTCGGTCGTGCCGGCCGACGGCCCCGGGACGGTTAGGCTCTAGTCGCAAGGCTGAGCAAGGGCCGGCCAGGCCCGCGTGCGCCCCGCACAACCAGCGTCACATCCCATGAAGGAGATGCTCGTGCCGTCCATCGACGTCGTCGTAGCCCGGGAAATCCTGGACTCCCGAGGCAACCCCACGGTCGAGGTCGAGGTCGGCCTCGACGACGGCAGCACGGGTCGTGCCGCCGTCCCGTCCGGCGCCTCCACCGGTGCCTTCGAGGCCATCGAGCTCCGTGACGGCGACCCCAACCGCTACCTGGGCAAGGGTGTCGAGAAGGCCGTCCTCGCCGTCATCGAGCAGATCGGCCCGGAGCTCGTCGGCTACGACGCCACCGAGCAGCGCCTGATCGACCAGGCCATGTTCGACCTGGACGCGACCGACAACAAGGGCTCGCTCGGCGCCAACGCCATCCTCGGCGTCTCCCTCGCCGTCGCGCACGCCGCCTCCGAGGCGTCCGACCTGCCGCTGTTCCGCTACCTCGGTGGCCCGAACGCGCACCTGCTGCCCGTCCCGATGATGAACATCCTCAACGGCGGCTCGCACGCGGACTCCAACGTCGACATCCAGGAGTTCATGATCGCCCCGATCGGCGCGGAGTCCTTCTCCGAGGCGCTGCGCTGGGGTGCCGAGGTCTACCACACCCTGAAGAAGGTCCTGAAGGGCAAGGGTCTGGCCACCGGCCTCGGCGACGAGGGCGGCTTCGCCCCGAACCTGGAGTCGAACCGCGCCGCGCTCGACCTCATCCTGGAGGCCATCAAGCAGGCCGGTTACGTCCCCGGCGAGCAGATCGCGCTCGCCCTCGACGTCGCCGCGTCCGAGTTCTACAAGGACGGCAAGTACGAGTTCGAGGGCAAGTCCCGCTCGGCCGCCGAGATGACCGAGTACTACGAGGAGCTCGTCGCCTCCTACCCGCTGGTCTCCATCGAGGACCCGCTGTTCGAGGACGACTGGGCGGGCTGGAAGGTCCTCACCGACAAGCTCGGCGACAAGGTGCAGATCGTCGGCGACGACCTGTTCGTCACCAACCCGGAGCGCCTCGCCCGCGGCATCGAGGAGGGCACCGCCAACGCCCTGCTGGTGAAGGTGAACCAGATCGGTTCGCTGACCGAGACCCTGGACGCCGTCGAGCTCGCCCAGCGCAACGGCTTCAAGTGCATGATGTCGCACCGCTCCGGCGAGACCGAGGACGTCACCATCGCCGACCTCGCCGTCGCCACCAACTGCGGCCAGATCAAGACCGGCGCCCCGGCCCGCTCCGAGCGCGTCGCCAAGTACAACCAGCTGCTGCGCATCGAGGAGATCCTCGACGACGCGGCGGTGTACGCGGGCCGCAGCGCCTTCCCGCGCTTCAAGGGCTGAGCCTCACAGGGTTAAGGCTTAGCCAGTCGTACGTACGTCCCCGTACCCGGTCCCGTACCGTGTCCGGGGACGTACGCACGTACCAGGGCGACCAGGGAGGCGGGGACATGGCCGTGAAGGACCGGGACCGGTTCTCCACCGCGACCAGGCTCAAGCTGCTCGGCGAGCAGACCGCGGCCCGGGTCTACCGCTCCCAGACCAGGCGCCAGGCCCGCCGCTCCCGGCTCACCGGCCGCGCCGCGCTGCTCGCGATCGTGCTGTGCACGATGGTCGTCGCGCTCGCCTATCCGATGCGGCAGTACGTCTCCCAGCGCGCCGAGATCTCCGACCTCGAACGGCAGCAGGAGCAGGCCCGGCAGCGGGTCGAGCAGCTGCGGGACCTCAAGGCGCGGTGGCAGGACGACGCGTACGCCGAGCAGCAGATCCGGCAGCGGCTGCACTACGTGATGCCGGGGGAGACCGGGTTCGTCGTGATCGACCCCGGTGCCGCCAAGCAGGCGCACGCCTACCTCGGGGCGGCCGACCGGCCCTGGTACGCGAACGTCTGGGACGGCGTCGACAAGTCCGACGCGTCCGACCAGTGAGCAGGAGCGCGCAGTAGCGCGGCAGAACAGAAAGACAGGCATGGAAACGGCTCCTCCCTCCACTCCGCGCACCGAGCCGACCGACGCGGACGTCGAGGCCTTCAAGCAGCAGCTCGGGCGGCCGCCGCGCGGGCTGCGGGCGATCGCGCACCGGTGCCCGTGCGGGCAGCCGGACGTCGTGGAGACCGCGCCGCGGCTGCCGGACGGGACGCCGTTCCCGACGCTGTACTACCTGACGTGCCCCAAGGCCGCGTCCGCCATCGGGACCCTTGAGGCCAACGGCGTGATGAAGGAGATGACGGCGCGGCTGGAGAGCGATCCGGAGCTGGCGGCGGCGTACCGGGCCGCGCACGAGGACTACATCCGGCGCCGGGACGAGATCGAGGAGCTGACGGGCTTTCCCAGCGCCGGGGGGATGCCGGACCGGGTGAAGTGCCTGCACGTCCTGGTGGCCCACTCGCTGGCCGCCGGGCCCGGCGTGAACCCGCTCGGCGACGAGGCGATCGCCATGTTGCCTCAGTGGTGGGCCAAGGGGGCGTGTGTGGTGCCCTCTGCTGGAGACTGAGCGTCGGACAGCTCACCGTCCCAGGGGGCTCCGCCCCCTGGACCCCCGAGACCTTCGCCCACCCACCACCCGACTCGGTCGGTTGAATGAGTAAGGAACCCACCGCCATGACCCGCGTCGCCGCCATCGATTGCGGAACCAACTCCATCCGGCTGCTCGTCGCCGACGCGAACCCCGAGACGGGGGAGCTCGTCGATCTGGACCGGCGGATGGTGATCGTGCGGCTCGGGCAGGGCGTCGACCGGACCGGGCGGCTGGCGCCTGAGGCGCTGCAGCGGACGTTCGCGGCCTGCCGGGAGTACGCGGCGGTCATCAAGGAGTACGGCGCCGAGCGGCTGCGGTTCGTGGCCACCTCCGCCTCCCGGGACGCCGAGAACCGGGACGAGTTCGTGCGCGGTGTGATGGACATCCTCGGCGTCGAGCCGGAGGTCATCACCGGCGACCAGGAGGCCGAGTTCTCCTTCACGGGGGCGACGAAGGAGCTGACCGGGCGCGGCGACCTCGCCAGGCCGTTCCTCGTCGTGGACATCGGCGGCGGGTCGACGGAGTTCGTCGTGGGCGACGCGCACGTGCGGGCCGCGCGGTCCGTGGACGTCGGGTGCGTGCGGATGACCGAGCGGCATCTCGTGCACGAGGGGCACGTCAGCGATCCGCCCACCGAGGCCGAGATCGCCTCCATGTGGGCCGACATCGAGCGGGCCCTCGATCTCGCCGAGGAGACCGTGCCGTTGCGCGAGGCGCACACCCTGGTCGGCCTCGCCGGCTCGGTCACCACCCTCTCCGCCATCCACCAGGACCTGCCGGAGTACGACTCCGCCGCCATCCACCACTCCCGCATCCCCTACGCCCGGGTCCGGGAGATCACCGAGTGGCTGCTGCGCTCGACCCACGCCGAGCGGGCGGCCGTGCCCGCCATGCACCCCGGACGCGTCGACGTCATCGGGGCCGGCGCCCTCGTCCTTCAGTCGATCATGGAACGGGTGGGTGCCGAGGAGGTCGTGGTGAGCGAGCACGACATTCTGGACGGCATCGCCTGGTCCGTCGCCTGACCCACAGGTCGGCGTGATCGATCCTCGGATGAGCATGCGAATCGACGGCTGAGCGCCCCGAACGGCTCGCGACACGCCGTGCCACGACACCCCGTCGGAAAACTTCGTGAAGTTCTTCACAAGGAATTCGGTGCAGGTGAGGGGTCCGGCGGGGGCTCTTGGGCCGTTCGGGGGCTCAGCAGGCCCGAGCGCGTGCTCAGCAGAGCGTTGCGAGGGTGTTCGGGGAGGTGCTCGTGAGGGTGACATCGAGTGCCCTCACAGTGCCCCCGGAAGCCTGGAGAGGCAGCTCACGCGGCATTGACAACGGGTCGTATCGGAAGTGGGTTCCCGCCGATGACCATGACCTGTGTCACGTGGGCGGCGGAGTGTAGCACGACCCCTGTGGAAGCTTGTGAAGGGGCGCACGAGCGGCCCCCCTGGGGCGGGTGGATACTCGATGCCATGAGCACCACGGAGCGTCCCAGGATCCTCGTAGTAGGCGGTGGGTACGTAGGCCTGTACGCAGCTCGGCGCATTCTCAAGAAGATGCGCTACGGCGAGGCGACCGTCACGGTCGTCGACCCCCGGTCGTACATGACCTACCAGCCCTTCCTCCCCGAAGCCGCCGCCGGCAGCATCTCCCCTCGGCACGTCGTCGTCCCGCTGCGACGCGTGCTTCCGAAGGCGGAGGTCCTCACCGGCCGGGTCACCACCATCGACCAGGACCGCAAGGTCGCCACGATCGCGCCGCTCGTCGGCGAGTCGTACGAGCTGCCTTTCGACTACCTGGTGATCGCGCTCGGCGCGGTCTCCCGCACCTTCCCGATCCCCGGCCTCGCCGAGCAGGGCATCGGCATGAAGGGCATCGAGGAGTCCATCGGCCTGCGCAACCACGTGCTGGAGCAGCTGGACAAGGCCGACTCCACGACCGACGAGGAGATCCGCCGCAAGGCGCTCACCTTCGTCTTCATCGGCGGTGGCTTCGCGGGCGCGGAGACCATCGGCGAGGTCGAGGACATGGCCCGCGACGCCGCCAAGTACTACAAGAACGTGTCCCGTGAGGACATGCGCTTCGTCCTCGTCGATGCCGCGGACAAGATCCTGCCCGAGGTCGGCCCCAAGCTCGGCCTGTACGGCAAGGAGCACCTGGAGGGCCGCGGTGTGGAGATCTACCTCTCCACCTCGATGGACTCCTGCGTCGGCGGTCACGTGGTGCTGAAGAACGGCCTCGAGGTCGACTCCAACACGATCGTGTGGACGGCGGGCGTCAAGCCGAACCCGGCGCTGTCCCGCTTCGGCCTGCCGCTCGGTCCCCGCGGTCACGTCGACACCGCGCCGACCCTCCAGGTGCAGGGCACCGACTACATCTGGGCCGCGGGCGACAACGCCCAGGTGCCGGACGTCGCCGCCCGCAAGGCCGGCGTCGAGAACGCCTGGTGCCCGCCGAACGCGCAGCACGCGCTGCGTCAGGCCAAGGTCCTCGGCGACAACGTGGTCTCCGGCATGCGGGGCTTCCCGCAGAAGGAGTACAGCCACGCCAACAAGGGCGCGGTCGCCGGTCTGGGTCTGCACAAGGGCGTCGCGATGATCGTCCTGGGCAAGACGAAGATCAAGGTCAAGGGCCGTCTCGCCTGGTACATGCACCGTGGCTACCACGGTCTGGCGATGCCGACCTGGAACCGCAAGATCCGCATCTTCGCCGACTGGACGCTCGGCATGTTCCTCAAGCGCGAGGTCGTGTCCCTGGGTGCCATGGAGAACCCCCGCGAGGAGTTCTACGAGGCAGCCAAGCCCGCGCCGGTCGCCGCCCCGAAGACCGAGGAGAAGGCCAAGGCCTCCTGACCCCGGTCACCGGTCGCTGAACCATCCGAAGGGCCTCCCGCCATCCGTGGTGCGGGAGGCCCTTCGGCGTTCCCGGAAGCCGGCGCAATTACATGCTGGCTACATCTTTTTTGCCCAGCCGTAACTCCTTTGCGGGACTGCGCTGCTGCCCTCACGGTGTTTACGTGGTAACCGGCATCCGGGATCGCTGTCTTGGAGGTGTGCGCCATGGCCGACGCCGCGTCGCGGCTGAGGAGTGTTGCCGAGCAGGTGCTGGGAGCCCCGCTCCCGGTACGCCTGCGGGCCTGGGACGGATCGGAGGCCGGGCCGCCGGGCGCGCCGACGCTCGTCGTGCGCAACCGCCGCGCCCTGCGCCGCATGTTGTTCAAGCCGGGCGAACTGGGCCTGGCCCGCGCCTGGGTCGCCGGCGACCTGGACATCGAGGACGACCTCTACGGCGTCCTCGCGGTGATGTCCGGGCTGATCTGGGAGCGCGGCGAGGACGGCCGTACCCTCGCGCAGGCGCTGCGCGACCCCGCCGTGCGGGCCGCCGTCCGGGAGCTGGTGAAGCTCGCCGGGCCGCCCGTCCCGCCCGCCCCGCCCCGCGAGGAGGTGCGCAGACGGGGCCATCTGCACACCCGCCGCAGCGACAGACAGGCCATCAGCCACCACTACGACGTGGGGAACGACTTCTACGGAATCGTCCTCGGGCCGTCGATGGTGTACTCGTGCGCCTACTGGGAGGACGACAGCACCCTGGAGACCGCCCAGCGCGACAAGCTCGAACTCGTCTGCGCCAAGCTCGGCCTGAGACCCGGTCAGCGGCTGCTCGACGTCGGCTGCGGCTGGGGCTCCATGGCGATCCACGCGGCCCGCGAGCACGGCGTCAGCGTCGTCGGGGTCACCCTCTCCCAGGAGCAGGCCGCGTTCGCCCGTAAACGGGTCGCGGACGAGGGTCTGACGGACCGGGTGGAGATCAGGGTCCAGGACTACCGGGACGTCAGGGACGGGCCGTACGACGCGATCTCGTCGATCGGGATGGCGGAGCACGTGGGGGCCGAACGGTACCTGGAGTACGCGCGGGAACTGTACGGGCTCCTCAAGCCCGGCGGGCGGCTGCTCAACCACCAGATCGCGCGGCGGCCGCAGCGCGACGAGTCGGCCTACAGCGTCGACGAGTTCATCGACGCCTACGTCTTCCCGGACGGCGAGCTCGCCCCGATCGGCACCACCGTCACCCAGCTGGAGCTGGCCGGGTTCGAGGTGCGGGACGTGGAGTCGATCCGCGAGCACTACGCCCAGACGCTGCGCCGGTGGGTGGCCAACCTGGAGGCCGAGTGGCCGCGCGCCATACGGCTGACCAGCCCCGGCCGGGCCCGCGTCTGGCGGCTCTACATGGCCGCCTCCGCCCTCGCCTTCGAGCGCAACCGCATCGGCGTCAACCAGGTGCTGGCCGTCCGGACCCCGGAGTCCGGTGCCTCCGGGCTGCCCCTGCGCACCCGCGTCTGGCAGAACTGAGCCGACGCAGGGACGAGCCCACGCCCGTACGAAAGGGGCCCCGCGTCACCCGCGGGGCCCCTTCGCCGTAGGTACCTGCCTGCCGGCCGCTACTCGGCCTTGATCGCCGCCAGCACGTTCAGCTTCGCCGCGCGGCGAGCCGGCCACAGGGCCGCCAGGACGCCGACCGTGCCGGCCAGGAGCAGGAAGACCGCCATCCTGGCCCAGGGCAGCACCAGTTCGTACGTCGGCATCCGCGAGCCGACCAGCTGACCGGCCGCCCAGCCGAAGAACACGCCCAGGCCGAGGCCCAGCACGCCGCCGAAGAGCGAGATGACCAGGGACTCCAGGCGGACCATCCGCTTGACTGCCTTGCGGTCCAGGCCGATCGCGCGGAGCATGCCGATCTCCTGGGAGCGTTCGAACACCGACATGGCCAGGGTGTTGATGACCCCGAGGACCGCGACGATCACCGCCATCGCGAGCAGGCCGTAGACCATGTTCAGGATCAGCGTGAACGCCTGTGCGATGGAGTCGGACAGGTCCTGCTTGTCCTGGACCTTGATCGCCGGGTTCGAGCCGAGGGCCTTCTCCAGCCTGTCCTTGGTCGCGCTCGACGCGCCGTCCGCCGTCTTGACCATGACCTGCATGTCGGCGGGGTCGGTCTCGTGCGGGGTGAGGGTGGTGTTGTCGAGCATGATCCCGCGGATCACCTCGTTGCCCTCGTAGACCCCGGCGACCGTCAGCCGCTGCGACTTCCCGTCCTCGTAGTGGACGGTGAAGACGGAACCGGCCTTCCAGCCGTGCGACTTGGCGGTGTCGTCGTCCACGGCGACGTCCGAGCCGCCGACCCGGAAGGTGCCGCTGTCCGTCGTGAGGTCGGTCAGCTTGCCGATCGACGAGCCGTCGACGCCGGTCAGGAGCTCGGTCTCGCCGTCGATCCGGGAGGCCGCGTTGCTGAGCGGGCTGGAGGCGGTCACACCGTCGGTGGCCGCGACCTTCTTCGCGACGTCGGGGGAGAGCGCGTTGCCGTTGGCCATCGAGACGATGTAGTCCGCCCGGATCGCCGAGCTCGCCATCTTGTCGATGGACTTCTGCAGGCTGCCCGCCATCACCGTCATGCCGGTGATCAGGGTCAGGCCGATCATCAGCGCGGAGGCGGTGGCGGCGGTACGGCGCGGGTTGCGCACCGAGTTCTGGCGCGCGAGCTTGCCGGAGACGCCGAACCCGCGCAGCAGCGGGGCCGCGGCCGCGATCAGCGGACGGGACAGCAGCGGGGTCAGGACGAAGACGCCGATGATGAGCAGGACCGCGCCGAGGCCCATCGGGGCCTGGCCGTCGCTGCCGCTCATCGTGGTCGCCGCCAGGATCACCACCACGCCCGCCGCCGAGAACAGGGCGCCGATCGTGTTGCGCAGCACCAGCGACTTGGTGGTCGGGGCGGCGTGCAGGGCGCTCATCGCGGCCACCGGCGGGATCTTCGCGGCGCGGCGGCCGGGCAGCCACGCGGCCAGCATGGTGATGACGATGCCGACCGCGAGGGCGGCGGCCACCGTGCCGGGGCTGACGACCAGCGGGCCGTCCGGGACGGTCGCGCCGAACGAGCCCAGCAGCGAGCGCAGTCCGGCGCCGATGCCGATACCGGCGACCAGACCGGTCACGCCGGCCACCACGCCGACCACGAACGCCTCGATCAGCACCGACCGGGTCACCTGGCGGCGGGAGGCGCCCACCGCGCGCAGCAGGGCCAGCTCCTTGGTGCGCTGGGCGACCAGCATGGTGAAGGTGTTGGCGATGATGAACGTGCCGACGAACAGGGCGATGCCGGCGAAGACCAGCAGGCCCGAGCGCAGACCGCTCATGCTGCTGGAGATGGCCTCGGCCTGGTCGTCGGCGAGCTTCTTGCCGGTGGTGGTCTCCACGAGCTTCTTCGGCAGCGCCCGGTCCAGCTGGGACTTGAGGGCGGCCTGCCCGGTGCCGGACTTCGCGGTCACGTCGATCTCGTCGTACGCGCCCTTCTTGCCGAACAGCTGCTGCGCGGTCGTCGTGTCGAACAGGGCGAGGCTGCCGCCGGCCGCGACGTTGCCGTCGTCGGTGGTGAAGATGCCGGCGACGGTGGGGGTGAGGACCGGGCCGTCGACGGAGAGGCGTACGGTGTCGCCGACCTTGTAACCGGCCCGCTCGGCGGTCCTGGAGTCGATCAGGACCTCGTCCTTGCCGCTGGGGGCGTGGCCGCTGACGAGCGGGTAGCGAGAGTCCTTCGTGCCCCAGTAGTTGCCGCCCTCGGACTGCCAGCCGCCGCCGATCAGCTTGCCGTCCTTGTCGGCGATCGCGGTGAAGCCGGAGACGACCCCGGTGGCGGAGGCGGCCCCGGGGACCTTCGCCGCCTTGTCGAGCACGGCCTGGGTGAGGTCGGGCGTCTTGCCGACCTTGTCGCCCTCGGAGTCCTGGTGCCTGGCCTGGACGGCCACGTCGACGCCCTCGAAGCCCTTGGCGGAGCTGTTCTGGTAGGCGTCCGAGATGGTGTTGGTGAAGACCAGGGTGCCGGAGACGAACGCGACGCCGAGCATGACGGCGAGCACGGTCATCAGCAGCCGGGCCTTGTGCGCGAGGACGTTGCGCAGCGCGGTGCGGAACATCAGCTGGTACGGCCCTTCGCGTCGAACTGCTTCATGAAGTCGAGGACGCCCTCGGCCGTCGGCCGGTACATCTCGTCGACGATCCGACCGTCGGCCAGGAAGACCACGCGGTCGGCGTACGACGCCGCCACCGGGTCGTGGGTGACCATGACGACGGTCTGGCCCAGCTCCCGCACCGAGTTGCGCAGGAAGCCCAGTACCTCGGCGCCGGAGCGGGAGTCGAGGTTTCCGGTCGGCTCGTCGCCGAAGATGATCTCCGGCCGGGAGGCGAGGGCACGGGCCACGGCGACGCGCTGCTGCTGGCCGCCGGAGAGCTGCGAGGGGCGGTGGCCGAGCCGGTCCCGGAGGCCGACCATCTCGATCACGCTGTCCAGCCACTGCTTGTCCGGTTTCCGACCCGCGATGTCCATCGGGAGGGTGATGTTCTCCAGCGCGGTCAGCGTCGGCAGCAGGTTGAACGCCTGGAAGATGAACCCGATCTTGTCCCGGCGCAGCTTGGTCAGCTGCTTGTCCTTCAGGGAGCCCAGCTCGGTGTCGCCGATCCGCACAGAACCGGAGGAGAAGGTGTCGAGGCCGGCCACGCAGTGCATCAGCGTGGACTTGCCGGAGCCGGACGGCCCCATGATCGCGGTGAACTCGGCCTGCCGGAACTCGACGGTGACCCGGTCCAGGGCGACCACCTGGGTCTCACCCTGGCCGTAGATCTTCGAGAGGTCCGTGGCACGTGCGGCCACGGAAGTGGTCCGCCGGTCGGCGATGGGTGTGGTGGACACGGAAGGGCGCTCCTGTCGGGACGACGGCTTTCATGGGGACCGCACCATCGTCTCGGCCGAACCGGCCCGTGTAGTCAGCCGCAGTTCCGGTTCCGGGGGGCGACCAAGGGGGGACCGGCGGGGTGCCGGGTCATACCTGGGGATGACACCGAACCCCGAGACCCGGATCCGGAACCGGGCGCTCCCGGTCGTCGAGAACAGGTGGAGCCCCCTTGTTCGGACGGTGAAATTCCGTCATTCCGTGTACGCGTGCACCCACCGCGCGTAACGCTATTGGCAAGTGCGGATGGCTCGTTCCGGGTGCTGATGCTCCCTCAGACGTCAATAAAATAAGACAACATCGGGTCGCCCGTCCGCTGTTCGGGGGACACCTCCCGATAGGGTCGGAACCTCGTAGCGGAGCCCATGGCCTGCCCGGATGGTGGAATGCAGACACGGCGAGCTTAAACCTCGCTGCCCCTCGCGGGCGTACCGGTTCAAGTCCGGTTCCGGGCACTTCCCGCACCTCTCGTGAGTGGCGCCGGCTCACCTTCGGCGCCTGCTCACCCTTCGGCGCCGGTTCACCCTTGGGTGCCGGTTCACCCTTCGTAGACGGTCAGAACGGCGCCGTCGACCTCGACGCGGCGGCCCGCGCGCATGCCGTTGTGGCGCAGGGTGTGCAGGCACTCCTCGAAGAGGGCGAGTTCGCCTGGGTCCAGGATGGCGGCGGCCAGGTCCAGGAGCTCGGTGACGGAGGCGTCGGTCAGCACCTCGGGCAGTTCCCCGGACAGCAGGACGACGGACTCGCCGTCGGGTTTGCGGACCACGGCCGTCGCCGGTCCGCCGTGCACGAACAACACATGTCCCCCTGAGAGCCCGTGGTCGTGCGGCTCTCGCGTTTCCCGGGCAGTGAGGCAGAGACTAGCGGCGGATCTTGACGCTTTCGTGCGGAGTTGGATTCTTTTTCCGACTTGACGAAGAGTGTCCGGGAGCGGTCCGGCGGCGCTCACTTCTCCCGGGGGGCGCGGTCCAGCAGCGACTCGACAAGCGCGGTGACATGCCGGCGGTCGTCGGCCGACAGTTTCTGGACGCTGGCGATGAGCAGCGCGACCTCGGGGTCGGCGGGGCCGGTGGCTCCGTTCGGGTCCGCGGCCGGCGAGGTGTCGTACACGTGGATGCCGCAGGCCTCGGCGGCGGCGCGGCGCACCGCCTCCAGCGGGAGCTCCAGCCCCTTGGCCAGGCCCTCCAGGGTGGTCGCCTGGGGCATGCGGACCACGCGGTCGGTGGTGGCCAGGTGGTGCACGGTGGAGCGGGGGATGCCGCCGCGCCGTGCCACGTCGCCGTAGGACCAGCCCTTGCGGTCGAGGTGCTCACGGATCAACTGCTGCAGTGCGTTGGCCACTGACCGTCACTTCCTGCTCGCCGCCTGCGGGGTCCTGCCATGTCGGGGCCGATTCTACGGGCGGGTAGGCGATCGGCCGAGAGGGTGATTTTCCGAAGGGGTTGCGCGGCGGGTTCCCGAGCCCGTAGTGTCCAATCTCGTTGGACAGCACGTCCGACCAGATTGGACAGAGTCCGGGGGGAACCTGACTCGATCCGATCGGAAATGTCTATCCCTGAGGGGGAAAAGATCATGATGGATGCCCATGAGCTCGAGGCCGAGTCCGCGGAGCTGCTGCCGGGCCGTGAGGCCCTGGGCCGGCTGAAGTTCGGCTTCGGCAAGACGGTCAACGTCACCAAGCACATCGCGAACATCGACGCGTCCAACCAGTCCGCCGCGCTGAACGACCACTCGTCGTGGTCGGTGGCCGACTCCGGCGCCGGTCAGACCATCAGCGTCCACCAGTAGTACCGCCCTGGCGCACGGCGCCGGCACCGAGATCGACCTCAACCTCACCGCACACGAAACGAAGGGACATCCGTCATGAGCATGGACATGAACGAGCTGGAGAACGAGTCCGCCGAGCTGCTCCCGGGCCGTGAGGCCCTCGGCCGCCTGAAGTTCAGCTTCGGCAAGACGGTCAACGTCACCAAGCACGTCGCGAACATCGAGGCGTCCAACCAGTCCGCCGCGCTGAACGACCACTCCGCCTGGTCGTCCGCCGAGTCGTCGGCCGCGCAGACGATCAGCGTCACCCAGTAGTCCCCAGGAGCGCCACCGCCGTCGCCCCGGCGGTGGCGCTCCCGGCCATTCGGGGGGAACACCATGGGGATCCGGGGGGAGACCACACATGACGGTGCTCGGGGACGGAGCCGCCGCACTCTACGACACGGGCCCGGTGCCCGGACCCGGCGGCTGGCCGGTGACCTACGAGCAGGTGGCGACGGGCAACCTGCCGGTGGTCGACCCGCCGTCGCCGGTCCCGAGGCTCAGCGCGGGGCTGCGGCTGCACGGTGAGTACCAGGGGTCGGGATTCACCGAGCCCAAGTACATCGCCCGTCGGGGGGACGGGCAGGTCGTGCAGCTGTCCAGGCTGCTGTACCTGGTGGCGTCGTCGGTCGACGGCGTCCGCGATGCCGAGGCCATCGCCCACCGGGTCAGCGCCCGCTTCGGACGCGAGGTCAGCGGGGAGAACATCCGCTACCTCGTCGAGAAGAAGCTGGAACCGCTGGGGGTGACGGTCCCGGAGGGCCAGGAGGACGACGAGGTCGACGCCCCGCGCTCCGACCTGCTGCTCGCCCTCAAGGGCCACCGGGTGATCTTCAACGAGCGGCGTACGGCGCGGATCGCCCGCTCGCTGGCGTGGCTGCACCGGCCGGCCGTGGTCGCGCTGGTGCTGGGCTCGGCCGTCGCCATGGACGTCTGGCTGTTCGGGTTCTTCGGGGCGATCGAGCCCGTCCTGGAGGTGCTCGACCAGCCGGTCCTGATCCTCGTCGTCTTCGTGCTCACCGTGGCCTCCCTCGTCTTCCACGAGTTCGGACACGCCTCCGCGTGCAGATACGGAGGAGCCCGGCCCGGCTGCATCGGGTGCGGGCTCTTCCTCATCTGGCCCTCGATGTACACCGACGTCACCGACGTCTACCGGATCGGGCGGGCCGGCCGGCTCCGCACCGACCTGGGCGGCGTCTACTTCAACGTCGTCTTCATGCTGGCCATGGCCGGCGCCTACTTCGCCACCGGGGCCCAGTTCTTCCTGGCCACGGTGTATCTCGGGCACTTCGAGATCATGGAACAGCTGATGCCGGCCGTACGGCTGGACGGCTACTACATCCTCGGCGACCTGGCCGGGGTCCCGGACCTGTACGGCAAGATCAAGCCGATCCTGCTGGGCCTGGTACCGGGGCCGAGGGGGGACCGGGCCCGTCAGGAGGTCGCCGGGCTGAAGAAGTCGGCGCGAGCCATCGTCGCCACCTGGGTGCTGACGATGGTCCCGCTGATCATCGGCGAACTCGGGTACGCGCTGTGGAACCTGCCGCGCATCCTCACCACGATGACCCGCTCGCTGACCGAGCAACTCCTCGGCACCGGCGGCGCGTTCGTGCACGGCCAGGTGGTCGAGGGGCTGGTCGGGACGATCGGCTGCGTGATGCTGCTGTGCCCGATGGCCGGTGTCGTCTACCTGTCCGTGAAGATCGGCGGCCGGATCTTCCGGGCCGCGCAGCGCTCCACGGCGGGCCGGCCGAAGCTCCGGCTGGCGATCTGCGCCCTCGCCCTCGCCGGGCTCACCGGACTCAGCTACGCCTGGATGTCCGGGGTGACCCCGAAGCCGCTGCCCAAGCAGCCGCCGATCGCACCGATCCTCCAGCCGGGGGTGCCGACCGAGCTACCGCCGCCGGCCCGGCAGGCCTCGACCCCGGACCGGCCGGAGGACTCCGGGGCCCCTTCGGACACGGTGTCCGGCGGACCGGCCGGCCCGGCCGGAGCGAGCGCCGGGCCCTCGGCCGCGGAGACCTCGCGCGGCGCGTCCGCCTCGGCGTCGCCCTCCGCCTCGGTGCCGGGCGGCCCCGGGCAGGGCGGCCCCACCAAGTCGCAGGCGCCGGCCAGTGGGGGACCGGTCACCGAGCCGGTGTCGTCGCCGCCGGAGAGCGTGCCGGCGTCCCCGACGCCCACTCCGTCGGAGAGCGTCCCGGTGTCCCCGACCCCCAGCCCGTCCCCGCCGCCGGCCAGCGACTCGCCGAGCCCGGCCCCGGCCACGTCCTGACGCGCGGCCCCGAACCATCTTCCGCAGGAGCACAGGAGCACTCCATGAGCAGTCACCGAAAAACCCGCACCACCGCAGGTCCACTCACCCGGCGGGCCGTCCGGATCGGCCTGTTCGCCGCCGGGGTCGCCGGGGCGGCCACCGCCGTACCCGCGCAGGCGGCCACCGCGGCCCCGCACGCCGCGGTCGTCTCCGACCACGTCTTCAGCCACGCCGACCGCGGGCACCACACCCAGATCCGGGACTCCTTCACGATCCGCCAGTTCGGCACGGTGAACGCCGCCGCCGTCCGCAACCAGGCCAACGCCGTCTCGGCCGGCTGTTCGGCGGACGACCACTGCCGCTCGGTGGCCCTCTCCTTCCAGATCGTCACGATCGGCGGGGAGCACACCCACCTGAACGCCGTGAACCTCAGCGACGCCGCCAACAAGGAGTGCACGGGCTGTCAGACCCTCGCCGGGGCCTACCAGTTCGTGGTCTCCACGCCGACCGCGCTGCGCTTCGACAAGGCCACCCAGGACAAGCTCGCCGACATCCACCACCGGCTCGACGCGCTGACCCGCTCCACCCTGCCCGCCGGCGAACTGCGCTCGAAGGCCGACGGGCTCGCCGCCGAGGTCACCGCCGTCCTGCACGACGCGGTCGCGAACGCCCCGAAGGGCGACCCGCAGAAGGACGTCACCCTCCACCGCCACCTGGACGGCTGGCCGGGCCGCTGACCCGTCCCGCCGTCCCGCACCCCGGCCGCCGGGCCCGCGACCACCATTCGCGGTCATGGGTCGGTCGCAGTTCCGCTCGCTCCGGCCATCAGTGACGGGGAGAGTCTCCGGGG